>NZ_JAQSDH010000010.1:57757-76587 GCF_029945805.1 Flavobacterium sp.
CGAATCCCTTCGTGTGGTTTTTATAATTTAAAATATTGAAAAACAACTAACCAACACCCCCGCTACCGCACGAATCCCTTCGTGTGGTTTTTATAATTTAAAATATTGAAAAACAACTAACCAACACCCCCGCTACCGCACGAATCCCTTCGTGTGGTTTTTATAATTTAAAATATTGAAAAACAACTAAGCAACCCCCCTCGCTACCGCACGAATCCCTTCGTGTGGTTTTTATAATTTAAGATATTGAAAAACAACTAACCAAAACACAACTGCAAAACTTACAAAATACAATCCTTCTGGATTATGAAATTTATAATTCCTACTCTTACTATAACTCTTTTTGTAAATATAATTACTAACAAGACACACGCGAAGGGATTCGCGCGGTAGCGGGGACAATGGGGTTCTAATTGCCCCCGCTACCAAGACACACACGAAGGGATTCGCGCGGTAGTGGGGACACACGCGAAGGGATTCGCGCGGTAGCGGGGTTCTAATTGTGTTTTGTTGTGATTGGGAGCCCTTCGACTGCGCTCAGGGTGACAATGGGGTTCTAATTGCCCCCGCTACCGCACGAATCCCTTCGTGTGGTTTTTATAATTTAAAATATTGAATAACAACTAACCAACCCACAACTGCAAAACTCACAAAATACAATCTTTCTGGATTATGAAATTTATAATTCCTACTCCTACTATAACTCTTTTTGTAAATATTATAATATAATTACTAACAAGACGCACGCGAAGGGATTCGCGCGGTAGCGGGGGATTCGCGCGGTAGCGGGGGAATTACAGCGGGATTTGTAGTGTGTTACCTTATTGTTACTATTTTGGTAAGTAATTCGCTAAACAAGTTAAACTTTTATTAACAAATTGTGTAAAGTGTTGATAATTTGTTGATTTACTGTATTGAAATTTTAAAATAAAATGTACATTTGGGGAGTTTTTAGTGTTTTATTTCACTAAAAATTGGATGTTTTTTAGTAAACATTGACACACGTCTATCGTTAAACCCATCCTAATGGTGCGTTTATCGGTAGTTTGTACTGTTTGTCGAAAAATTGCACTTTTTGATACTATAACTGTTGTTAATTTGTTTTTATGGCGTAGTTTTAACGTCTTAACCGCAGTGTAGTACTTTTAAGCTATACTGATACTGTTTATAAAAAAAAGAAAAAGTATGAAAAAATTTTTACTTACGACCCCGAGTAAAGTTGCCTGTTTTTATTTTAGAACACTAGCTGTTCTTACCCTTCTTATAGGAGTTACTACGATTTCGCAGGCCCAATGTAACGTGTATGAACATTATAATAGTGGTACTTTGCCTGCTGGTTATTCCACTGGCGGACCTGGTGGTTTTGCAGCGTTCAATCCACCTGCGCGTGCTACTGGCGGTATTAGTGCTACCCCAAGGACAGGTAATAATGCTTTACAGTCAACAAATGTAGGTAATTACGTTGAAACCCCAACCATTAGCAATCCGGATGTTTTTTCCTTTTGGATGAAAAGAAATGCAGGATCAGCTGCGTTTTATGATTTGCAGATTAATGATGGCGTAAACGGTTGGCAGAGTTTGAAAAATGCTACAGCCTTAACTAACTACGGTATTGCTACTTATACTTTTCCGGGTGGTGCTGCTGACCTTATTACTACGGGAGTGTCGTTAACTACCACTTGGCAACGAATATCGGTAAAATTTGATGCGGCACCAGTATCTGGTTACGGCAACACTAACATAAAGTTCAGGATATTAGACAATAGAAATATTGGTCCCTACCCTGTGCCAAGGATAATGTGGTTGGATGACATATCTTGGTCTTCAAAAAATCCTGCGTTAAATAATTTAATTATCCCAGAATTAAACGTTACAGCAGTTTGTTCATCAACTATTGGAGTAAATCCTCTTTTATATCCTGCTGAATATACCTTATTTGATGTTGGAGGGGAATATGATTTCTATAATTTCAGTCAAGATAATAATTTAACTTTTACGCCTACTGCGGGTGACAAATTAGAGATAACCTTTGTAACCTTCAATACAAATGCAGATCCGCTTGATTATATTTCTGTATCAGGTGGAACTCCTACATTAACTAACTATACAGGAGCAAGTAATCCGGGTACAGTTTTTTATGCTGGTGCTATAAATGCTCCTATGTCGGTTCGTTTTATATCAGATTTAGGAACAGCATCAACTACAGACGGTTTTAGAATTACGGTAAAATGTGTTTCGGGAACTGCTTGTTCGGCACCCGGTGCTTTGAACGCTGTAACAGATATTCGTTCTAACCGTGCAACTGCCTCATGGGTTGCAGCTGCAGGACCACCAGCGGGTTATGATATTTATGTTGATACTAATATAGCCGCAGTACCAGGTACGCCGAGTTATACTAGTGTTGCTCCTAACCGCTTTTTAACAGGTTTGCTTCCGTCTACTACTTATTACTACTGGGTACGCTCTAATTGTGGTGGTACACAAAGTGCTTGGGTAGGACCTTCGGCCGCTTTTAGTACCATTTGTGCGGGCATTAGCCCACCTTATACAGAAAACTTTAATGGGCAGCCTACGAGTGCGATTCCTTCATGTACTTTTTCAGACAACGCGAGTTGGCAAGTAAATACCGTTAATGGGTATTTGACCAATAATGTTGTAGGTACTAATTGGTTCACCAGAGGCGTTAATTTGGCGGGTGTTACTGAGTATCGTTTGTCGTATGATTACGGTAGTGCCTTAGGTAATTTGAATTTAAATGTTTATTACGGTGTAACCGCAAATGCGCCTACTGCAGCCAATATAAACACACTGCTGGCTTCTAATGTAAACGTAACAGGATTAAGCACCGCGATTGTAAATTTCACAACGGGCTTCGTAGGTACGTACTACATTCGGTTTGAATTGGCTAGCGTTTCGGCTGCGCCTAATACGCTTATTATTTTAGATAATATCAACTTAATTCAGGAAACGTGTGGACCGGGTCGAACTTTAGCAGCTTCGGCTATAACCGCTTCTGCCGCTACGGTTACTTGGCTAGCTCCGGCAGCACCTTATTCGCCACCAGCCAATGGGTACCAGTATTTTTTAAGTACTTCAAATGCAACTCCTCCATATAGTGCGTCTCCAACTGGAACCACACCAGCAGGAGTAACCACAGTTAACTTAGCAGGCTTGTCGTCAAGTACTACCTATTATATATGGGTGCGTTCCAATTGTTCGGGTTATTTTAGTTCGTGGTCTGTACCGACTTCGTTTACCACCTCAGTGGGTTTAACTCCTTTAGTGTTAGATGCAGTTACAAACGGTACTTCTAGAATTGGTTGCGATTATAGCTTCTTTGATAGTGGTAGTGGCGCAGCAGATTATCAAAATAGTGAAGCGTATACCGTTACGCTGTTTCCTACAAGTGCAGGAACCAAAGTACAAGTGAATTTTAATTCCTTCGCTACAGAAGCACAATATGACGGATTGTCTATTTTTAACGGTAATAGCATAGCGGCGCCCTTAATTGGCTCTGGATTACCAGCAGGTTTTAATGCGGGTACTTGTCCGGCGGGTTCTTTTTATGGAACGCTTTCACCGGGAATCATTACTTCATCTGCAGCAGATGGATCATTGACTTTCAGATTTACAAGCGATGGATCAGTACTGCGTGCGGGATGGTCCGCTTTTGTTAGTTGTGTTGTTGCTCCTACGATTACGAGTTTCACACCAGCAAATAATAACTGTGGCACGAGCACAACCGTGGTCATAACTGGAAGCAATTTTTTTAGTTCTCCTAGTCCTTATGCTGTTACTGGGGTTTCCTTTAATGGTGTCCCTGCGACTTTTGTTGTAAATAGTCTTACTCAAATCACGGCCACTATTCCTGCGGGTGCTAATTCTGGTTTAATAAGAGTTATAAATGCCACAGCAACAGGATTTAGTTTAACTCCTTTTTCTGTTTTGCTACCCCCACCAGTAACAACAGGCGTGGTTATTTGCCAAGGCGGTTCAGGATCAATGACTACAGCTACGGTTTGTAATGGTTTTGTGAATTCGGGTACCTCTATCGGAGGCACTATGAATGCTGGTGTAGATTTAGTAGCTCCGCGACCAGCTCCTGCGGGAGGAAATTCAACGGCGTGTGCATTTCTTGGTGGATCAATACGAAATTATCAATCGGTTCAATTTCAGGTAAGCGTTAGTGGTACGCATGTGTTTCAAATGGCGAGTCCGTTTGATGCCATGGGGTATATTACCACAGCACCTTTTACTGCTGGAAATTGTGGCTCGGGAACTTATATAATAGGCGATGATGACTCTAATGGAGGATTGCAACCGCGACTTACTATTGCTTTAACAGCAGGAACAACTTATATCTTATTCACAACATCATGGGGTGGAACCGGTGACGTTTCTGGAGCTTATAACTGGACGATTACGCCACCATCTGGAGGTCAAATCATGTTACAAGGAAGTCCAAACATGAATTGGTACACTTCTGCTACGGGCGGTTCTCCATTAGGAACCGGCGGTGCTTCGTTTAATCCGGTTGGCGTTGCAGGTTCTGGATTGCCTAATACGAATACTGCGGGTACTACAACTTTTTATGCGGCGTGTTCTTCTAATGCTACTTGTAGAACTGCTACGACTTTCGTAATCAATCCGCGTCCAACAGTAACATTTACGGTTCAGCCGGGCGCTACTGCTTGTGCTTTAAGCAATGTTACATATACCACTCAAGCCGGTCAGACCAATTATATTTGGACCGTTCCGGGTGTATTAGGTACAGATTATACTATAACTTCTGGCGGACTTGGTACCGCGAGTAATACGGTTACTCTTCAATGGCTAACAACAGGTGTCAAAACGGTAACTATAAATTATACTAATGCTACTAATTGTGCGGCTGCAGTGGCTACATCTTCAACTGCTACTACCGTTTCGGCTTCAGGTTTCGTAACTACCGTTACGCCAAGTGCCGCTTCTATTTGTGCTAATGTTCCTCAAGTGCTAACCGCTACTTCGGGTACGGCTAATTTCTTTACTTGGGCTACCACGGCAGGAGCTTTGTTTACAGATGCCGCTTGCACGATTCCGTATGTTGCTTTAACCAATTCAGCTACAGTTTATTTTAAAGGTCTTACTAATGCAACGGTTACTACTACAAGTACCGTTGGCGGAACAGGATGTTCTACTATAACTACAGTAGCGATTACAATCAATAAAGCCATTTGGACTGGTGTTTGGTCTAATGGAACTGGTCCAACTAGTGCTATCAGCGCCGAGTTTCAAGGTAATTTTACCTCTTCTGTAAACGCATCGGCTACGTCCGGTAATGTATCAGCTTGTAGTGTCATTGTAACTAGCGGTACGGTTTTGTTTGACCGAGGAACACTTACTGTTGAAAATACAGTAGCTGTTAACGCAGGAACACTGACTTTTGAAGATACTTTATTTGATGTGAGTTTGCATCAGCCTAATACGGTGACTAATGCAGCAGGAGTATATTCGGGAGGAAATACCGGAAATATTACTTTTAGAAGAACATCAACTCCAATGTATAAATTAGATTATACTTATTGGTCTTCTCCGGTTTATCCACAAAATTTAGTGGCGGTATCACCATTGAGCCCACTTTTTTATTATTACGATGCTTTAGCTACTGCGCCGAACTGGCAAGTTGTGACTTCCTCTGCCACCCTTATGGATGTAGGGCAAGGATATCTAATACGAGCTCCTTCTAATTTCCCTGTATTCGTAACTCCGCTTACGCCAACCCCTTTAAATTATACTGCTAGTTTTGCTGGCGTTCCTAATAATGGATCGCAATCGATTCAAATAGGCGTTACTTTAGGTATCAATCAGTTTAATTTGCTAGGTAATCCTTATCCAAGTTCCTTGTTTGCCGATAATTTCATTACAGCAAATCCTAATGTTGGTGCGCTTTATTTCTGGACTCATAACACCAATATAGCTCCAATTGGAAATGGAACGTATCAATATACTAATGATGATTATGCCATTTATACTTTACTTGGAGGAACTGGTACGCAGCCTTCAGGCGTTAATGGTGCAGGTAATAATACGCAACCTACTGGTTATATCGCTTCTGGTCAAGGGTTCTTTACCAAAGGGGTAGCGACTATTACTGGTGCTGGACCAAATTATTTTGCTAATTTCACAAACGCTATGCGTGTAGCTGGTAACAATGCGCAGTTTTTTAGAACATCCAATCCAACGCTTGGACAAAGTACGAATTCACTTGAAAAACATCGTTATTGGTTAAATATTGCTAATGCGCAAGGTGCTTTTAGAGAAATATTGGTAGGTTATGTTGAAAGCGCCACCATGGGAATTGACCGATTATTTGATGCTGAGATGTCAGAAACACCAAATGTAATTTCACTTTACACTATGGTTGACACAAAGAAAATAGCTATACAAGGACGACCATTGCCTTTTGAAAATTCGGATACGGTACCCTTAGCGTATAAATCAACTACGGCAAGTAGCTATACGATAACAATGCCGCAATATGATGGTTTGTTTACTTCGCAGCATGTTTATTTGGAAGATCGACTTTTAAATGTAGTACATGATTTAACCGAAGGGCCTTACACTTTTGCTACAGAAATTGGTACGTTTGAAGAACGATTCTTACTGCGTTACACAACTACTACTTTAGGTACAAATAATCCTGTATTTAATGAAAATTCTGTTATTGTGTATAAAAGCCAACAAGGTTTAATTGTCAATTCGGGTACCGAGATTATGAAAACGGTTACTGTATTTGATATCAGAGGAAGAATATTAGCAACCCAAAAACAAGTAGGAACTACAACCACGGTATTTACCACTTTACCAACAACGCAGCAAGTGTTATTGGTAAAAATAGAAGGTGAAAACGGGGGAGTTGTTACTAAGAAAGTGGTTTACTAAAACAAAGTTTTATAGTTTAGAGCCCCAATGCATTTTTAGTGTATTGGGGCTTTTTTTATGAATACTTTTGAAAATTAACACCTGCTTTCGCAATTATTTTAAATCCTTCATTATTAATTGTTTTCTTTTTTATTTTGTCAAAACGCGATCCAATTTTTACTACACGAAAAGAATTACATTTTCAGGTAGTTTAGTAATTTTTTAGGAAAACAAATGTTGTTAATCGATTAAATGGGTTTTTAATCGATTTGGTTCATTTTTGCTTCACATATTCTTAACATTGTGATTATCTTAACAGTCTCATTTAACCCAATTTTTTTTAATTATGATTAGAAACTACACTCTTTTGAGTTCGAGATTAACATCTTGCCTTAAAATGTGGAACACAAGTAGTGTCGGTTCGCCGCCTTCTTCTGGTTCCATTAAAAATCGAACTTCGGTTCAGTGGTTTGCTTCATTGCTATTCCTTTTACTAGGATTTAGTAATTATGGACAGACTACTTTGATTAGTCCCACGGGAGACGGTGGATTTGAAAATGGAGCTACTTTGGCAGCCAACAACTGGACTGCTGTAAATTCAACTACAGATAGTTGGATTGCGGGCTCAACACCAGTTGTAAGTGCAGGTACAAGATGTGCCTTTGTCAGTTCTACTGCCACAGGAGCGCAAACATGGACTTATTCTCAAATAAGTACCATACAACACTTGTATTATGATGTTACAATCCCTGCTGGTCAGACTGTTGTAACATTAGCATTCAAATGGAAAGCTAACGGTGAAGGTTCTACTACTTCTGACTGGGATAATTTAAAAGTGTTTTGGGGTACAACTGCTAATATTGGTGTACCTGTGGCGAACACTGCACTTAGTGCAACTTTTCAGGTTTCTGGTACTGGAGCTACTTCTGGCATGTATAAATTAAGTTCTGCAGCTTATAATAATGAAACAATTACTGTTTCAGGAATAGCGGGCGCAACTTACAGACTTGTTTTTAGTTGGAAATCAGATAGTTCAACTATTTCAAATCCTCCAGCTTCTATCGATGAAGTTAACATGGTAGCAAACGCGCCAGCTGCCTTTACTGCAGTTCAAGGTGGTCTTTGGTCATCAGCAGCTACTTGGGGAGGTTCAGTTCCTGGAGCTGGTAATGATGTTACTATTCCTGCGGGAATGATAGTCACAGTTGATCAAGTTACGTCTTATCGTAATCTAACAATTGGAGGGAGAGTACAATGGAATGGTACTGCTAATGCTATGACATTAGGAGGTAATCTAACTATTAATAGTGGCGGCGTCTTTTTACCTTATTCTACTGTAGCTACTCCGGTTGGTGTAGCTATTACTGTAGGTGGTAATTTCACTAATAATGGCTTTGCCAATTTAGCAACTGCTAATTCGGGGTTAACTTTTAATGGTTCCGGTTCCACCTTAGGGGGTTCAGGTACTTTTGTAGGTGATGGGACCAATGGTTTTATTCGATCTTTATTGTTCAGCAATACTGGTAGTAATGCAGTTACTACTACTCAAAATTTAATTGTAACTAATACATTAGCTCAAAGTGCTGGTTCTTTAAATACGAATGGTAAATTAACCTTAGACAATACGGCTCAGGTTTACGGTCTGGCTTTTAATACTTCTGTTGCGAGTGTTGCAGTTACTGCTATGGGTTCATTATATTCGGTGTCTCCAATTGTTTTTGGTGTTGCTTGTACACGATGGACGAGTGGTGGTGCTAGTGCTAGCAATATTCGTTATGTATCTGGTGGTAATGTGTACTTAGGGACTTCAACAGCAGGTCTTGGTACTGTTGCTCCTATACATACTAGTGGTTTAGGTGGTACTAATAGTAATTTATTATGGTTAGGAACTGTAGGTACATTAGGTACCCCTTGGCCTTATAATGTTGCTCCATCTATAGGTACTCAATATTTTTATGGAGGCAATTTATATGTTGCTACTGCAGCTACTGCAGCTACAACACCTCCAACTCATACTTCGGGTCTAACAGGTAGTTATTTATATGTAGGAACCGTTGCAACTGCATCAGTTAATTATGATGCCACTACACTAACTGTGCGTAGTTTAAACTTGACAAGTGCGGGTAGCGGTTATTCTTCCGCTCCTTCAGTAGCGTTTACTGTTGGTGTTGCTGCTGGTGCTGGTTCTGGTGCTGCTGCAAGTTCAGCAGTATTCCAACAAATTGCAGGTCCTGCTTCATTCAGTATGCAAAAAGGTGGAGGAAATGCAACTTTTTCTGGTGGACTAACCATCAATAGTGATCAAGGGGCATTTACTTCAGGTAATCCGCAATCTTCTTCAGGTGTTGGTTCAGTGTTCACTTCAAATGGAGGTGTTAATTATACTGCTGCACCTACGGTTGGTTTCTCAGGACCAACTGCTCTAAACTTAATAACAAATCCTGGTTCGGGTTATGTTACTGCTCCTACAATCACGTTGAGTGGTGGTACACTTGTTTCAGGCGCGGCACTTACATCGGCTAACTTTACTATTACAGTAAACAACGGAGTTGTAGAGTCGGTATACTTAACAGGTACGGCTACATATTCTGTTCCTCCTACATTAGCATTAACTGCAAGTCCGGGAGTAACGGCTACTTTAGAGTTTCCACTTGGATGTTGGCCATCAGCAACAGCAAATATCGGTACTAATGGCCAGTTAACTAGTTTTACAATGTCTAAAGCTGGTTTTGGTTATGTTGCTGCACCTACTGTAGGGTTATTGGGTGGTACATCTACTATCGTGGCTACAGCGCCAACAGCTCGTGTAGCTTTATACAATTTGACTACAAACTTCTTTGCTCCTGCTGCTACACCTGCTGTAGGTTTAGATGATGCTTCCATTCCAACTAACCGTAAAATTAATACGTTAACTTTAGCGGGTGCTGGACTTGGTCAAAATCTAAGCAGTGGTTTAACGCTTTATGGTACAACGCCATTGTCGTTAACAGCAAGTGCTAATGGAACAGGAAATATTTTAGACATGGGCGGTAACACTGTTACTTGTACTTGGAATGGTTTTGCTGGTTTGTCCTCTACTTTTGGAGCTTCCAATACTTTCATTAGAAATGGTTCCTTCAAGTTAACAGGTCGTGGTGGTGCAAGTACTTTCAATTTCCCGTTCTCTGGAACGGTTTCTTGGTTTGCTGGTTCGACACCAACTGTTACAACAACAGGATCATCTGTAACCGTAGTTACTGTTTCTGATACTGCAACTCCAACCAATGCTTCTGTTGGAACGGGTCTTGCAGTGGGTAACAGAGCCTTTAGAGTACAATATCCTTCAGGTACAACTGGATTGACTCCTACAGTTACCTTAAACTTTAATGGTCAAGACGGTTTGTCTGGTACTCAAGATCAATTGTTGATTTCTGAGTCTAGTGCTTTATCAGGTCCTTGGACGGTTCGTAGCGTAGCTTCTTTAACAGGTGTTATTCCTGCAACAGGTAGCAGAACTACAGCAACTGCCACGCCAGGACCAATTGTTCCAACAGGAAACAATTTTTATGCTTGGTCCAATTCTGTTCCGACAATCATCAATGTATTGCCTTTAACAGTATGTGCTAATTCAGGTACGTTCACACTTACAGGAACTAGCTTAACAGGTGTTACTGCGGTGGCTATTGGCGGTACGGCTGTAACCTCTTTTGTAGTAGTTAATGAAACTACTATTACGGGAGTTGCTGGTGCTGGAACTACTGGTTTTATATCTATTGTAAAAAATAGTACAACATATACGGGTATTGAGACTATAACTGTTGCACCTTCGCCAACTGCTCCTGCAGTGGCACCTGCTACGGTTACTGTTAACTTAGGAGGAACCGTTAATTTAACTGCTTCAGGCGGTGCCGGTACTTTTAATTGGTACAATGTGGCAGCTGGTGGAACTCCAATCTTTACCGGTGCTACCTATACTGCACCAGTATGTGCAACTACTATACTATATGTTGCAGAAAATAATGGATCTTGTGAGGGTGCAAGAACTGCTGTTCCAGTAACGGTAACACCTACATTGATTGCTGCTACTCCGGCTACATTTTGTGGAACGGGTGGTACGGTTACCCTAAATGTTACTCCAATAGATGGGTCTATAACGTACGCTTGGACTAATTTAACTCCTTCGGCTACTTTACTTTCTAATACTGGAAATTCGGTTACCGCTACTGTTACTGAAAATTCAGATTTTACAGTTACGGCTACGGGTCCTGCTGGTTGTTCCGCAACAGCATCTTTCTCTGTATCAGTTTACCCTTTGCCAACGGCAACGGTAACCACTACGGCTAATGGCGTTTGTCCAGGAACAAGTGCAACTATCAATTCAGGTTTATCTGCAGGTAACTTTACTGTAACATCAACCCCTTATGTAGCATTTACTGTTCCTCCAAGTGCCGTTACTGTAATCACAAATGGCGTGGCAAATGTACCTTTAACAGGAGGTAGTTTGGATGATGGTGGATGGTCAGGTTTACCTATAGGTTTTAATTTTAACTTTTTTGGAAATTCATTTTCAACAATTTCAGCAGGTACTAACGGATTATTGATGTTTGGTACGCCTCCAGGATATGGAACAGGTGCTGGTCAATTAGGTCAATTCACATTTACTACTGCACCTGCTGTATTTCCAAATGCAGCTAACCCAGGTAATGTAATTGCCTTAATGGCTGCGGATCAATATTTTGGTTCTGGTTTAGCCGGATCTGCTTCTAGTACTCTTAAATACTGGACACAAGGTATTGCTCCAAATAGAATATTTGTAATTGAGTATAGTGATGTTGATGGATGTTGTTCAAATTTAGGTACAGGATTCACTGCTCAGGCAAGGTTGTATGAAACAATTGGAAGAGTGGACGTAGCTATTATTTCTAAATCAGATGCACGTGCTTCAACAGTTGGATTACAAAATGATTTAAAAACAATTGGTGCTGTTGCTCCAGGACGTCAGGCATTTACTAGTTTGATAACTACTCCTGAAACGTGGAGATTTAGCCCACCGTCAAATTATACTACAGTTTGGACAGCTGATACAGGTTCAGGTCCAGTTACCATTGCTTCAGGGACTAATATCTTTAGTCAAACTGTTTCTCCAGCGGTAACTACGACTTATTCTATAGCCTATACTAACCAAACAACAGGTTGTTCAAATGCTCCAGGATCTGCGCAAGTAGTAATGAGTGTTTTAGGTACTGCTGCTCCTACTGGAGTGAATACTTTAGCTTCATTAACGAGCGTTTGTTTAAATGGAAGTACTAATTTAAGTCTTGATTACGCAGGTTCATTGGATGGTTTAACATTCCAATGGCAGCAAGACACGGGTTCAGGATATACAGATATTGCTGCAGCTACGGCTGCTACTTATACTGCAACTCCATCAGGAGTTACTTCTTACCGTTGTGTAATTACATCATGTGCTTCTGTTGCTGGTCAGTCTACATCGACACCAGTAACCATTACTTATACTAATACTATAGCTAATACTACTCCAGCTACCCGTTGTGGAACTGGTCAAGTAAATTTAAGCGCTACAACATTAAGTCCAGGTGCCTCTATTGTATGGTATGCTGGTGCTTCAGGTGGAACAGCATTATTTACTGGGGCTACTTATCAGCCAACAGTTAGCGCAACTACTACTTATTATGTTGCTGCTGAAACTACAGGACCAGCGTGTTCTAGTCCTAGAGTGGCTGTAACTGCTACTTATCTTGCTCCACCAGCATTTGCTTTGAATGCTGCAAGTGCTGCTATCTGTACTGGGGCAACTTCGGCAACGTTTACAGATGCTGCGGCAGGTGCTAATTATGATACTTTCGTAATTGCTCCAACAACAGGTGTTGCTTCTAGTAATTTGTCAGGAGTTTTCTCTGCAAGTTTTAACCCATCGGTTACAACTACTTACACGATTACAGCTTCAAAGAGTGGCGGAAGTTTATGTTCAATATCAACGCAATTTACAGTTACTGTTGATACCCCTAATGCAACAGCAGCTGTAAATACTGCTATTGTTTGTAGTGGTACTGCTGTGAATTTAAGTGTGACTTCTACAGCTTTGGGAGCAGGTCCTCAGACGGCTCCTACTGGATATTGTGCTGGAGGTGGTGGTACCAATAATGCAGATGATCAAATTTTTGGTTTCTCATTTGGTTCCTTAAGTAATTTAGCTCAAGGAGAGGCTTGTACTTCAAACTACACTGATTATTCTTCTACAATCGCTGCTCCTAGCGTTACTGTAAATGATGTAGTTCCATTCACCGTTATAGCTAACGAATGTGATGGTGCTACCTTTTATTCTAATGGTTTATCAATTTTTATTGATTATAATAGAGATGGAGATTTCTTGGATGCTGGTGAACAAGCTTATACCACTTCTACAACAACAGCGGCTCCGTCTACTCGTTCAGGAAGTATAACAATCCCTGCTACAGCTTCTGCAGGTGTAACTAAAATGAGAGTTGTAATTATCGAATTTGTAACCTCTCCGGGGGCTTGTGATACCTACACTTATGGCGAAACCGAAGATTATAATATAAATATTATTTCTTCTGCAGACGCTACTTCAACTTATACTTATTCTTGGACTTCAACTCCTGCTGGCTTTACTGCAAGTGGTGCTACGACAACGGCTAGTCCAACAGTTACTACTACATATTCTGTGCTTGCTACCTCACCTACGGGTTGTTCTATAACAAAATCAGTATTGGTTACTGTTAGTGGCGGTTCTTCAATCACAACAGGTCCTGTTGCTACACAAACGCGATGTCTTGCTGGAACAGCTGCATTTACCGTTGTTGCTTCAGGTGTAAATCCTACCTACCAATGGAGAAAAGGGTCTACTAATCTTACCGATGGTGGTACTATTAGCGGAGCAACTTCTCCTACACTTACTATCACAGGCTTAGTAGCTGGTGATGCAGGTAATTATAACGTAGTAGTTTCTTCAGATTGTGGTAGCCCAGCTACTAGTGCTGATGCTGCTTTAACAGTAGTTACTCCGCTTGCGGGTATTAGTGCTTCACAAACTACAGTTTGTTCTGGTACTACTGTAACATTAACAGAAAATGGTGGAAGTGCTACTTCATGGAGTTGGTCTCCAGGTGGTGCTACTACTAATGCCATTAGTGTAACGCCAACGAGTACAACAAATTATGTTGTAACAGCAACTACCCAAGTTTCTGGTTGTACTGCTACTGCCAATGTTACGATAAATGTTAACGAGACACCAAGTGCTGTAACAGTAATACCAAATAACGCAACAGTTTGTTCAGGAGCTCCTGTTCAACTAGGTGCTTCAGGTGGAAGCTTTATTACCACTTATTTCTCAGATGCTTTTGATTCTGTATCTCCGCAGTTTACTGCTGCTACTGTTTCAGGGACAACGACTACGTCGGCTACTTTAAATACGACATATCAATCACAAGGTTCAGGTTCTGTGTTGTTCAACACTACAGGTGCCTCTTCTGCGGCTACTTATAGTTTGAATTCCAATGTGAATTTAACTGGTGCTACTACTGCAACTTTAACATTCTCTCATATTGCTTCAATGGAGGGTAATTTTACTTCCTATGATTTTGGATATGTTGAATATTCTTCAGATGGAGGAACTAGCTGGACTACATTTACTTCAGCTAACTATTCAGGAGCTGCTAGTAACACTGTCTTTAGCGGAAGTGATGTTCGATTTAGTACTTTAAGTTATACGGATTGGAATACTACTTTAAACTCTTCAAGTGCAGTTCCAAATAATTCACTTTGGAAAACAGAAAGCTTTACAGTTCCTGCAGGTGCTATCACTAGTCAGTTTAGATTACGTTTTCGTTACACTACCGATAGTTCTGCCAACTGGTTAGGATGGTGGATTGATAATGTAAAAGTAAATGCCAATGGAAATACGCAGTACTCTTGGACTGCAACTCCAGCAACCACTTTATATACTGACGTGGCATTAACAAATGCTTACAATCCAGCTACTTTTGCTCCGACTGTTTATGCTCAGCCAACGGCTCAAACTCAGTTTACAGCAACTGTTGCTAATGGTATATGTAGTAATTCAGGCAGTGCAACTGTAAACGTTAATGCTTTACCAGCTATTACTTTAGCCAACAGCATTACAGTATGTAAAGGTACAGGTGCTACAATCACTATACCTGAAAACAATAATACGTACTCTTGGTCTCCAAGTACTGGAATAACGGTTCTTGATATTCAATCAGTTCTTGCAAATCCGGTAAGTACTCAAATTTACACGGTTACTACTACCAATACTAGTACTTTCTGTCAATCTACAAACCAAATTACGGTTAATGTAAATGATCCGGGAACTATAGTTACGCAGCCTACAAATAAAATTGTGGCAACTGGTTTCGGAACTACTTATACAGTTGTAGGTACTACAGGAATCACTTATGGGTATCAGTGGCAGCGAAAAACAGGGCCAAGTAGCTATGTTAACTTAGCGAATGATTCTAATTATGCGGGTGTTAGTTCTTCTGTATTAACAGTAAGTAACTCTGGTACAGGTACCGCTATAAGTGGTGCGATTTACAGATGTTTATTGACTCCACCAGCTCCTTGTGCTGATTTGAGTACAAATGATGTTACATTAACAGTAAGCAGTACGGGAATTGCTAGTAGTCCAAGTGACGTAAACATTTGTTTGCCAACGCCTACGACAGCACAGTTTAGTGTAGTTACTAACGGAGATCCGGCTTATTTAGTGGAATGGCAAGTAAGTACCAACAATGGATTGAGTTACAATACCATTGCTTTGATTGATGTAGATGATACATTCCTTTACATCGGGCCAAACACTATCGCTGTTCCAGGATTAACCTTTGAACATCCATTAGATTCAGGGAATGATACTGGAAGTGATTATACAATATTAAACGTGTCAGGAATTTCAAATCCTGGTAACTTATTATTCAAAGCCTTTGTAAATGAGTCATTTCCAAGTGGCGTTGCGACTTTAGCAGTTAGCAGTCCAGTTGGTTTTGCTACTAACTTAGCAACAACAGAAATTATAAGATGTAAAACTCCAGCTTCAGCAGTAGCTTCAAATTTAGCTATAGCCACAAGTGGAACGGTAACTTCAGTTCAATGGAGATACGATACCACTCCAGGAGGAAGTTTTACAAATGTTGTAACTAATAATACTCCAGCTGGAGCAACTTATGCTGCTACTGCTGTTGGAAATGCTTATTCATTAGATGTAACGACTAATGCTTCAACACCTGCTGGTAGTTATTACTACAAGGCGTTTGTATTAGGTTCAGCTGCTTGTGGATTGATTCCAGCAGAGTCGGATATGGCAACAATTACAGTTGTTAGTCCTGCTGTAGCTATCAGTTCTTCAGCTGCATCGTATTGTACACCTGGAGCTGCTGTAGTTTTAACTGCAAGTGGCGCTACAGGGTATTCCTGGTCGTCTACGCCAGCTGGATTTACAAGCACTTCAACTAGTGTGTCGGTAACTCCTTCAGTTGCTACCATATATACTGTTGAAGGAACGGATTCAAACGGTTGTACCAACACAGCAACATTTAACGTTGGAGTAGGTAGTTCGTTTACAGTGGCAGCAACAAGTGCTTCTAGCACAGTTTGTCCTTCAACTTCGGTACAATTGAATTCAACAGTTGTATTCTCAGCACCTGCCTTAATTGATCCAACAACTGTTGGTGGTTTTGAGTCAGGAGCAACTTTCCCATTAAATGGGTGGACTTTGCTAAATGGTGCAACTAACAACTGGTTTGTTGGAACTGCGGCCGGAGTTCAGGCGGGTACCAATGCTGCTTTTATTGGAACCGGAAACGTTGCTACAGGTTCAGCTAGTGTTAATCATTTCTATAGAGATATTGCAATTCCTGCAGGTTCAACAAATATTACGTTGAAGTTTTACATGAAAATGGCTATAATAGATAATACATTTGATTACTTGAATGTTTATACTACCACTATTGCTAACACACCAGTTGCAGGTACTTTACCTAGTGCGGGTTACACAACAGTATTGTCATATACGACTCCTGCTTTAAGCGCTTATACTCTAAGAACATTTACGCTTCCTAATGCATTAGCGGGAACTACGGTAAGATTAGTATTTACATACAAATCAGATGGAGCATCTCCATTCTCTGCACCAGCTGTTGATAATATTGAGTTGACAACAACTCCGAATAATACATTAACTTATGCTTGGTCTACAGTGCCTTCTAGTGCATTTACTGCAGCTGTAGCTAATCCGATAGTGACTCCAACAGCTACTACTAGTTACAACTTAACTGTAACATCTAATTCAGGATGTTCAGCTACACTAGCGGTTCCGTTAACAGTTACTGTGGATTCAGCACTACCAACTTTCACTACTGCAACACCAGCAAGTCAGTCACTTTGTTCTGGAACAGCTGTTAGTTTTGCTGTAGTTGGTACAAGTGCCACTCCATTAACTTACGTATGGAAGAAAAATGGGGTAGCTATACCATCAGCAACTAATGCTACTTTAACGGGTACTACTACAACTGCTGCTAGCACAGCCTCTAATTTTACTAGTGATACTTACACTGTAGATATAATAGGTTGTTCAACAGTGACTGCAACGTTTACTTTAACGGTTAATCCACTACCAACAGCTACTATAGCTGGTACTACAAGTGTATGTCAAAATAATGCTTCGCCTTTGGTGACCTTTACAGGTGCTACTGGTTCGGCTCCCTATACTTTTACATACAAAATAAATGGTGGGACCAATCAAACGGTTACAACTACTTCAGGTAATAGTGTAACAGTTGCTGTACCAACAACTACTGCAGGTTCATTTAATTATTCATTAGTAAGTGTACAAGATGCAAATACTTGTTCTCAAGCACAATCTGGTAGCGCGATTATATTCGTTAATGCGGCACTGACTGCAGCAACACTAAGTCCAGTTACAACAGTTTGTCAAGGGAATACTTTGAATTTCAATGCTACGGTTGCACCTTTATCTGGTTATTCAATGAATGTAAACAGTGCAGTTCCTTTTATTGACATTGACGCAACAGGAACTTCTGTTGGTGTAATTGGTGATGATACTGAACATAACTTGACAATTCCATCGTTCACATTTAATGGAGTTGCCTATACTACCGCACGAGTTGGTAACAATGGTATCTTAGCTTTTGGTTCAACAGCAGGAGATATTAACTACTCTAACATAGGATTGCCAGCACCGTTAGGTTTTAATGGTAGTGGGCTTATGACAAATGTAGCAGGATCTACTTTAACAGCTATTTGTGCTTTATGGGATGATTTGACTCCTTCATCTACTTTACCAAGTTCTATTAGAACGCAAACAGTAGGTACCAAGTATATTGTTCAATGGACAAATGAAGACAGTTTTAGTGCTACAGGAACTGGAACGATTACTTTCCAAATTCAATTAGACACAGCAAACGGTCAGATTCATTTGGTTTATCCAGATGTTAATTTTGGAGCACCAGGATTTGATTCTGCTGCTAATGCCACCGTTGGTTTGAATTTTAGTGCTTCATCTGCATTGCAATATTCATTGAATGCGGCTAGTTTAGTTGATGGACAAAGTTTAACCTTTACACCAGCAACCTATAGTTATGCTTGGAGCGGACCAAATGGTTTTAGTGCTACGGTTCAAAACCCAAGTATCACTAATGCTCAACTTGCAGCGACAGGTACTTATACATTAGTACTTACTAATGGAAATGGTTGTTCAGCTACCTCTACAGTAGGTGCAACAGTATCAGCACAACCACTTTGGTATTTAGATGCCGATGCTGATGGCTACTATACTGGAACATCAATTGTGTCATGTACTTCACCAGGAGTAGGTTATACTACTACAGTAACAGCAGGTGGCGATTGTAATGATAGCGTTTTTGCTATTA
>NZ_JAQSDH010000011.1:0-11023 GCF_029945805.1 Flavobacterium sp.
CGATTCATTTAAAGAAGCCATCTTTTTGGCTTCTTTTTTATCGGACAACAATGTTTTTAAGCATAAAAAATCCGCTTATTAGAGCGGATTTTGAATTTAAATATTATTTTTTTCTAAGCCAAACTTCAACTTTATCTCCCCCATATTTTGTTTGTTGCACTCCCATTTTGGTGTCTTCAAAATATTTATGTGTCGAGAACCAATATTGAAAAGGTTGTGGAAACTTTTTGCTTCTTGCATTTTTTAAAATTACACTTCCGCTAAAATGTGCAATTTCATTTGGTTTATATTTGTTTAAATAGTCATTCGGAACATTTTTTCCATCAATCCAAATTGCATATTTTTTGCTGTTTTTAAAGTCCTCCATTTCTTTTTGAGTTGGAGACATTTTTTGAAATGGTTTTGGAATTAAAAAAATATATTTTCCTAACTTTTCTTTATCATCTTCTGTTAGTTCTTCATAAACTTTATCAATAATTATTTTTCCATTTTTTCCACCATCTCTTAAAATAAATTGAACTCCTTGAAAATAATCAGCTTCTTTAACAGTTTGAGTTGTCTTTTTTTCTTGTTTTTTTGGTGATTCAGATTTATCATTGTTATCATTTATGTATAGATTATATTCGTCATTACCGGTTTTTTGAGAAATTATGGTGTCTATTTTCGATTTTTTTAAAATTTCATCTTTTATGGAATTTCTATATACGGAATGTCCAATTATAACCGTGTCTTGTGTGAAATGCAAATGACTATTTTTTATGTTTTTATCATAAAAAGATTTTGTAAAGAGTGCGTAATGATATTTTGTTGCATTTTTTTCACCTTTAATAGATACGGAACTTTTGGTAAAATAGCTAAAATCGTTGCGTTTGTGTTTTTTAATTTCTTCTTTATTGCTTACTTTTCCATCAATCACTATGTAATTATTTTCGGTTTTTAATAGTTCAAATACTTCTACTGGAATTTCTTTTTCAACTCTTTTTCCGGGAATAAAACTTAGATATTTTCTCTTGTCATCTAATGAAAGTTTTTCATACAATGTTACATCTCGTCTGTTAATTCGTTCGTCAATAATTTTTACATAAACGCCACTATAATAACTATCTCTGATTTTATCTTTATCAGTTATTTCAAGGTTGTTATTTTTCGAATAGGTGCCAATTACTTTTTCCTGTGCCACAACTTTTATGCAAAAAATGTAAACTAATCCGCCAAGTATTGGAATTATAGCGATTTTTTTCAAAATTGCAATTTTTTGCGAGGTGCTTTTTGTCATCATAAGTAGTCGTTTTTTGGTTACTAAATAATTTAAATTACTGGCCAAGTAAATCGTTTGAATGGTGCTGCTTTTTTGCAAAAGTAAATTTTGATAAAACGGAACGTCGTTATAGGTTTTCACAATCGCTTCATCGGCGAGAAATTCGTGATTGAGTTGTATTGCTTTTTTGTAGAAATACACTAATGGATTCAACCAAAAAATACACTTCAATAGTTCGATAAATAAAATGTCTAACGTATGTTTTTGCGTTACATGAACCAATTCATGCGTGTATAATTCGTCTTCAATGGTTCGGTTATTATAATCGTCAAAATTGATAAATATGAAGTTCAAGAAACTGTGCGGAAGTGTTTTTTCTTCCACTAAAATTAACGTTGCATTTTTATAGTTGACAGTGGCCTTTGTTTTAGATTTTTGGATTAATTTCCAAATGTTTTTCGTAAAACGAAACAAAAATAATGTTGTTATGATTCCGTATAAACTCCATAATAAAGATGGAATGTAATTTATGGTTTCCTTTAATGGGATTGCATTTTCTAGAATTGGATTTTCATCTAATGCTGTTGGAGGTATTTCAAGATTTACAGATTCAACGTTTTGAACAACTGGAATGATTTCGATTATTTCATAAGTTACAAACGGAATTGCCAATGAAATCACAACTGATATTAAAAGATAAAATCTATTGAAATGGTGCATTTTTTCACGTTCCAAGACTAGATCATAGAACGCCAAAAAGGCGGCCAAACTTACAGTCGATTTGATTATAAAGTCGATCATTTTTTCTTTTTTTGAAGTTCGATGTCTATTAATTTTTTCAAATCTTCTAATTCTTTTTCGGTTAAATTAGTTGCTGTTGTAAAGAAAGAAGCGAATTGCGAAGCCGAATCGTCAAAGAAATTCTTGATCAATCCGTTCACGTGTTTTGAAAAATAATCTGTTTTTTTTACCAACGGATAATATTCTCTTGAATTGCCGAATTCAGTGTAAGCGACAAATCTTTTGTCAATCATTCGCTTTAACAATGTGGCGACAGTTGTCGTTGCAGGTTTTGGTTCTGGAAAAGCCTCAAGCAAATCTTTCATGAATGCTTTTTTGAGTTTCCATAAATGTTCCATCAATTGTTCTTCTGAATTGGATAGTTGCATTTCTACGTTTTTAGAATTAACTCTACAAATGTAGAATAAAAGTTCACTTCTACAAGTGTAGAGTTAAAATTTAACATTTGATGTTTTTTTAGAACCATTAAGGTATTAAGAATCATTAAGTTTAGTAAAAGTATCCTTTGAAATGCGGTTTGCGTTAGGGATTACTTCACATTTTGCTTATTACAATTTGAGTTCAGTGAACTTCGTTTGCAATGGAAATCCTTTCTTGGCTTGAACTTTTTCAAGATAAGAAAGATTGTAATGGAAAGCCCGACCTTGTTGCTTAAAGGGTTTTCATTATAAATCAAATGTTGTGCAACAAGGTAACGCCCAAATAAAAATCCGTCTACTCAATTAAGAATAAACGGAATTAGCGTCTTTGTGTCTTTGCGAGAAATTCTATTTGCTCAATTCAACAAAATACTTGTAAAACAACGGAATGGTTTCGATACCTTTTAGGTAATTGAAAATCCCGAAATGTTCGTTTGGCGAATGAATGGCATCCGAATCTAAGCCGAATCCCATTAAAATAGTTTTCGATTTTAATTCTTTCTCAAACAGTGCTACAATTGGAATACTTCCACCAGAACGAACCGGAATTGCCGGAACTCCAAAAGTTTCAGTGTAGGCTTTGTTTGCGGCCTTATAACCGATGCTGTCGATGGGTGTTACATAACCTTGTCCGCCATGATGCGGCGTAATTTTAACTTTCACCGATTTTGGTGCGATGCTTTCGAAATGGTTTTTGAATAATTCGGTGATTTCTTCCCAATCCTGATTTGGAACCAAACGCATCGAAATTTTAGCAAATGCTTTACTTGCGATTACTGTTTTTGCGCCTTCGCCGGTATATCCGCCCCAAATTCCGTTTACGTCTAAGGTTGGACGGATGGAGTTTCTTTCATTGGTTACATAGCCTTTTTCTCCATAAATATCTTCGATGTCCAAAGCTTTTTTATAATGGTCTAAACTGAATGGTGCTTTCGCCATTTCGGCTCTTTCTGCAGCAGTCAAATCTTCTACTTTATCGTAAAAACCGGGAATGGTGATGTGATTGTTTTCGTCGTGAAGCGAAGCAATCATTTTGGTCAACACATTTATTGGATTGGCAACTGCACCGCCATACAATCCAGAATGTAGGTCGCGATTTGGACCAGTAACTTCGACTTCAACATAACTTAAACCGCGTAAACCTGTGGTAATTGACGGCTGTTGGTTGGAAATCATTCCGGTATCTGAAATTAGAATTACGTCACATGATAATTTTTCTTGATTGTTTTCTACAAACCAGCTTAAGCTTTTTGAACCCACTTCTTCTTCGCCTTCAATCATGAATTTCACGTTGCAAGGCAAATTTTTATTGGCAATCATATATTCGAAAGCTTTGACATGCATGTACATTTGACCTTTGTCATCGCACGCACCGCGTGCAAAAATAGCGCCTTCGGGATGAATTTCTGTTTTTTTAATCACAGGTTCAAATGGTGGGGAAGTCCATAGTTCCATTGGGTCTGGTGGTTGTACGTCGTAATGTCCGTATACCAAAATCGTAGGAAGGGTTTTGTCGAAAATATGTTCACCATAAACTATTGGGTAACCAGGTGTTTCGCAAATTTCTACCTGTTTGCATCCTGCTTTTTCTAGAGAAGCTTTTACCGCATCGGCAGTAGCAATTACATCATGGGCATAAGCGCTATCGGCACTTACAGAAGGGATTTTTAATAGTTCGATTAATTCGTTGATAAAACGTTCTTTATTTTCCTCAACGTAATTTTTTATGTTGTCCATTGTAATTTAATATTGAATAAGTTCAAATTTACTTAAAAAAGACTTTTAAAAAAATTCATATTTCATAATTTGTAATTCATATTTATTCCTATATTTGCACTCACAATTTTCGCGGGTATGGTGAAATTGGTAGACATGCCAGACTTAGGATCTGGTGCCGCAAGGCGTGTAGGTTCGAGTCCTATTACCCGCACAGAAAAAGCTTCAACTTTCGTTGGAGCTTTTTTTATTGGAACTGTTTAGTTAATAATATGTTTACAGTTTATTGTTTTTGAGTGGTTTAAATTTTGAAATTTGATTTATTTTTACACCATCAAAATCATTTGATTTAAATGTAAAACTCTAATGAAAGGAAAAAGGCTTATGATAACTGCGGTTTTGGCATTTGTTGGATTTATTTTGCTGGCAGTATCAGTTTATTTGCTTTATAAAAATTCTAGTACCAATTTGTCTGCTGATAAGCAGAAAGAACTGGATGATGCCATCAAACAAATAGAAGTGCTACATGCCGAGATTGTTGAGAAAGATAAAATTGCCGCGGAAACGGAACAAAAAATTAAAAGTTTAAAATCGGATGCTTTTGGACAATCAACGGGGCAAAATCTGCCTATAGTTGAAATTGTAGACAATGATTTGAGTGAAGGAAGTTCTGCTCACGACGAAGGTGGAAAGAAGGTTCACAAATTAATGTACCACCATCAAGTTCGGTTCTATTTACTGAATATTGGCAAGAATTCTTTGAAAGATGTTATCTTTTCTGTGAAGGATAATTACAGTGATACTGGAGATAAAGAAAAGAAGAAGAAATCAAAAGCATCAGCGACAAACGTCGATTATATGGGTAAGAAAGTGAATAATGATGAAATGGGAACCTATGAAAACATTGAAATCAATACGCTTAATCTGAAGTCGAAAAAACTAATTTACACTAGTAATTTACCGGGAAGTTTTGGAACCGGAGATTATGAATACCATCTAATTGTAGAATGGAGTCAAGGTTTTTATCAGATGAAAATTAAAATTGATGAAGTAAACGGAAAACTAAATTACAAATACAAGTTTTTTGATGTGGATGGAAATCCAATCGATTTTAAAAATTTGGAAAGTAAAATAGCAAACTAAAAAAAATGTCCCGAAATTTTCGGGACATTTTTTTTATTATTTACCGGTTGCAATCCAGTTGTTTATTTTCTTTTCTAAAAGTGCTAATGGCATCACTCCAGATTCTAATATTTTTTGGTGGAAGACTTTAATGTCGAATTGATCTCCCATTTTGTCTTGTGCTTTTTTACGCAATTCTAGAATTTTCAATTGTCCGTTTTTATAAGACAACGCTTGTCCCGGAATTGCCATGTAACGCTCAATTTCTGCAGTAATTCCGGCTTCACTTTCGGCTTCATTATCTAGTGAATATTTGATAGCTTGTTCTCGAGTCCAACCTTTGGTATGAATTCCAGTATCAACTACCAATCTAACGGCTCTGTGCATTTCAGCGCCAAGCATTCCGAAATATTGGTACGGATCAGTATATAAGCCCAATTCTTTTCCTAAACTTTCTGTGTATAATGCCCAACCTTCACCATAAGCTCCAAACCAATTGAATTTTCTGAAATCAGGTAGCTCTTTGTTTTCTTGTTGTAATGAAATTTGGAAATGATGTCCCGGAATGGCTTCGTGTAAAAACAAATCTTCATCACTGTAACAGTTGTATGTTTTTACGTCAGGAATCGGAACATAAAAAACGCCTGGTCTAGAGCCGTCAGCAGCGCCTTGATTATACTCTGCACTAGCTGAAGCTTCTCTGAAGGCTTCTGTTCTTTTGATTTCAAAAGGACTTTTTGGTTGTAAAGAGAACAGTTTGTCAACGTTTGGTTTGATGACGGCATAAATTCTTTCAAAATTAGCAATAACGTCTTCTGGTTTTTTGAAATTCATCAATTCTGGCTTGGTTCTGACGTGTTCAAAAAATTCGTTGATGGTGCCTTTGAAACCAACTTGCTCTTTTACTTTTTCCATTTCAGCCTTGATTCTCGCCACTTCTGATAATCCCAATTCGTGAATTGCTTCAGGAGTTTTATCTGTAGTTGTCCAGTATTTGGTATAGACTTTATATAATTCCTGTCCTTTTGGCAAACTTCCAATACCACTAGTGGTTCTTGATGCTGGAAGATATTCGTCTTTTAGGAAAGTAGCCATTTTTTTAAACTGAGGTTCTAGTTTTTCTCTAATTACAGCTATATATTCTTTTTTCAGCGCGTCTTGCTTCTCGATTGTAATTTCTTTTGGAAACAATTTTAATGACGAGTAGAATAAATTGTCTTCTACATTTGGTGTAACCATGCTTTCAAATTGTGGAATAACTTTCACCGTCAAAGCTTTTGGAAGAACAACTCCTTTATCAATTCCTTTTTTCATGTAAACCATTGCAGAATCCATCCAAACAGCAAATAAATCCATCCTTTTCAGGAAATTTCTATAATCTTTTTCTGTTTTAAAAGGTTGCGCGCTAGTTCCACCTGCGAATTGCCCCAACGTTAAATTGGTTCCCCAAAACTGTTGGATTGGCATCAGATTAGTATCGTATTTCAATAAATCTTTTCCAATGGAAACTTCCCATTTTATGATTTCATAGCTGTTTTTTTCTTCTGCAGATAACGAAGTTGTATCAACAGTGGTCAGTTCATTTTCGTATTTATCATAAAACGCAGCTTGTTTTTTACGATGAGAATCTGTCATTTCAAAGACTAATTTGTCATTGAATTGGGTTTGTCCGTTTTGAGTTGCTCCCAGTGGATCCAATTCGTTTTTGTCATTGAAATACGCATCGGTTATGGCGCTAAAATTCTGCACTTTCTTTTCTGATTTACAATTTAGTAGCAATAATGAAAGGAAAATCAGTAGTGATACATTCTTTAAGTTTTTCATATTTAAGGGTTTAGTTTGGTAAAACTATTGGTTTCTGGTCGATTGATTTGTTAATGAAATGATAAAATTACCCATGATAGACGCGGGAAGCCATGATTTTTCCGTCTTTGATGTCGAGTACTTCAGCTACAAACAGAGGTTCTTCATTTTCTACAGTTCTAATATATTCCATGAAAACACGATCGGCATTCGAAGTTAGTGAGGTGACTTTGTAATGTAGTGTAGGTAAACGTTCGAAAGCATCTTTCCACCATGTTCTTAACGCGTCTTTTCCGGTAACTAAACCGTGGGTTTCCGGATGGCGTATTTTTAATTTTGGACTAAAATGTTCGGCTTCGTCATCGTATAAAGACAACAATTTTTCAAGGTTGTGGGCATTGAATGCTTCAAACCAAAGCATAGCGATTGATAAATTTTTTTCTTGTGACATAATTTTAAATAAAAAAATCCTCCCGTTTTCCTTAACGAGAGGATTTTTGTGCTGTAAATATAGTTATTTTATACGTTTTTTAAATTGATGATTTCCTGTTCTGTCAGGAAACGCCAATTGCCACGAGGTAAATTCTTTTTGGTCAAACCAGCAAACGCAACTCTGTCAATTCGCAACACATCATAATTAAAGTGCTCAAAAATGGCACGGACTACTTTAACGTTTGGCGATTTTAGTTGCAATCCGATTTCGCTTTTAGGTTCGTTTTCAATGTAGGTTACTTCTTGAACAAGTACTTTATGCCCGTCAAGAGTAAGACCTTTACTGATTTTTTCAAGATCTTCAAACTTCAAATTTTTATCTAAAGAAACTTGGTAGATTTTTGAAGATTTTTGAGTTGGCAATGTGAATTTTCTAATCATATCAGTGTCATTTGTAAATAACAAAAGACCCGTTGTATTTTTGTCCATTCTTCCGATAGCGCCAATCTTAGCGTTAGTTGACCCTTTAACCAATTCCAATACATTGCGGTATTCCTGACCTTCGTCCAATGCAGTTGTGAAGTTTTTAGGTTTATTCAAAAGAATGTATTCTTTCTTTTCTGGAGTTAAAGTTGCTCCGTCAAAATTGACTACATCACCTGGTTTTACTAGATAGCCCATTTCGGTAATCGGATTTCCATTTACTTTTACGTTACCGGATTGGATGTAAATATCGGCGTCACGACGCGAACAAGCGCCAGAATTAGAAATGTATTTATTCAAGCGAATTTCGTCCGCTGCTTTCGGTCTTTTCGCTACTTGATTTGGTTTTTTCTCTACTTTAGTTGGTGCAGCGGCTTCTGCTTTTGTCGTAGGTTTTGCTTTTTTCGGCCCTTGAGCACGCTTAGCCATTGCAGGTTTTGGCTTGTTGGAACTTGGTCTCGAACTGTTTGGACGAGAGCCACTTCGCTTATTATTGCCTTCCTTGTTATTCATGATTCTGTAATTTTGGGCAAAGATACGATTTTAAGCGGTACGAAGCTATGGTAGTTTTTAGCCCCGATGGGAGCGGCATCCTTTTTCTTTTTCAGAAAAAGATACAGCGGACAGCGGGAGCATAAATTCTTAGGACGACAAGCACTCTGCTCCTTACGAACAACTACAATCGCAGTAATCTTTTGCCGTGAATTAACACCTCTGGATTGATTAAAATAATGCAGAAAACGCCTGAAACTACTAGTAATTTTAAGATGTTGTGTAAAAGCTGGTAATCAGGTTTGGAATTGGATTTCCAGAGTTTTTGAAGGAAGAAAATCAACACAATCAAGCTTATATAAAAGTAGATGTCCATGTAGCCAACTTCGAAAATATCGACGAGAAAATAAACAGGAATTACAGTGAGAAGTGTTAATAATGTGATGGTTTTTTTGGAAAAACTTTCGCCGTATATTACTGGAATTGTTTGGTAATCATTGGCGATATCACCTTTTATATTCTCTAAATCCTTGATCATTTCTCGGATTAAGAGTAGAAGAAAAAGAAACGTGGCATGCGCAAATATCTGCGGATATAAGTTTTTGTAATACAATAATATGGCGAAAAAAGGCAAAACAGCTAGGAAAGAAGCCGTAAGATTCCCGATAATTAATTGTTTTTTTAGCTTGTGTGAATAAAACCAAATCAGGAAAATATAAGTTGAGAAGAATAGGACAGCCCGAATTGAAATAAAGAACACAATCAGAAAAACCAAGAAATTCAGCGTAAAATAAACTTGAAGTTTCGTTTTTTGACTCACCAATCGGTCCAACTGCGATTTGATTGGGCGGTTGATTAAGTCTTTTTTGCTGTCGTAAAAATTATTGATGATATATCCAGATGCAATTGTTAGACTTGAGGCTAATACGATAATAAATAAATTTAAATCAAGGATAATTTCAAGTGCTCCTTTTTCTGGTGCGAGAATAAATATGGCTGATAAATACTGCGCTAAGGCAATAACAGGAATGTTATAGCCCCGAACTACAGAAAACATACTGAGGATTTTCAGTAGTAAATGTTTGGATTTTCGGCTTAACATTTGAGGTAAATTAACCCTTCGACTGCGCTCAGGATGACAAAATCGGATTTCATTTTAAAATTGGTAAACCACTTCCAATTTGTAATCGCTTAGCGATTTTTTTGCTTTTTCTAAATCTTCTGTAAAGCCAAGAATATAACCACCACCGCCAGAACCACAAAGTTTTAAGTAGTAATCGTTGGTGTCAATTCCGCGTTGCCAAATTCCGTGAAAAGCTTCAGGAATCATTGGTTTGAAGTTGTTCAAAACTACTTTTGACAATTGTTTGGTGTTTTTGAACAGCGATTTTATATCGCCACCTAAGAAATTTTCCACGCAGGCATCGGTATATTTTACGAATTGGTTTTTAAGCATTTTACGGAAGCCTTCTTCTTTTAAGTTTTCCATAAAGATGTTAACCATTGGAGCCGTTTCACCAACAATTCCGGAGTCTAATAAAAATACAGCTCCTTTTCCGGTGGCACTTTGTGATGGAATTCCAGTTGCTTCAATATTATCTTTAGAATTAATAAGAATTGGAATGCTTAAATAGCTGTTTAATGGATCAAGACCTGAACTTTTTCCGTGGAAGAACGATTCCATTTGAGCGAAAATCGTTTTCAATTGCAACAACTTTTCACGCGTTAAATTTTCTAAGACCGTGATTTTATTGTTGGCATATTTGTCATATATCGCCGCAACTAATGCGCCGCTACTTCCTACGCCGTATCCTTGCGGAATGCTGGAATCAAAATACATTCCTCTTGCTACATCCGCTTTTAAAACTTCCAAATTGAACGTAACTAATTCAGCTTGTTCCTTTTGTAGTTGCTCTAAATACGTCACAAATCGTTGTAGACTTGCATTCGATTTAATGGCTACTTCCGATGGATTCTCATCTACTTTTAATGCGCCGTTGTAGAAATTATAAGGAATTGATAAACCTTTAGAATCTTTTATAATTCCGTATTCTCCGAAGAGAAGAATTTTTGAGTAGAATAATGGTCCTTTCATATTTAATTGACAATTGAAAATGAATAATTGATAATTATTTTCCTTTCGATGTATTTATAATGCTTACTAAAATTTTTAAAAGTTCAGTAATTTTTGGTTTTATTGCTTGAAATTCAGTTTCAGAAATGTATTGTGTTTCAAATAACAAATCCATCCAATACTCAGTTTCGTTTGCTTCTTTTAGTGCTATAGATAATTTATGTATAAAATCTGCTTTGCTTTGTGCATGTTCGGCTTCTCTGACATTAGCACCGATTGAAGTTCCAGAACGTAACAATTGTTTAGATAAAACAAACTCTTTTCTTTCGACTAAAATTTTATAAAGAGTAACAATTTCAATTGCAAAAGTAAAAGATTTCTGCTTTATTACATTTTGCTTCTCTATTTTTTAATTTTGCATTA
>NZ_JAQSDH010000011.1:11123-75597 GCF_029945805.1 Flavobacterium sp.
TCAATTATCAATTATCAATTATCAATTATCAATTATCAATTATCAATTATCAATTATCAATTGAGACCCACTTCCGATAACATCACAAATATACTGACCATTTTGACAATAGCCAACTAATTCGTCCTTAATAAATTGTAAAACGCTATCTCTAACGTTTTCGGGATATAAAACATGTACGTTTGCTCCTGCATCTAAAGTAAAACAAACTGGAATTTTAGTATCGTTTCTGAATTTCCAAATGGCATTAATGATTTCCAGCGTATTGGGTTTCATTAGAATAAAATAGTGCATTGACGTCATCATCATCGCGTGCAAAGTGAGTGCTTCGCTTTCCACTATTTTGATAAAATCCTCTAAATTTCCACTTTCTAAAATGGTTTTTATAGCAGATAGATTTTCATGAGCCTGAGCAAAACGTTGTTCGGCAAACGGATGATTGTGCATTAAATCGTGACCAATGGTACTCGAAACCTGCTTTTCGCCTTTGTCAACTAATAAAATTGTGTCTTGATAATTGTTAAAATTCTCGTGGATTTTTGATGGAAATTCTACACCAAATAAATTGGAACTGCCTTCAATTTCAGCATGAGTTCCCCAAACCACAACGCTTCCTTTTACACTTCTGCAAGCACTTCCCGAACCTAAGCGCGCGAGGAACGAAGCTTTTTGGTAAAAGTATTCATCAGTCATTTCTGGATTCAATGCTTTTTCGAGACTCAATATATTCATAGACAAGGCCGCCATTCCAGAAGCAGAAGAAGCAATTCCGGAACTGTGCGGAAATGTATTTTCGGTATCAATGGTGAAATGATACTCTTTCAAATACGGACAATAAACTTCAATTCGTTCGAAAAACTTTTGGATTTTCGGTTTGAAATCTTCTTTTGGTTTTCCTTCAAAAAGTAAATCGAATGAAAAGCCTTTTTCGGCCTGCACTGAGCTTGTCGAAGTGTCGAATTGTTTGGCAAAAGCCAATTTGGTAACCGTTTTACAATTATTCAACGTAAAACTGATGGATGGATTTGCTGGAATTTGATTTTTCTTTTTCCCCCAATATTTTACTAATGCGATATTACTTGGAGCGCTCCATTGGAAATTTCCGGTTTCAATAGAAGCAGTGGGATCAGCAATAAAATCTTTTTCGGAAAACATAGATTTGAAATTTGGGCAAAGATAAGCGAATAATTTTTCATTTAAATCGTGCGCTAGTAAAACTGAATTTCTAGTAGAGATGCTCCTCTTACTTTCAAATATAAAAAGCAACTCAAATTTTATAAAATCAAACTACTATTTGTTTACTATATTTGAAATGCTAAAAAAATTTATCATGCAAAGGATTTTAAAAATAGTATTGTTAGTTGTCGGTTGTGCAGGAGTTGGATATCTATCTGGAATGGTTACTCGTGAAAGTATTACGACCTGGTATCCCACATTAGTAAAACCAGTTTTCAATCCGCCGAATTGGATTTTTGCTCCCGTTTGGACGTCGCTGTATATTATGATGGGAATTGCTGCTGGATTAATTTGGACTAGTGGTTCAGACAAAAAAATCATTCAAAAAGCGCTTGGTTTTTTTGCTATTCAGTTGGGATTGAATGCGCTTTGGTCGTATCTTTTCTTTGGTTTGCACAATCCGCTATTAGCACTTATTGAAATTGTTCTTCTCTGGTTAATGATATATGAAACATACAGTCAATTTAAAAGAATCAATAAAATTGCAGGATATTTATTGATTCCTTATCTCGCTTGGGTAAGTTTTGCCACACTGCTCAATGCTAGTATTTGGTGGTTGAATAGATAAAAAAATCCCGTCTCTGTTTTGATCGAGACGGGATTTTTTTAATCTTCATTATTGAATAATCAATTTCTTAGTTAATTTCTGATGGTCTTCTGACGAGAGTTGAACTAAGTATAACCCTTTTTCTAAATCACTAACATCAACAGTCAAGCTTTCAGTTGCATTTGTGTTAACGGTTTTCACCGTTTTTCCTAAGATGTCATAAAAAATAACTTTTGTAAATTGTACGTTGGCATCAAGCAAATCTATCCTAACGCTGGTTCGTGCCGGATTTGGATATAAGACCAAACGGTTAGCATTAAATTCTGCAATACTTAACGGAACTGTGAATTTAGAATTAAAAATATTAGTTACAATTGCCGCATTGTTGTCAAAATAAATTAAGGCGCTATTTGGAATTATGCTACCTGCCTGAAATCCGGGCATTAATTTGACTTTAAATTGGACATAACCGGTACTTCCATTTAAGTTTACAGATGAAGGTGACAAGTAAATATTTTTAAAATCCCATACTAATTGATTTCCAATTCTCTTCATAGTGTAATTGTGGCTTGAGCTTACCATTAAAATAGTACTTTCATCTATTTGTGCGTTTAGGAAATCTTCAATTCTGACATCAATTGCATTAGCAGTTCCGTTGTTTTGGAATCGGATAGTGTAAAAGAAATAATCGCCTTGCGTGAATTGATTGAACGGAATTGTTTTTCCACGAGATTCCATTTTATCGTTCGGATCGAATGAATTAACTACAATCTGTGAATTTATTGATGAATTGTTCGTTAAATCGATATCACCAGTTGGAGCCGAAATAGTAGCGCTGTCTGTAAGTAAGTCATTTATATTCACCACTGGAATCGTTGGCACCGTCATGGTAACATTGAAAGTTCTCGTTTCATTCGGCAAAAGATTAGTGAATGCATAAGTAAAACCATTTGCATTATTCGCCGTTCCCGCTTGGCTCACGGAAAACGTGGTGATCTGTGCAGGTTTTAAGAAAGTTAGGGTTCCGCCTGTAGCAGCTACTCCTTGATTTTTATAGGTTATTTTGTTTACATAAGTGAATCCCGGTCTGGGTGCATTTACAGGAGAAATAGCAACCGATACATCGTTATAAGCTTGTGTCAATATGATTGGAAAATACAAAAATTGTGTTCCACTTCCTGCCGCAATACTTATGTTGCTGTAAGTGGTCGTTCCCGAATTATAATAAGGAACAAATCCCGACTGCAATTGATAACTGAAAGCATAGGTGTTTGTCAAATTACTATCATACAAAGCGAATTGACCTGTTGGAGAATAGCCTTCGATGTTGATCCCATCGTTGTTTTGTTGGTAAACAAACGAACCGTTTGAGAATAAAGGTTCTCCTGGGTCTTTTGCGCCATTGCTATTTTGATCTACATAAGCAACTAATACTATTCGGTCAGGTGCTGCAGCACAAATAACATTGGCAACCCAACCAGGATTATTAACACTGCCATCACTTCTGAATCTAAAAGTTAGACAACCATCAACACTTGTAGAAGTAAAAGGTCCCGGAATTGTAGTTCCCCAAAAACCTCCAGGTAGACCACCAGGGACATTAGCAATTGGATTTGAACTTGCAATTTGTGGTGCAGCTATTGAATTTCCATCAAAAACATATAACGCATCCCAAGTAGCTTCAGTATTAAATGAATCGAATACTACAGTAACGACTTCTCCTGGATTTGTTGGACAAATGGTGTAAGTATTATCAGAACTATTTGCATAATTAGCATTTGCTCCACCATTATCTAAGAACTGTCCACCACAAACTGGAGGTGCAGATAGTGTGCAAAAGTTAAATCCACCTGCCCAAGTACTTCTGTCATCTCCAGAACAGAGACTTCTAACATAAAAAGTATAACAAGTATTTGGTGATAGGGCAATTGCCGTGAAAGGGTTTGTATTAATTGCTACTCCTACCATATCAAGAGTCGGAGCAGGTGATCCGGCAGGCAAAATCAATACATCCCATGCGGTATTTCCACTGGGATTAGCCCATCCTAATGTAGCACCAGTTGAGGTAATTTCACTAACATTTAGAGTGGTTGGTGCAATGCAGGTTGGCGGTGGCGCACAAGTAACATTGGCAATCCATCCAGGATTATTTATACTACCATCACTTCTGAATCTGAAAGTAAGGCAACCATCAGGACTTGTTGAAGTAAAGGGGCCAGGCAACGTTGTTCCCCAATAACCGCCAGCTAATCCGCCAGGAACATTTGCAGCTGCATTTGTACTAGCAAGTTGAGGTGAGGTTATTGCGCTTCCATCAAAAACATATAAAGCATCCCAATTAATTTCAGTATTGAAAGCCGTAAAAGTTACAGTTACAACTTCACCTGGATTGGTTGGGCAAATTGTAACTGTATAATCAGAGTTGTTGGCGTAGTTTGCAGTCGGGCCCGCAGGATCGGTAAAGATTCCACTGCATACCTGTGAATTAACTGCAGTAAGTGTTCCTAAAAAAAGGATGAAGGTTAGGAGTAAAGTTTTTTTCATATTGGTTTAGTTGTTATTTGATTAAATATATCGAACTATTTTAAGTCAATTCAATAATGGTTTGGTTTTAGAAGAAACCAAATTTAGCTGATTTTAAGCAAACTACACAATTAAAGTATAAGTATTATTCTGATATAGCTTCCGCTAGGATGAGACCTGAAGTCCAAGCATTTTGAAAGTTAAAACCACCAGTAATAGCGTCAATGTTCACGATTTCCCCTGCGAAAAATAAGTTTTGTTGTAATTTGCTTTCCATAGTTTTGAAATTGACTTCTTTCAAATCAATTCCACCAGCAGTCACAAATTCTTCTTTAAAAGTACTTTTTCCATTGACCTGAAATTCCCCATTTGTAAGTTGGTTCGCCAAATCCGTCAATTGTTTTTTAGACAAATCGGACCATTTCTTCTCGCTGTCAATATCCGAAGCCAAAACCAAACTTTCCCATAATCGATTCGGAAAATCAAACGGAGATTTTTTGCTCACCGCTTTCTTTGCGTGTTCTTGTTTGAGTTCTTTTAAGGTGTCCATTGCTTCTTCAAAAGTGACTTCATTGAGCCAATTCACCTGAAGTGCAAATTGGTACTTTTTATCAAATAATTCCCTAGCACCCCAAGCCGATAATCTTAAAATTCCCGGGCCTGACATTCCCCAATGCGTGATTAATAATGGGCCGGAGGATTCTAGTTTGCTATTTTTGACTTTTACTTTTGCAAATGCCGAAAGCCCCATCAAATCTTTAATTCGGGCATCTTTGATTTTAAAAGTAAATAGGGAAGGAACGGGTGAAACGATGCTATGTCCGAGCTCGGTTAACATTTCCCAAATTTTCGGATTGCTTCCAGTAGTCATAATTAATTTTTGACAAGCAAATGTCTCGTGATTACTTTCTACTTTCCAATAGTCTTCTGCTTTGAAAATAGATTGAACGCTGTGTCCAGTTAAAATTTGGATTCCGAGTTTTTGTGTAGCCAATAAAAAGCAGTCGATGATCGTTTGTGATGAATCCGATATTGGAAACATACGTCCATCATCTTCAATTTTCAATGCTACACCGTGTTTTTCAAACCATTCAATCGTATCGCCCGAACAAAACTGATGAAACGGACCACGCAGTTCTTTTTCGCCACGCGGATAAAACTTCACTAAATCATTCGGGACAAAACACGCATGCGTAACATTACATCGGCCACCACCAGAAATTCGGACTTTCTCCAGAACGGTTTTGCCTCTTTCGAGGATAGCGACTTTAAGTTTTGGATTCTTTTCTACAATATTAATTGCTGTAAAAAATCCCGCTGCGCCACCGCCAACAATGATTATATCGAAGTTTGAGTTCATTTTTTAAACCATTAAGGAATTAAGAATCATTAAGTTTTATCAAGCAATTTACTAAATGGAACTTAATATCTTAATGATTCAAGAATCAAATCCTATCTGGAAAATCAGTAATAATGCCGTCAACTTGTAACGATTTGACAAAGATAATATCTTCCGGCTCATTGATGGTCCATGGATAGACTTTAAAATTTTTGGATTGCATTTTGACAACGTTTTCAGCCGTTAGCAAATGATAATAAGGATTAACAGAATAGGCTTTAATGAATTTGGCGAAAGCCAATGCCAAGTCTAAATCAGTGTGCGTCAAAACACCAATCTTGATTTTATCATTCATAAAATGAACTTGCTGAAGTGCATTCCAATCAAAACTGGAAACGATAAAATGATCATAGCTCCAGCCTTTTTCTGAAACATAGTGTTCGATAAGCTCGGCGACTTTATCTGCAGTTTCATAGGCTTTGAGTTCAATATTGATAAAGCATTTTTGGCTAACCAAATCAAAAACAGCTTCCAAAGTTGGAATTCTAGATGCTTCTAATTCTCCAGAAGTAAAGTTTTTAACCAAACCTTTTTGAGAAGTTGTTCGGTCAATAGTTTCATCGTGAATGACCATTACTTTTCCGTCCGAACTTAAATGCACATCGAGTTCAATTCCGTCAACGTCCAAATCAATCGCTTTTTGAAAGGAGATCAAAGTATTTTCGGCAACATAGCCTTTTGCTCCGCGGTGACCGATTTTGTGCATGTTAAATTTTTTCCAGTAAAACAATTTCGAAATCAGTATTCAATGTAACTTTTCCTTTTACAACAGTAGCCGTTTTTCCGGAATAGGCATCTTTTACTTTGCATCCGTTGGAGAAAATAGTTCCAACAGAAATCGTTTTTTCCCCTTTAGTCAAATCCAATCCTACTACAACTTTGTCACTATATTTCCCTTTTGTAAAGCTTCTACTGAAAACATAAGGTGAAGCCGAAATCTGAGTGTGAAGTCCACCACCAACTGCTGGATGATTTTTTCTAAAGAAACCTAACTTTTGCCAATGCACCATTATCTCTTTAGTGGAAGCATTAGTTGCGATGTCGTCCCAATTCATAAACGAACGTAAAGTCGCATCGCCAGTTGTGCCTTCGATATCTAAAGGCCGTGCACTTTCGTCACCATAATACACTTGTGAAATTCCGGGAGTCAATAATAATTTGGTTGCGCTTTCAAAGGTTTTTTCTCTTTTTTTATCAAATGGATAACTGTCATCGTGAGAAGAAACATAGTTCATCACCGTGTTGCCTTTCAAGTCATTTTGCAAGATGTTCGTGTATTTAGAAAACAATTCTTCATAGTTCTTGTTGGCTTCATTTCTGAAATCAAAATTGATTAAACCCGTAAATCCATTGGCGAAATAATTCACTTTTTTATCTCCGAAATCAAATTCTTTTTTGGCTCCAATATTATACCCATAAACTTCTCCAACGGTAAAGAATGGATTGTTATCGAGCACTTTTTTTGGATTGTTTTTTTTGAATTCAGCAAAAGCTTTATCACAAACTTTTTTGAAATCGGCCCAAACATCTTCAGTCGTATGCTTTGCCGTATCAACTCGGTAGCCATCAATTCCGTAGTCAGTGATATAATCCGAAAGCCATTTCATGATGTAATATTTGGGTGCTCTTGAATAGCCTGTTTGTTTAAAAAATGCGTCAAGCGAAGCCATTTCTTTATCATAACGACCTTCTTTTTTCCATTTATTGGCCAAAAATGCTGGCAATTCTACATTTTCATTACTTTCCGTTTTTACATCTGGAAGATTTTCTACTAAGGTGCAATTAATGTACGTATCATACGATTTGTAAGTGCATTTTGGTGCAGTGCGAACCCAATCACTTGGATAAACAGAATCTTCCGAAGTTACGGGACCGGTGTGATTAATTACAGCGTCAAGCATAATTCTGATGCCACGTGCGTGTGCTTTCTGAACTAATTCGGCTAGATCTTTTTTGGTTCCGAAATTTGGATCTAATGCAGTCCAATCTCTTGCCCAATAGCCGTGAAAACCATAGGTAAAGCCGGTTCCTTCATCAACGCCATCGTGAATTTGTTCCACAACGGGTGTCATCCAAATCACATTGATTCCCAAATCAGTAAAATAACCCTCGTCTAATTTTTGAATAATTCCACGAATATCACCGCCCTCAAAACCGCGTAATTTTCCAGTTGGTTTAGTTCTGTTGTAGGTATGATCATTAGTTTTATCGCCATTATTAAAACGATCCGTTAAAAGAAAATACACATTGGCACTTTCCCAAACAAAAGGCGTTTTTGGATTCTTTTTTTGAGCGAATGTAATTCCGAAGAGGAAGAAACAAATTAGGATGAGTAGGTTTGTTTTTTTCATAGTTTTAGTATTCAATTTTAATTTCTTGAGTTCCATTTGTCGCCGTAACGTTGACTTGCAGCGGTTCGCTAAACGTTTTATTCAGTTGTTCTTTACCGTTTACAAAGATGCGTTTCGCTTTAATGTTGTGAATCAAAACGGAAATATTTTTTTCAGTAGAAGTGTAATTTTTTCCAGTAACAGCAGCTATTTTTACAACTAATGATTTGCCATTGTTATTGCCATTGAAATTGAGTATTTCGTATTGTCCTTTTTCGAAAGCATTTGGCGTGGTTCCATCATCATTGTATAATTTTCCGGATGAATTTTTAACCGTTTCATCAAAATAAAAATGCAAATTGAAGTTGGCCAACGAATAGCTCGACGTGTTTTGAATCGTTGCGATCATCGGAATAAAACTGCCGCCACGAACAAATGTTGGTATAGTAGCTGCGTTTACTTTCACATTTTCAGTTGTTCCTGCCAAGTGTTTTTCACCGGTATAAAAATCAAACCAATTGCTGCTTTTCGGAAAATAGATATCGGTTGAAGTAACGCCAGGTTTTGTAATTGGAGTAATTAAAAAGTCATTTCCCCAAAAATAAGTTCCAGAAACTGTTGTTAAAGTTGGTTCTTCAAATAGCAAGGGACGCATCAATGGTGTTCCTTTTTGATTGTTATCGAAAGACAAAGTATAATTATACGGCATCAATTGGTACCGCAATTCGACTAGCTTATTTGCTTTCGACATGGTAGCCACATCTTTTCGGGCAACTTCAGAAGCTACATCTTCCTGCGCATGCGGACGAAATATCGGATTGAAAACGCCGTATTGCAACCAACGCAAGTACAATTCGTTGTCGAAATAATCACCTGCAAATCCACCAAGATCCGAGTGCATATAGCCTAAACCTTGCATTCCCATTTGAAGCGCAATTTCCATCTGACTTTGTAATCCGCCCCAACTTCTGCTTACGTCGCCACTCCAAGGCACCATTCCAAAACGTTGCGACCCCGAATATCCTGCACGCATTAGAATAAACGGACGTTGTGTTGGAAAGTCTTTTTTATAACCTTCAGCGATAAGTTTGGCCCAATTGTGACCGTAAATGTTGTGAACTTCGTCGGCTTTTCCGCCAGCAGTGATTACTTTTGAAGGAAAAACTTCGGGTTCACCCAAATCGCCCCACATGCCGCCAACGCCTTGATTGATTAATCTTTTGTACACGTTCCAAAACCACTCTTTTCCTTCTGGTTTGAAAATATCTACAACGCTCGTATTTCCGAAATAGAAATCCCAAGTTGCAGGTTTGCCTAATTTATCGGTTACCAAAACGTTTTTAGCTACTGCTTCTTGCCATTTTGATGAGGTTGTAAGTATAAAAGGTTCCGTAATTAATATCGTTTTTACGCCTTTTGTATTCAAATCGGCAATCATTTTATCCGGATTTGGAAAATTATCTTTGTCCCAATCCAAATTTCCCATAGTGTCTTTTACTGTTTTTCCAAACCAGTATAAATCCAAAATAATCGCATCTACTGGAATTTTATTCTCTTCAAATTTCTTTATGGTATTTTCAACTTCTTCTTGGGAATGATAACCAAAACGACTGGAGAAATTCCCTAAAGCCCAACGCGGTAACAACGGTTGTTTTCCAGTTAAGTCAGTATAATTCGAAACTAAATCGGTCCAAGAATCACCCACAATTACTTGATACGTTTTTCGTCCGGAACTAGTTTCATAGGTTAGTGTGTTGTCTTTTTTGCTATCCAAATCCAAATAACCAATGGCTGGATTATCAAAATGAACCGCATATAATTTGGACGACATGACTAATGGAATACAGAAGTTCATCAACTCGGCTTTGGTTTCATAACCATAATGCGCGCGGTTGTATAATTGCAAGCGATTGCCGCGACGGTTCATGCCTAAAGCTCTAGCACCTCCGCCATAAAGTGATTCCGATTTATCCAAATTGAACGATAAGGTTTCGGTTGAATCGTTTACTTTCGTGTAACCTGATTTTTCAGATAGCAATGTGAGATTTGAATTGTCTTTATAAGTGATTTGAAATGGATTTTTATTTATTAAAACAGTTATGTATTCTGTTCCAAATGATAAATAAGTTCCATTTTTCAATATTTGAAATGCATAGGGAATATTATTTAAGATAACAGCTTCCGACTTTAAATTATTGGTTTGTCCTTTTGGAACAAATGAATTTTCGACAATCTTATTACTGAGAAAATGAATTTGATATTCCCCGTCATTTGTTTTGATGGTTGCAATTCCGTTTTTTTGAGTTAATGCTATAAATTTTCTGTTTGCATTTTGGGCAAATGAAACGGTAGAAATTAGTAATAGTAAAAGTAGTTTTTTACTCATGCTTAAAATATTGATTTTTTGGTATTTGTGAATCTTCGATTTCATTTTTTTTTATTTGTAACCATTAAGATATTAAGAAAAATTAAGCTTTTTCTCTTAATGAGACTTAATATCTTAATGGTTTATTTTTTATTGCAATTCCAATACAAGAACAGATTTTGGTTCTAGAGTAATATCACTTTTCAAATCAACAGTTTTTCCAGAAAGAACATCATTTCCACTTTGATACTTTTGAATATTTTCGGCAAAGCGATTGGTTTTGAATGTTTGTGTTTCTGCGCTGTTATTGATTACAATCATAACCGTTTCGGATTCGTTGTAGCGGAAATAAACGTACACATTATTCTCTGGAATGTAATGCGTCATTTTTCCAGTGTGAATTACTTCTTTGTCTTTTCTCCAGTTGAATAGCTTGGAAGTAAAATCAAAGAATTTTTGCTGTTCTTCCGTTCGTCCGGCTTTAGTAAAAGCATTGTTTGTCTCGCCATCCCATCCGCCAGGAAAATCTCTTCTTATATCTCCATCGCCGCCTTTGTCTTTATTCCCACCCATACCAATTTCAGAGCCATAATACAATTGCGGAATTCCACGAACGGTTGCCAATAAAGTCAGTGCCATTTGGTATTTCCTAAAGTCATTTTTGTAGATATCATTGAAACGGTTGGTATCGTGATTTTCGGCAAAAGTTAAAATATTGTTTGGGTTGGCGTATAAAAAGTCGTTGGTAAAATTCAGATAAATGTTAATCATTCCTTTGTCCCATTCTTGTTTGTCCTGATTGAAAACGGTACTCAAGGCATCATACAAAGTAAAATCCATTACGGAAGGCAAGTACGAATTGAAACTTTGTAACGCTCCAATTTTACTGTCTTTTTGCCAATACGATATTTTTGCCTGACTGTTAAGCCATGCTTCGCCAACGATATTAAAATTTGGATATTCATCGGTGATGGCTTTGGTCCATTTTGAGATACCGTCTTTGTCGTTGTAGGGATAAGTGTCTACTCGGAAACCGTCTAAATCGGCATATTCAATCCACCAAATAGCATTTTGAATAAGATAATTTAATACTAACGGATTGCGCTGATTTAAGTCGGGCATCGATTTTACAAACCAGCCGTCCGAACAAATTTCAGCATCAATTTTTGAAGCATACATATCGTTCAAACTTTCTCGTCTGTGATTCGTTTGGGTAAATTCCGGAAATTGATTCAGCCAATCGTGCGTTGGCAAATCATTAATCATCCAATGTTTCCAGCCCCAATGATTGGTCACATAGTCCATGATATTTTTCATGTCGCGTTTGTGTAATTCAGAACTTAAACGAACGTAATCTTCATTGGTTCCAAAACGCGGATCAATTTTGTAAACATCCGATTGACCGTAAGTGTGATAGGAACCTTTATCGTCGTTGTCTTCGCAAAGCGGCGTTGGCCAAATTGCAGTTGCGCCTAAGTCTTTGATATAATCTAAGTTTTTGATGATGCCTTCAATATCGCCGCCATGTCTTCCATTCGGATTGGTTCTATCTGCTTTTTCAGTTACTGATTTTTCATTGTCATTATCTGGATTACCATTGGCAAAACGATCTGGCATTATAAGATAAATCATATCCGACGCATCGTAGCTTTTTCTGAATTTGGAATTTTCTCTTCTTTTTTTAAGTTCGTATTTTTTGGTAAACGCAATTTTATTTTTGCTTTTGAAACTAAAAGTCAGTTCGGAGGCAGGACTATTTTTAGTATCAATCGTTACAAAAATGTAGTTCGGATTTTCGGTTTTTTTTATGTTTTCGATTTGAATAGTATTCGAAACAGCAACTTCATATTGCGCGATATTTTTTCCGTAAAACATAATCTGGACACTAGATAAATTCATTCCAGCATACCAAAATGGCGGTTCAACACGTTCGATTTGAGCTAAAGTTGAAATAGATATCAGAAAAAAGAAGAGTATTTTTTTCATTTTATAACCATTAAGATATTAAGTTTCATTAAGATTATTCATCATCGAGCATTCTGAAATATTCATTTACAAAAGGCTTGACAGATTTTGTAATATTAGTAGTTTTGAAATTTATCAATAAACCCTGTGGTCTTCGTAATAATTTCATATAGGATAAAATTTGCGCTTCATGAATAGGTAATATGTTCTCAACAGTTTTTAATTCTACTACTATGCAATCATTTACCAATAAATCTAACTTCAAATCAGTTTCTGTTTCTAAATCATAATAATCTATTTTAACGGTTAACTGCTGTTTTACATCATAACCATTACTTTCTAATTCGTATTTCAAACATTCTTCATAAATACTCTCTAGTAATCCAGGACCGAGTTCTTTGTGAACCTTAATCGCGAAACCAATTATCTCATATGATAATTGTGTTACTTCTCTTTTAGTCAAGCTTATGTGCATAATTTTTTTTTAAAACATTAAAGGTATTAAGAAATTAAGAAAAAACTTAATGAAACTTAATACCTTAATGATTTATATAAATTATTCGTTTAAACTAAACCGTTACCAAATTATTCGGCTCGACGGAAATTGCTTTTCCATTTACAAAAACGGTGATGCTACTTTCGCCTTCAAGGACAAATTTCGTGTCATTTTGATTTACTGAAACTTTTAAAATTTGGTTTCTAAAATTGATTTTAAACGAATAACCATCCCATTCTTTTGGGATTCTAGGTTCGAAATGTAAGGTATCATTTTTGACTCTCATTCCGCCAAAACCTTCTACTATACTCATCCAAGTTCCTGCCATTGAGGTAATGTGTAAGCCTTCTTCCACCTCTTTATTGTAATCATCCAAATCCAAACGCGAAGTTCTCAAATAAAAGGTATACGCTTGCTCCATTCTACCCAAAGTTGCCGCTTGAATTGAGTGCACACAAGGCGAAAGCGAACTTTCATGAACCGTAAATGGTTCGTAGAAATCGAAATGTTTTTCTAATTGTTCTCTGCTGAAATCTTCTTCAAAGAAATAAAATCCTTGTAAAGTATCGGCTTGTTTGATATAAGGGGAACGCAGAATTCTGTCCCAAGACCATTTTTGGTTTATTGGTCGTTGTGATTTATCTAAATCGTGCACTTTTATCAACTCTTTATCCAAGAATCCGTCTTGTTGCAGATATACATCATGTTCTTCTGAGAATGGGAAATACATATGATCGGCTACTTTTTTCCAATGCAGGATTTCAGTTGGATCTAAATTGACTTTACTGCTGATTCGGGCAAAATCAGCGCTGTATTCTTTTTCTACCTTACTGATTTGTTCAATGGCATAATTGATACACCATTTGGCTAGATAATTCGTGTAGAAATTATTGTTTACGTTGTTTTCGTATTCATTTGGACCCGTAACACCCAATATTACATATTGATTTCTGTAGGTTGAAAAGGTGGCTCTTTGATGCCAAAAACGAGCAATTCCGATCAGCACTTCCAATCCTTTTTCAGGAATATACGAGTAATCTCCTGTGAATCGGTAATAGTTAAAAATAGCGAAAGCAATCGCACCATTTCTATGAATTTCTTCGAATGTAATTTCCCATTCATTATGACATTCTTCTCCATTCATGGTCACCATTGGATATAAAGCAGCGCCATTTTTGAAACCTAATTTTTCGGCATTTTCAATAGCTTTGTCCAAATGATTGTAACGATATGCCAAAAGATTGCGCGCAACTTGCTGGTCTTTCGTAGCCATGTAAAACGGTATGCAATACGCTTCGGTATCCCAATAAGTCGAGCCGCCGTATTTTTCACCAGTAAATCCTTTTGGACCAATGTTCAAACGTGAATCTTTACCAAGATAGGTTTGATTTAATTGAAAGATGTTGAACCGAATTCCTTGTTGCGCTTTTACGTCACCATCAATACTAATATCGCTCATTTCCCAGATTTTAGCCCAAGCCGCAATTTGGTCACTTTTTAATTGATCGTAACCAATGGATAACGCTTTTGTAATAACATTCTGAGCTGCAACTTCTGTATTTTCGTGGTTCATTGAAACGGTATAACCGCCTAATTTTTGGATAGAAGCTGTTTGGCCTTTTGCAATTTCAACTTCATAAGCAAACTGAACTTTCTCTTTAGAAGATTCAACATTTGAAGGAGAAAGATTCAGGTTTTTTGAATTCAGCAAAATAGTATTCTGCATGAAAGTCGTAGCCGTAAAATGTGTTTTGAAAGTTCGTGCTGTTACAAAAGCTTCGTTTGCTGAATTTTTAACGTCTAATGGTTCCCAGAATTTTTCTTCCCAATTGGCATCTTCGTTGTGAACTCCGGCATCAACATAAGGTTTGAAAACTATTTTCGCATCCTGATTCAAAGGCGTAATTTCGTAATTGATTACCCCAACTTCATCCAAATCTATAGAAAGAAAACGACAAACCTTTACAGCAATCTGCGTTCCGTTTTGTAATGTTGCTTCGAAAGATCGGTAGTAAATTCCTTCTTTCATATTCAGTTCGCGACGGAAGTTTTTTGCTTCTTTGCACGCTGCTAGATCTAGGTTTTCGCCGTTAATTTCAATGTTGATTCCGATCCAATTTGGCGCGTTTAGTACTTTAGCAAAATATTCGGGATAGCCATTTTTCCACCAGCCAACTTTGGTTTTGTCGGGAAAGTAAATTCCAGCAATGTAACTTCCTTGAAATGTGTTTCCTGAATAGTATTCTTCAAAATTGGCACGTTGTCCCATAGCACCGTTTCCTATGCTGAATAAACTTTCTGAAGATTTAACTTGATTAAAGTCAAATCCTTCTTCTATAATTGACCAGCTGTCTGGTTTGATATAATCTTGATTCATTTTCTTTTTCCTTTTTTCATTCGATTTTAACCTATGAAAGCTTCAATAAAAGAAGTATCCATAAAAGTAAAATCTTTAAAATTGTATTTTGCTTCGTGCAACGTTTTCTCATCACCAATTCCAACACTCGTCATATTCGCAATATTAGCAGCCTGGATTCCGGCAACTGCGTCTTCAAAAACCATTGAATCTTCGTTGGTTGCATTTAATAGACGCGCCGCTCTTTCAAAAACTTCAGGATCCGGTTTTGCATTGGTAACATCATTACCGTCAACAATAGCATCAAATAAATGCAGTATTTTAACTTTTTCTAAAATAGGTCTAGCATTTTTACTGGCTGAACCTAAAGCGATAAGTTGTTTTTTTTCTTTAATGTAATTTAATATATTGACAACTCCTGGAAGAATTTCGGTTTCATCCATGTGTTCAATATAGGAAAGGTAATCTTCATTTTTTTGCTGAAGCCATTTGTTTTTGTTTTCTTGTGAAGCTTCGATGTTTCCAAGTTTCAAAATAATATCCAGAGAGCGCACGCGGCTAACTCCTTTTAATTCTTCGTTGTGTTCGGGTGTAAATTCGATTCCCAGTTCTGCTGCAATTTTCTGCCAAGCGATAAAGTGGTATTTTGCGGTGTCAACAATAACACCGTCTAGGTCGAATATGAATGCTTTTTTAGTCATTAATTATAATTTTCGATTTGTCATTTATGGTAAGCGCAATAATTCCGGCAAGAATCATGGATACGCCACCAATCAAAAGTGCGTAAATAGGTTCGCTGTTAAAGAATTTAGAGACTAAAAAGCCTAAAATTGAAGCAGCAACCAATTGTGGGATTACGATAAAGAAGTTAAAAACTCCCATATAATAACCCATTTTACTTGAGGGTAATGCTCCTGAAAGCATTGCGTAAGGAATAGATAAAATACTCGCCCAAGCAATTCCAACTCCAATCATGGGTAACCATTCCATTGTAAATGTTCTAGGTTCTTTGATGAAATAAATAGAGATTAGTCCAAATCCGCCTAAAACTAGGGCTAAGAAATGGGTGAACTTTCGGCTCGTGTATTTTGCTAATAAAGGCAATAGGAAAGCAGCAATTGCGGCAATTAAATTGTAGTTGGCAAACATTTCACCAACTTGATTCGCGCCAGTGTTGTAGGCTTCTGATGTTGTATCAGTGGTTCCGTAAATGTGTTGTGTCACGGCTAAAGTAGTATAAATCCACATCGAAAATAAGGCAAACCAAGAGAAGAATTGAACCCACGCCAATTGTTTCATGATTTTGGGCATGAATTGGAAATCGTTCATTATGGTGATAAATCCATTTTCAGTCTTATTAGCTTTTTGCATTAAACCGGATATGGTCATCGCTAATCCGCCAAGCGTAATCATACCCAAAGAAAGAACATATAAATCTTTCTTCAAATCAAGTTCGTAAATCAAAAATGAGAATATAATTCCCACAGCTAAAAAAAGAAGTCCTTTTGCTAAATGCGATTGACCGTTTTTTGCAAACCATTCAGGTGGGTGCATTTCTTTTTTAAATGCTTTTTCATTATGTTTTTCAAAAGCTTCCATTTCCTCTGGAGAATATTCCTTTGAGGTGACTACAGTCCAAATCACTGTTACTAAAAAAGCGACACCTCCAATGTAAAATGAATATTTTACAGAATCCGGAATAATTCCGAGTGGCGCTGTGTTCTTAACGTCAAAATGAGTTAAAATTAACGGTAATTTTGATGCGACGTAAGCGCCAATTCCGATAAAAAAACTTTGAGTAGCAAAACCTAAAGTACGTTGTTTTTCTGGAAGATTATCTCCAACAAAAGCTCGGAAAGGTTCCATGGATACGTTAATAGACGCGTCCATTATCCAAAGCATTCCCGCAGCAAACCACAAAACGGGTGAGTTGGGCATGATGAATAATGCTGCTGAAGCTAGAATGGCTCCAACAAGAAAATAAGGTTTTCTTCGACCAAGTCTGGTCCAAGTTCGGTCTGAGAAATAACCAATAATTGGTTGAATGATAAGTCCGGTCAAAGGTGCAGCAACCCAAAGAATTGGGATGTCATCAATTTTAGCGCCTAAAGTTTGGAATATTCTACTAACATTTGAATTCTGCAAAGCAAAACCCATCTGTATTCCCAGAAATCCAAAACTCATGTTCCAGATTTGCCAGAAACCTAATTTACGCTTTTCCATTATCGTACTTTAATGATTTATAAAACGATAAGCGATGTCGCCTATCAAAACTTATTTATTTGTTTTCGAAGTAAAAAGTATAAGCTTTGATAATTGTCGTAAAGATAACAAAGAATTTAAATTGTGTTTATTTTATGTAAAAAATTTGAAGGTAGATAATTACGCAAACGTTATTTTGTTGATAAAAATCTAAAACAGTGTTGTTGATTTCTTTATAGTACGTTACTTTTTGGTTCAATTGTACTTTGATATAAAACTATAATGAATATAATATAACTCTATAGTGATTCGATAATAATATACGTTTTTTATAGAATGATTATAGAGTCACTATAGAGTCACTATAGTATCATTAATAATATAGTTTGGTATAATGCAGGATAATTTTAGGGGTGTTGCCTGAACTACAATTGCAAAAGTACCAAAATGTTTTTTGCATGGTAAAGTCATATCAGTAGGGCTTGCTGATAAGAGAAAGAGTTAGTTACAACTCGTGAATTTACAACCGATAGGCTTTGCGCTTTGGAGAGTGATATTGGGTAATTAAAAAAATCAGAGCGTAGATTCTCTTTCTACCAATTCGGTTTCGATGACTTCAGTGCTGTATTGTTCGTCTTCTTGTTCTTCTTCTTCCGATTCTACTCTGTCAATAAGCATTTTAGCTGCTTTTCCGCCCATTTTTCTTCCGTTTTGACTCACAGTTGAAATACTTGGGGTAGAATATTTAGAGATAATTCCGTCGGTAAAACCAATTACTGAGAGCTCTTCGGGAACTTTGATGTTTAATTTTCTAGCTAATTTTATCGCCGTTACTGCAAAAATTTCGTTTACGGCAAAAACAGCATCCAATTGATTAGTACGCAATAGATTTTCTATGGAATCCTCGAAGTTTTCAGTGTCTTCGATTTTGAGAATTAAGTTCTCGTCAACTTTTATATCATTGTTTTTTAGAGCTTTAATATATCCTTCAGTACGCAGTTTACCAACACTAACATAATCAACTGTAGTAATCAGTGCAATCTTTTTAAACCCTTTATTTATTAGAAATTGAGTAGCGTCAAATGCGGCTAGGTTATCGTCAATTATGACCTTATCGCATAAAATATCATTGGTAACGCGGTCAAACATTACAACCGGCATTCCTTGATTTATGACTTCGACGATATGATGAAAATCTTTTTTTTGTTGTGTTTCTTTAGAAAGAGATATAATAAATCCGTCGATACTTCCGTTGGCAAGCATTTCCATGTTAATTACTTCTTTATCAAAAGACTCATCTGAAAGACAAACCAAAACATTATAACCGTTTTCATTGGCAACATTTTCAACGCCACTAATAACGGTTGCAAAAAAATGATGAATAATTTCAGGAATAATAATACAAATGGTCTTCGTTTTTTTATTCTTTAAGCTCAGTGCAATATTGTTGGGCTTGTAGTTGTAAAGTTTAGCAAATGCCTGAACTTTTTGTCTTGTATCTTCGCTAATCTCTAAACTGTTTTTTAGTGATTTTGAAACGGTAGAGATTGAAACGTCAAGTTCTTTGGCGATTTGTTTTAAAGTAACTTTTTTTCTCATTATGAATTTGATAAAAACTAATTTCTGAATAAAGGTAGGTGATATTTTTTATTCCGTCAGTTTTAAGGTTAAAAAATTGTAATAAATAGAAAGTTTTCAACACGAAAACGTTTTCGCCAGACATTTAACGATTGTTTATTAGGTAACGACTAATTTTTACATAAATTTAACATTCGAAGTCAAAAGTATACGCACAAAATTATTTTTTTTAACCTAAACAAAATGTATGAAAACAATTTACAAAAAGTTGTTATTTTTATTTCTTTTACTCCCTTTTGGCGCTCTGGCGCAAAGTTCTTTAACGGGTGTTGTAAATGATCAAAAAACAAATCAGCCACTTCCGGGAGTCAACGTAACAGTGAAAGGCTCCAGTATTGGATCCACTACAGATTTTGATGGAAAATTCAAAATAGCTGGATTAAAAAATGGAGATACAGTGGTCTTTTCATTTATTGGCTATGATAGCGAAACTATAGCATTTTCGGGACAAACAACAGTTTCTGTAAGTTTGTCAGAAAGCTCGAATCAACTGCAAGAAGTTATGATTCAAGTCGGCTACGGAACTGTTAAGAAAAAGGATGCAACTGGTTCCACCACAGTGCTGGCTGCAAAAGATTTTAACAAGGGTGCGAACGTATCCACAGAAGGATTATTGAGTGGTCGTATTGCGGGTGTTTCTGTTAACACTAGTGGTGCTCCAGGCTCCGGTTCTGAAATCAGAATTAGAGGTGGTGCTTCACTAAATGCATCGAATGACCCATTAATTGTAATTGATGGATTGCCAATTGCAAATACTACAACAGCGGGTTCTACCTCATTTTTAGCTTCATTAAATCCAAACACTGTTGAGTCAATTACCGTACTTAAGGATGCATCTGCAACTGCTATTTATGGTTCTAGAGCATCAAATGGAGTTATATTAATAACTACTAAAAAAGGTGGAAAAAAATTATCAGTTGACTATAATTTCCAATATGGTTCAGGTAAACTAGTAAAAACAGTTGATGTTTTCGGTGCTGATCAATTTAGGGATGTGATTACAGCTAAATATCCTAGTCTAGTTCCTACCTTAGGTAATTCAAAAACCAATTGGCAGGAAGAAATTTATAGAAGAACTGATTTTGTAGATAACAGTGTGTCAATAAAAGGAAACTTATTTAATGTGATTCCTTCTCGATTAACCATTGGGAACACGTATCAAGAAGGTTTGCGATTGACTAATGATTTTAATAGAAATACCATTTCGTTAGCTTTAGCGCCAAGTATGTTTAAGGATCATTTAAAAATTAAAGTGAATGCTAACTATACCAATGAGAAAAATAGGTTCACACCAGGTGTAGAAGGTAGCGCATTATCATTTGATCCTACTCAGCCGGTTTATGATGCGGCCTCTCAGTTCGGCGGTTTCTTTGAATATAGAAATACGGGTTTAAACACCACAACAATAGATGCATTAACGCCTAACGTTGCTAGAAATCCTGTTGCTGAATTACTTCTAACAAACGATCGAGGTTTGAACAATAGAATTTTTGGAAATTTTGAAGTTGATTATAAGTTTCATTTTTTACCAGAGCTTCGTTTTGTAGTAAATTTAGGATTTGACCAAGCTAAAGGAGAAAGAAGAAAATTTGTTCCGACCAATAGTGCTGTCGCTTTTAGCAATAATAACATAATTTACGGTAATAATGAGTACGCAGAAGAAACTTTCACTAATAAGTTACTAGATGCTTACTTCAATTATAATAAAGCATTTGGAAAACTAAATTTAGATTTAACAGGTGGTTACTCTTATCAAAAATTTGAAAAAGAGCGATTTGATAGGGGAAACATATACAACCCACAGTTAGGGGCAAATTTTCCAGAAACTACTATTGATCCAGACATCGTATTACTAGGTTATTTTGGAAGAGCTAATTTTACTTACAACAGTAAATACCTTTTAACGTTAGCCTTTAGAAGAGATGCTTCATCAAGATTTGCGGAAAATAACCGATGGGGAAATTTCCCAGCAGCCTCTTTTGCATGGAAAATTAAAGAAGATTATTTTAAAGAAAACAATACAATTTCTGATTTAAAATTGAGAATGGGTTGGGGTATCACAGGTCAACAAGACACAGGCGATGAGCGCTATGGTTACCTTGAAAGATACACACAAGGAGATGGAGTTTCACAATACTTTATTGGAGGAACAGCTTATTCAGTTGGAATCCCTTCCGCAAGAACAGCAATCAAATGGGAAGAAACAACTACTTACAATATAGGTTTAGATTTTGGATTGTTTAAAAATAGAGTAACGGGTTCATTTGATGCTTTCTATAAATTATCAGAAGATTTATTGTTTAATGCCCCGACTGCTGATGGTTCCAACTTCACAAATTCAAGTTTCCAAAATATTGGATCTTTTAGTACTAGAGGTTTAGAATTTAATTTAAATGCAGATATAGTTCAAAATGAAGGAACTGGTTTTAATTGGAATGTTAATTTTAATGCCACAACATATCAACGAAAAATAGAAGAAGTAGATCCTTTTAATAGAATTGAATTTGGAGGAATTGAAGGGGGTACTGGTGCAAATGTTCTGGTGAACCAATCTGGTTTCACTCCTGGCTCATTTTATGTATACAAACAATTGTATGATACTGCTGGTAGCCCTATAGAAGGAGCATATGCAGATTTAAATGCAGATGGTATTATCAATTCAGATGATCGATATATTTATAATAATTCAGATCCAGATTTGCTATTGGGTTTTGCCTCTAACATTAATTATAAAAATTTCGATTTTTCGTTTAACTTGAGAGCAAGTTTTGGAAATCGAGTTTTTAATAATGTGAATTCTAATAGAGCCGTTTTTGCAAGAATGCAACCATCTGGAACCCTTGCGGCTGCAAATATACCGGTCTCTGTTTTAGATACAAATTTTGAAAACACAACAAATACTTTGACGTCTGATTTGTATGTTGAAAACGCTTCTTTTTTAAGAATGGATAACATCACACTAGGATATACTTTCCCAAAATGGTTAGAAGGTAAAGCATCGCTACGATTATTTACTGGAGTTCAAAACGCTTTTGTACTTACTGATTATAGCGGTTTAGATCCTGAGATTACAGGCGGTATTGATAGAACAATTTATCCAAGACAAAGAAGTGTGTTATTTGGAGTTAATGTTAAATTTTAAAAAATTATTGCAATGAAAAAAATTAAATTAAATTTATTTATGTTTTTAAGTCTCTTGGCCGTCACGCAATCGTGCACCAACGACTTAAACGTTGTGCCACAAGATGACGATGATTTTTTGTCAGAAGATTTCTTTGCACAACCTAACGCATATAAGAGAGCGGTTGCAGGTGTTTATGGTAATCTTTCTTTAACAGGAACGACAGGTCCAGGGTCGTCTTTACTGCAAGGTATTGATCCTGGTACTAGTCAATATACCAGATGTGTATGGTATCTTCAAGAACTTCCAACAGATGAAGTTATTTGGTCCTACGAAGGGTCTGGTGATCCTGGTGTTAGGGAAATTCAAAGAAATATTTGGAGTGGAGAAAATCCTATTTTTCTAGGAATGTACAGTAGAGCCATGGTTCAAGTTGCGTTATCTAATGAATTTATCCGACAAACAACTCCTGAAAAATTGAGTGCTAGAGGCGTAACGAATGCTGCCGAAATTGCCGAAATTGGCTATTACAGAGCGGAAGTAAAAGCTTTAAAGTGTTTAGCCTATTATCACCTACTAGATTTGTTTGGAAAAGCAACTTTGGTTACTGAGAATGACCCTATTAATTTTAGAGGACAGCAAATTGAAGGTGCAGCTTTGTTTTCTTATATCGAGTCTGAACTATTAGCTGTTTTACCGTCGTTAAAAGATGCAAGAACAAATGAAAGCGGTCGTTTAGACAAAGCGTTTGCTTGGGCAATACTTTCTAAATTGTATTTAAATTCAGAAGTTTATACTGGAACTCCAAGATATACAGATTGTATGACGATGTGTTCAAATATTATTGGAGCAGGTTATCAATTAAAACTTAATTATTTAGATAACTTTAAAGCAGATAATAACACATCTTCTGAATTGATTTTTGCAATTCAATCTGACGGTGTAAAAACACAAAATTATGGTGCAACTACGGTAATGTGTAATGGTCAAGTAGGTTCAATTGAAGGAAATGGACAAAATTTGTATGGTGTAGGTGGTTGGGGAGGAGCATTGCGCCTTCGCAAGCAGTTTGTCCAAAAGTTTGACGGATCAGAATATGATTTCGACTCTAGAAAAACGATTATCTCGGCAGGAAGACCAATAGATATTGCAAATGTAGCAATACAAGCCCAAGGTTATGTTTTAGGTAAATGGTCAAATAGAACCTCCACAGGTTTACCAGGGCAGAACTCAACGTTTGTAGATACTGATTTTCCATTGTTTAGATTGGCAGATTTTTACTTGATTTATGCAGAAGCTCAAATGAGACAAGATGGAGCATCTAACGGAAATTCAACGGCAAATGCTGATGGAACTTCACTTGGTTATATCAATGCCTTAAGAGAACGCGCTAATGATGGTAATTTTGCAAACGTTACAACTGGTCAAGTAACACTGAACTTTTTAATTGATGAAAGAGCAAGAGAGTTGCACTGGGAAGGTCACAGAAGACAAGATTTAATTCGTTTCGGAAAATTCACAGGAGGTAATTATGTTTGGGCATGGAAAGGAAATGCTACTAATGGAGTTTCAATACCAGCAAATTTAAAAGTATATCCGTTGCACCCAAATACAATTCTTGCCAATCCTAACTTAATACAAAATTCAGGTTATTAATTATTAAAACAAAAATCATAAAAATGAAAAATACATTCAAAATACTTATTGCAGCTATTGCATTTGTCGGGATATCATCTTGCACAGACGAAAATAATTTAACCATATCTGAACCAACAACAGAAACATTTTTGATAAAAACTCCTTTGAATGGAGATTCAATTATTCTTTCAGAAGCTACTCCGTCAAATCCAGGAATTTCGTTAACATGGAACCCTATGGATTACACAACTACTTCGGTTATTAGCTACACAGTTCAAATTGCTGAAGATGGTACCGATTTTGCTGATCCAATAGATTTAGGAACAACAACTGATCTTTTTGCTACTTTTCAAACTGCTGATTTCAATTTAAAATGTTTGACCGTTGGTGCAGTTCCATTTGTACAAACAGCAATCAATGTTAGAATTAAATCAACTTCTGGTACTGTTGGTGCACAACCTGTTTATTCTAACTCAATAGTTTATTTAGTGACAGCTTTTGGTTGTTTAAATCAATATGCTGTTGGACAAGGATTACCTCAATCAGGGTGGAACTGGAATAGTCCAAGAACTTTATTATGTGATAATGGAGTTTTAACTATGACTGCCGATTTTTTGAATGGGTCAAGTGATGCTTTCCGCTTCTTTACGACAGAAGGCGATTGGAATACTGGAAGAAACTACCCGTTCTATACAAATTTGGGTTATAAAATCGTTTCCACACTAATTAATAACGGTGATGGCGATCAAAATTTCAGAAATGTTGGTCCTGCAGGTAAATATAAATTAACTATTGATAGCAACAATAAAACTATTAATGTTGCACCAAGAACAACAACTGGAGCTTTTGAACCAACATCAAGTTGGTTGGTTGGAGCGGCTACTCCAGGGGGGTGGTCATGGTCTGGAAATAACGAAACAGAATTAGGATTAGTTGATACAGGCATTTATGAAGTGGCTTTGAAATTAAATAATAATGAAGCATTTAGAGTGTTTTTAGGGAACAATGGTGGAGATAGCTGGGGACTAGGAGATCGAAATTTCCCGTATTATGTTTCTAACAGTTACACTATTGACTCAGAATTAGAAAATGCTGCTGATGGCGATTCTAATTTTAGATATACTGGTCCAACAGGAGTAAGAATATTTAAAATTAACTCTATTACTAAAGTAATATCAGTAGATTAATACAAAATTAAAATTATTTAAATTTAATAATGGACTGAGAATTTTTTCTCAGTCCATTTTATATCATAAAGCTATGAAAAAGAGATATTTTACTTTACTATTAGTGACACTCTGGAGTTGCTTTTCCTTTAGTCAAGTTTATACTACAGTACCATCAACGGTGCTTGCGGATCAATCTGCTGTAATTACATTTAATAAAACAGGAACAGAATTAGCACCCTACACAGGAATAATTTATGCCTACATAGGTGTTACCGTAAATGGCGTTCGCTTTCAAAACATTAAAGGAAGTCCTGTTTTTAACAGTCCTTTACATCCGCAATTAACTCAAGTTACATCATCAACTTACAGTTTGACAATAAATCCAGATCTATATACGTATTTTGGGGTTCCAACAAGTAGCTCCATAACAGAGATTTGCGTTGTTTTTCGATCAGCTGATGCAGCTCTACAATCTAGACCAGATATTTTCATTCCTGTCGGAGCTTTTCAATATAATTTAACTGCGCCATTATTAAATAGTAGTAATATTATCGCTAGTGGATCAAATGTCGTTATAACGGCAAATAATACCAATGGAAGCGCTACTTATCAATTGTTTGTCAACGGTTCAACTACGCCAACAAATCAAGCAACTACCGCTTCCTATTCGTTTACAGATACAAATGTTACAGTAAACAAAAATTATGTTTTAAAAATTACTCAGGGCATAACGACTTTTTCAGCGAAGTTCTCCGTTATTATAAATCCGGGCACGGTCACTGGTGCACTGCCTTCTGGTTTAGTCGATGGTATTAATTATAATACTTCTGATCCAACCAAGGCAACATTAGTTTTAAACGCACCTTTTAAAAGCTTTATTTATGTGGCGGGTAGTTTCAATAACTGGCAACCTACGGCAACTTATGCTATGAAAAGAGACACTTCATCTGGTTCAACCAAATTTTGGTTAGAGTTAACAGGCTTAACCCCAGGTCAAGTATACGCTTATCAATATTGGGTTTGTGATGTCGTTAATTTACCAGCAGGATCACCTGCTATTGTTAAAACAGCCGATCCGTTCTCAAAACTAGTTTTATCTCCATTTGATGATCCAGAGATTGAAACTTTAGGAGTTTATCCAGGATTACCAGTATACAGTACTATCGCCCCTGAACAAGATAGAGAAGTTACAGTTTTACAAACAGGTCCAACTGCGTGGTGGAATTACACTTGGAGCGCCGCTACAACAAATTTTGTTAAACCAAAGAAAAAAGATCTAGTTATCTATGAGGTTTTGGTTAGAGATTTTGACTCTAGAAGAACATATCAAGATTTGATTGATAAAATTGATTACTTCAAAAATCTTAAAATAAATGCTATTCAATTAATGCCAGTTATGGAATTTGAAGGTAACTTAAGCTGGGGTTACAATAGCGTCTATCATTTGGCTGCCGATAAAAGGTATGGTTCGCCAGCAAAGCTGAAAGAATTTATCGATTTATGTCACCAAAACGGAATTGCAGTTATTCTAGACGTGGCTCTTAATCATGTTTTTGGTCGTTCACCTTTGGAAAGAATGTGGATGCTCGACACAGACAATGATGGTTGGGCAAATGCAAATGCAAATGGAGAGAGAACAACAAGTGAAAATCCATACATTAATTTAACACCACGTCACTCTTACAATGTTGGTAGCGATATCAATCACTTCAGAGAAACAGGTCCCGGTGGAAATTTAGCAAATGCTTATTCAATTGCAACAATTAAAACATGGATTGAAGATTATAAAATTGATGGTTTTCGATGGGATTTAACCAAAGGTTTTACTCAAAATTGTACCGCATCTGATGAAGGGTGTACTAATGGATATCAAGCAGACAGGGTTGCTAAACTAAAGTGGTATGCTGATAAACAATGGGAACTTGATCCAAATTTTTTAGTGATTTTTGAACATTTAGGAACAGGTGGCTCTGCGGCAGAAGAAGTTGAATGGGCAAATTATTTACGTTCAGGTGATAGCAAAGGGATTATGCAATGGCGTAAAATGACTGACCCATATGCTAATTTATTGAAAGGCAATTTTGCAGATCTTTCTGGTGTTGCTGATTCTAGCAATGATCGATTTATTGGTTATGCCGAAAGCCACGATGAAGAACGTGTAGGTTATAAAGCATTCACTGAAGCGGGCCAAACTCAGGGGAATTTAGCAAAAATTTTGCAGCGATTTCCGGCCATGGGAGCCGTGCATCTTTTGGTTCCTGGACCAAAAATGATATGGCATTTTAGTGATTTAGGAAATACAGCTTCTTTATGGACCTGTAATAATGGAAATGTTTCTTTTGCTAATCCAGATTGTAAATTAGATACAAAACCACAGCTTCAATGGAGCAATAACTGGCTGGGCTATGCCGCAAGAATAAATATTTATAATTCTTGGGCAAAAATGATCAATTTGAAAAAAACGGAAGCTGTTTTTGAAAATGGTCAGTTCGGATGGAATTTTAACGCAACAGGAAGTCCACGATTAGATATTTGGACTAGTTTAACAGCTACGCCTTCTTTAAGCTATGTTTTTGTTAGAACAAACTTTTCGGACAGCACATTGAATACAGGTGCCGGATTCCCATTCGCGGGAACTTGGTACGACTTGATGGATAATTCAACGGTTAATGTTATAGATACCAATATGAATATTTCTATAGAAACGGGCGGATTCAGAATATATGGTAATAAACCAACTGCTTTGAGTGATTCAAATTTCACTCCAATGAACACTATGAGTTTGTATCCAAATCCAACTTCGGGAACATTTACTATTAGTGGGGAGGTTTCTAAAGTGCAAGTATTTTCTATCACCGGACAAATGGTTAAATCTTTTGATGCAATTTCTTCTGAAAATTATCAATTTGACATCAACGATTTGAGTAACGGGGTTTATTTGGTTAAAGCTATTGATGCAAATAATAGCGCCAAAACAATGAAATTAATAAAACAATAAAGTTAGATTAGGATTAGTTAGTTTATTAAAGCCACGCATTTTTGTGGGGCTTTTTTGTTGTTAAAAATCTTTGAAATCATTTGCTGTAACTACTTTAGAATAGTAGTTTTGTACCATGAAAAAACCATTCAAATTCATAGTAGTCAGATTGTTAAAAATTACCGGAATTACAATTGGTACAATGCTGCTATTATTGTTTTTGATTCCAATACTTTTCCCCGGTAAAATTGCTGAAGATGTCAAAGCGTTTGCCAATAACAAATTGAATGGTGAACTGAATTTTAAAGAAGCCAATCTTTCTTTCTTCAATCATTTTCCTTCACTAACATTGACACTAACAGATTTTTCGTTGAAAGGTTCTGCGCCTTACCAAAAAGAAACATTACTTTCTGCCAATGAAGTTGCGTTCGGAATAAATGTCAAATCATTATTATTCGACAAAAAAGTGAATATTGATAAAATTTTTGTGTCCGATGCTTTGATTAATGTAAAAGTAAATGCGAAGGGCGAAGCCAATTATAACGTTTACATTTCAGATGCTAACGAGCCTAAAAGGGAAGATCCAAGTTCATCGTCATTAAGATTAGAAAAAATAGCCATCGAAAATAGTCATGTGGTTTATGATGATAAATCAACCAAAATTCTTATCGATGCCAATGGATTTAATTACGTTGGAAATGGTGATTTAGACGAAGCGATTTTCGATTTATATACCGAAGCAAAGATTGATGATTTCGACTTCACCTACGATGGCGAACAGTACCTGAAAAATAAAAAAGTAAATGCTGATTTAATTACCAAAATCAATACCAACTCGCTGGCATTTGTATTCGAACAGAATAATTTAAAAATCAACAAGCTTCCGGTCGAATTTAAAGGAAAATTTGATTTCCTAAGCAATGGGTATGATATGGATTTCAAAATTAGATCGGAAGATAGTAAGCTGAACGATTTCTTTACTGCATTACCGCCACAATATGTAAAATGGCTGGATAAATCAAAAGTAAAAGGAAACACGGATTTGTTGTTGACCCTGAAAGGAAAATACATCGCATCCAAAAATCAAAAACCCGATTTAGCCTTTGACATGAAAATACGTGATGGTTTTATCAATTATAATGAAGCACCCGTTCCAGCAACCAATATATATTTGAATTTTGAAACCAAATTGCCGTCGTTAGATACAGAACAATTGCAAGTAAACTTAGATTCTATTTTCTTCAATGTGGATAAAGATTATTTCAAGGCAATTGTAAAAAGTGTCGGATTGTCCAAACCAAAAATTGATGCTAAGATTTCATCCAAAATTGATTTGGCTAAAATGAACAAAGCGTTCGGATTACAAAACATGGACTTGCGTGGCGTACTCAATATGGATCTAGTTGCCAAAGGGGTTTATGATAAAAAGAACGATAAAATTCCGGTTGCGAATGGTAAACTCTCATTCAAAAACGGTTATGTAAAAACAATTTATTATCCAAATCCAATAAAAAACATCAATGTTTTGGCAACGGTTTCAAATAAAGTTGGTACGCTGAAAGATTTGAAAATAAACATTACTCCAGCTTCTTTCGATTTTGAAGGAAAACCAATTTATGTCAATGCTAAACTAGAGAATTTTGACAACATCGTTTATGATATTAAGGCAAAAGGCGAATTGGATTTAGGTAAAATTTACAAAGTTTTTTCCAAAAAAGGGTTGGATTTAAATGGATATATCAAAGCTGATGTGTCTTTTAAAGGTTCGCAAAATGATGCGATGAATGGAAATTATAATAAGTTACAAAACAGCGGAACGTTAGTGCTGAGAGATGTCAAAACGACATCGGATTATTTGCCAAAACCTTTTGTAATTCGAGAAGGAAATTTTGTATTCAATCAAGACAAAATGAATTTTAATGATTTCAAAGCAACTTACGGCCAGTCTGATTTCAAAATGAATGGTTTTATTCAAAATGTAATCGACTTTGTGTTCACCGATAAAGCCATTCTGAAAGGTGCTTTTTCAGTGCAATCCTCCTTTATAAACTGTGATGAATTCATATCGACAGCCACATCTAATGAAGAAACAAAAACGAGTACAGCAACTGCAGCAACGGGCGTAATTGTTATTCCATCCAATTTTGATTTACAGTTGATCGCCAAAGCGGATAATGTTAATTTTCAAGATTTGATTTTAGAAAAGGTTAACGGAAATATGCTGATTAGTAACGGCAAGTTGATATTGAAAAACAACAGTTTTGACATCATCGGAAGTAATGTTAAAATGGATATCATTTACGGAAGTGAATCGACAAACAAAGCAGCATTTGACTTTAAAATTAAAGCTAAAGATTTTGATGTAAAACGGGCCTACAAAGAAATTAAAATGTTCCGCGAGATGGCATCTGCAGCCGAAAGTGCGGAAGGAATTATTTCATTAGATTATAAAGTAGCTGGGATTTTGGACGGAAACATGCAGCCTGTTTATCCATCGCTTGTTGGTGGCGGAACACTTTCGGTTAAAAATGTAAAAATGAAAGGCTTCAAAATGTTTGGTGCCGTAAGTAAGAAAACGGGAAAAGAAGGAATTAAAAATCCAAATTTGTCTAAAGTTGATATCAAAACCACGATCAAAAACAACATTATCAATATCGAAAAATTTAAATTCAAAGTTGCAGGATTTCGTCCCCGAATTGAAGGTCAAACTAGCTTTGATGGTAAACTGAATATCAAAATGCGTTTGGGTTTACCGCCATTGGGAATCATCGGAATTCCAATGAAAATTACCGGGACGCAAGATAATCCTAAAGTCAGTCTTGGAAGGAAAAGTGATGATTTGGAAGAAACAGAGTATGAAGAAGGTTCGATTCCAACTTCAACAACAGTAACTCCAACAACAAAATAGACTACATTTGTAATTGATAAAAAAGTGCTATTTACTATGAATAATGCCGTTGCAGGGTTTTCAAAACTAACCAAAGAAGAAAAAATTAATTGGATTGCCAAGGAATATTTTGCTAATCCAGCAGAAGCTATTGAGACAATAAAACAATATTGGAACAGCGATGCCAAATTGCAGCAGCTTCACGATGACTTTATAGAAAATACGATTTCTAATTTTTATCTTCCGATGGGAATTGCTCCAAATTTCCTAGTCAATAATCGATATTATTCGGTTCCAATGGTAATCGAAGAAAGTTCGGTTGTTGCGGCTGCCGCCAAATCAGCTAAGTTTTGGTCAACGCGTGGCGGATTTAAAGCTACAGTTTTAGGTACGGAAAAAATAGGGCAGGTACACTTTATATTTAAAGGAAATCACGATAAAATACAAACGTTTTTTAATGTGGTAAAATCAAATTTAATTGCTTCTACCGAAAGTTTAACGGCCAATATGCAAAAACGTGGCGGCGGAATCACTTCACTAGAACTTCGAAATAAAACCCACGAACTAGAACATTATTTCCAATTGCATGCGACGTTTGAGACCAAAGACAGCATGGGAGCGAATTTCATTAATTCGTGTTTGGAGCAATTGGCAAAATCTTTAAAGGAAGAAGCTAGTAATTATGCCGATTTTGATGTGTCAGAAAAGGAGGTAAATGTTGTGATGAGCATACTTTCGAATTATGTTCCCAATTGCATCGTTCGTGCTGAAGTTTCGTGTAAAGTAGAAGAACTAGCAGAAAAAAAAATAGAAGATCCACGAGAATTTGCAGAGAAATTAGTTCAGGCGGTTCGCATCGCCGAGATTGAACCATATCGTGCCGTGACACACAATAAAGGAATTATGAATGGAGTAGATTCAGTCGTTTTGGCCACAGGAAATGACTTTCGTGCGGTAGAAGCTGGAGTGCATGCGTATGCTTCAAGAAATGGAAAATATTCAAGTTTGTCGCATGCTAAAATTGAAAACGGACTATTTACGTTTTGGATGGAAATTCCATTAGCACTCGGAACGGTTGGCGGACTGACCTCATTGCACCCGTTGGTAAAAATGGCGTTAGAAATTCTAGGAAAACCTTCTGCGCAGGAATTAATGCAAATAGTTGCCGTAACGGGATTGGCTCAAAATTTTGCCGCTTTACGTTCGTTAACCACAACCGGAATTCAGGAAGGACACATGAAAATGCACATCAATAATATTCTGAATCAGTTTCAAACCACTCCCGAAGAACGAAAATTAATTAAGATTCATTTTGACAATAACACGATTTCACATTCCGCTGTTGTTTCGTTTATAGAAAATCTAAGAAAATAACACTGAAACGAGTTCAGCATAAATGAAAAAAACTTTTTACAGTAACGGCAAGCTTCTAATTACAGGAGAATATTTGGTTCTTGACGGCGCTAAAGCTTTTGCGTTACCCACAAAGTTTGGACAAAATTTAAACATTGAATCATCAGAAGGAAATCTTATTGAATGGAAAAGTTACGATAGTGATGGAAGTGTTTGGTTTGAAGAAAACATTCCGTTTAGTTCAATTATTAGAAACGAACGGTTTGATGATGCAAAGAATATTAAGAATACTTTAATTGAAATTCTACACGAAGCGTATCGAATGAATTCGGATTTTATTACTACTTCTAAAGGATATAAAATTACAACGGAATTGACTTTTCCAAAACTTTGGGGTTTAGGAACCTCTTCTACGTTAATTAATAACATTGCCCAATGGTTAGAAATTAATGCATTTGAGTTGCTAAAAAACAGTTTTGGAGGTAGTGGGTATGATATTGCATGCGCGCAAAATTGTTCGCCCATTATCTATCAAATCGCAAATGAAAAGCCAGTAGTTCAATTTGTTGATTTCAATCCGGATTTTAAGGATAAGATTTTCTTCGTGTATCTGAATAAAAAACAAAGTAGCAAATCTTCTATTGCAGCTTATTATGGCAAAGAGGGAAACATCGAAAAAAGAATTCCCGTACTAAATGCTATTACGGAAAGAGTAGTTCAAGCCACAACAGCAAAAGAATTTGCCATCGCTTTGCAAAGCCATGAAATGGAAATAAGTACTATCCTTGAAGTACCAACAGTGCAAGAATCTTTGTTCTCCGATTTTGATGGCGTAGTTAAAAGTCTCGGTGCTTGGGGTGGCGATTTTGTAATGAGTATCTCAAAAGAAAATCCAACCGTGTATTTTAGAAACAAAGGTTTTGACGTTGTTATTCCCTATGAAGAAATGATAGTACAATAATAAAGCTCATCTTTTGAATGAGCTTTCTATTTTATCAATAATTCTAAGGTAGTCTAACTAATCTAAGCAGTCTAGTAGTCAAAATACCAATTAAAGATATCACATCTCAAACCAACCGAAAGCCAGGTTGTATTTTCTTTGAGAGCAGTTGCCGTTTCAGTCTTTGGACTAAAGCTTCTGTAGATAAAACTTCCAAACACTTTCATATTCGTAGAAGGATTTATCAAATAACCAGCCTGTAAATCTGCAAAAAATAGTTTGGTTTTATTGCCTTGTCCAATAGTTACGCCGGTGTCATAAGGTCTGTTGTCGGTATAATTCAAATAGATATTACTTCCATAATTCGAGGTGTCGACACCATCATTAAAATCCAATCCGCGTTCTCCAAAAGTAACTTTGGCATCCGCAAAATATCTTCCTTTGTGATAACGAGCAATTGCGATAAATTCTCTGAAATTTCCGCCCCATTGATGACCTAAACTTTGGTTGTTATGTCCATAATTTGTAATCGCTTCGCTGTGCGCATAAACATAAGGACGAACATTGTTATATTCGACTTGAAGCAATAAATTTTTGATGCTAAACGCATTGTAATATTTGGCACCTAATTGGTAACCGTATTTATTTTTCCAACTTTTATCTCCAGCTTTTACATCTTTTAGCGAAAATTCATCTAATAAGAATTGGCCGTAAATATTAATTTGGTTACTCAGTTTGTACTTGGATGTTAATCCCAACAATGCATTACCGCTTCGGGAAGATGACGTAAATTCAACGGTTCGATAGAAAATAATTGGATTAACAAAACTCATATCAAAACCACGATTGTTTTTATTAGTCCACACCACAGATTCGAATAGACCGATGTTCCAACGATTGCTAACATTCAAACTCAGGTAATGACTTGCGGCAAACTTAGTTGCATACGTTCGATCCACAGTAACTTCGGGACGAACATCTTTTAGCCACGTATAAATATTAGTATATTTTATTTTCCAAAAAGTTGTATTCAGTTTGAAAAAAGGATACGGGCTAGCACCATCGCCCAATAATAACGAACGATACCCATCTCCAATAAAATTTTTTCCGTAACCTAAATTTATATTAATGAATTTACTCGGTGTATAGGATAAATTAGCTTCTGCCAATGGAAAGTCATATCCATCTGATTTGAAATCTTTCGCAATTCCTATTCCGGGAATAATCGCTGGATTTCCTCCAGCAGGTGCGATAGATTCGGCATAACTATTAAAGTAATCTGCAAAACGGCCTTGGCTTTCATAGATTGTTGTTGTAAAGTTTAATTCTTTTCCTAGACCACCATTAAATTGTATTCCACGGGTGTTGATAAAAGTATAACTCGCAACACTTGGATCACTTTTTCCGAACTGTAGATCAAGAATAGGGTTAAGGGTAAACCAATAATCTTCGCCTTGAACTTCGACCAAGTTTTCATTCCATAATTTTCTTCCAAACCATCCTTGTGTACTTTTACGAAGCTTTTGATTCTCTTCTTTTAAATTGTAGTATTTATTTACATCAGCATAAGAATAGGGTTTTGAACCCGTGTGATTGTTTGCGCCAACCTGATTCAGCTCATCATCAAACTGCGAGTAATAACTGTGCGAAAACGGAATATTGATGTGACTTTCAAACTGTGGATTTTCGAATTTTTTAAACTTCATGCTATCCAATTCGGTCAATTGTTTATTATTGGGTTTGTAAGCAGTCGAGTTTTTTTCGGCTAAAGCCAAAGCTTCTTTTTCTGCTTGCATTTGGGCAACACTCTGCAGTGGTATCGCAATTTTGATGGTATATTTAGCATAAGTTGGATTTCCGTTATAGGCCGCTGGAGCAATCTTTGGCAATTTTCCAAAAACTATTTTACTTTCTGTAACCAGTGCTTCGTCAATCGCATCAACATAAATTACTTTGAAATTTCCTTGATCATTTACTTCAAATAACACAATTACATTTCCTTTGAAATTATTCTGTTTTAGATTTTCGGGCACATTAAAATTATTGAAGACAAAATCCTGTACTTGATTGTAAAAACAAGTTTCCAAAGCCTGAAACTGCAGACCTTCGCATGATGGAAATACTGGGAACTTTTCAGTAGCTTTTTGGGTAACTTGAGCAATGGAACTACAGCTTAAAAAAAGGAGTATAAACGGGAATATTTTATTTCTCACAAGAATTGATTTTTTTTGGTGTTCGTGACACGAGCCTAAAAGGCGAACTGACGCAGTAATCTTCGATTTCATGTTTCTTAAATATATCTTTTGGGATAATGTTTCGTAATCAGGGGATAAAAGTAAATAAAAATCCCGTCTCATCATAATAAACGAGACGGGACAATTCGTATTGTCTACTATTTAGCTTTTTTCAACTTGTCAATGTAAATAAATACAAGTAATGCGATGAGAGCTCCAATAATATTAGCCGCAACATCCAGCAGGTCTGCTTGTCTGGTTGTGGTCAATGTTTCCTGCAGAATTTCAATTAGAATTCCGAATGATATCGAAATGAAAACTACAGCGGCTATTTTTGGTAATTGTAATTCATTTTGCTGCTTCCAGAAATACGTTCCCCATAACATCGTGAATACAAAATGAAAGGTGGCATGAACATATTTGTCAGCACCGGAAACTCCAATTGATGGTAACGTATTAAAAGAAATCAAGCACAAAAAAGTAACTGCAACAGTCCAGCCAATAGCTAAAACAAGCAGAATATTTTTAAGCGCCAATAAGTTCTTTGTAAGCATCAGCTGAAAGTAATTCGTCTATTTCAGAATCATTGCTAATTTTGATTTTAACCATCCAGCCTTTTCCATAAGGATCAGAATTCACATCTTCAGGATTAGTTTCTAGTGCATCATTAAATTCGATAATTTCACCAGTTAAAGGAAGAAACAAATCAGAAACTGTTTTTACTGCTTCAACTGTTCCAAAAACTTCGTCTTTATTAAGAGTCTGATCTAAAGTTTCTACTTCAACATACACAATGTCGCCCAATTCTTTTTGTGCAAAATCGGTGATTCCTACAGTAGCCGTATCGCCTTCAATTAAAACCCATTCGTGGTCTTTTGTATACTTTAAGTTGTTTGGTATATTCATTTGATATTAAATTTTAGAGTGTAAATATAAGATATGATATTGTAATTGAATGTTAGTTTCCAAAATTATATCGCATCGTAAATCCGGCTCTGATATTCGTTAAAGGGAATGATGTAGAAATTACAGGTTTAGAGAAGGAATGATCATAGAAGAAAATAGCAGTTAGGTTTTTACTGAATGAATAATCTGCTGTTAATTTTGCTGACCAAATATTTTGTCCGCCACCCAGTTGGTTATTTTCATAGTCTAAATAGCGTACGATAGTTTTATTGTTTCGGTAAGAGAAGTCAATTTTCATATTGATATCACTCTTAATAATTCCCGTTGGATTATCTGCCAATTGTGAAGAGAAAATAACATCTTTGAAACGGTATCCAAAGCCAACAATATATTCTTTTCCTTGAACTTCAGTCAATAAATTATTGTCAAAACTCATAGATAAACTTCGGTCTTTTTTAATCTCAGCTAGTATTTTGAATGCATTTTTCATTTCAAAATCAATACGTACAAGCGGATTAAATTGTTCAACTAAGTTGATGTTAGCGATAATCGTTTTGTTGAAAAAATTACCAATTCCACCATTGTCTTGTCTTCCCGCCGCAAAATCAAGATTTGAACGGAACGAGTTAATAGTATAAGATGATCTATAAGCATGCTGAATGGAAAAACGTTTGAATTTTTCTTTGAAGAAAGTATAACGCATCAATCCATTGTACTTAATGGTCCAGTTTGGAATTGGAATATCTCTGAACGCATTAAATGAAATTCCTTTAGCAGCTTCGCCATAGCCGCCGGAATACAATCCAGTATAGGCCGCTAAAAAAGAAGGAACTAAAACAGACTGATTGTTTTTACCAAATCCAATTGGATACCCATTATTAGCATTGTAAAAATTATAATTTGGATCCGTTGGAGCTGGAATTTGGTTGTTGATATCGCCATATCTCGGAACGTTTGTGGTTCCGTAATATTGTTCGGCAAGGCGGTTGGCAACAATAATTCTATTTTCTCTAAAATCTTGGAAAGAAGCTGAACCATTTTCGTCACTCGCTTTGAAAGATGTTTTCAACATCACTGTTGAAATCGAGAAGTTTCCGAAGTTATATGGCGATTGTGGTAAATAATCACCATCGCTACTTACGTTATATTGCTCTGAGAAATTATCGGCAAATGTTCTATTACCCGTTAAATCAATTTTAAAATCGGGGAACAAATCGATATTTGCTGTGTAATCTAATGTTTTGGTTACCGTGTGTGTATAGCTTTGATTAAAGAATTGATAATCAGTCAGCCAACCTCTCTTAGCCGCTTCATAACGCACATCATCTTGTGCGCCGAAAACAAATCCTAGAGTTGGTTTTGACGTTCCAAAAAAACCTAATCCTGGTAAATATCCTGGCAACAAGGTTCCTTCGTTTTGAGTGTAATTAATCTGGATGTTTTTCACGCTGGTTAAAACATTTTTCAAACCATCTAAAAATACATTATTCGTTTTAGCAGGTTGCGCTTTAATACTAGTAATTTTTTCACCTGGTTTAGGTAATGTCGCAGGTCTTGCTGCAGGGGTAACTGGTTTTTTACCTAAGCCAATATATTTATAAAAGGTTTCCATGGCGAATGAAGTATTCAAACGGTGAGAAGCGGCATTTTGAATAGTATTACCTAAATTATAGGTAGTATTTGGATCCGTTTCATCCGGAACAGTTGAAAATCCGATTGGAGCTCTTTGCCAATTGTAATCACCCGTATAGGAATAAGTAGATTTTACGAAAGCCAAGAATGGAATCTTGTTAATAGGCAATTCGTAATTCACCACCAGTTGTTGATTGTGCTGATCCGGCAAACCAATATTCCAGAAATCAGTCCAAATCGTATTACTATTATCTGGGACATTATTTTCATCCATATACGAACGTACAATGTTATTTGACGAGGCTGTAAAGTTTATTTTTAACGCTTTGGTTAGATTGTAATTAAATCCATATTGATAGTTAAACATATAATTTCTTCGGAATAATGGATCTAATGCAATTCCAGCAACATCAACCTGTCTGAACTGCTGTTTGTTGTATTGTCTAATAATATTGCTGCTAAAAGAAATACTCGCAGGAAGGTAATTAAAGTTAAAATCGCTTAACATTTTCCAATACGAACTTTTCTTCAGAAATTTACTTTTCTTAAGAGGTTCCAGCGGTTTATTTTGAAATGTATAAGTATAATCAACAGTAGTATTTACCTGCTGATCTATAAAGTTTTCAATTTCGTAGTTGTGCTTCTCAACTTGGTTATATGAATACGAAAGTGTTAAATTTTCTGGATCGTACACCCGTGGTTTTTGTTCTGGGCCACGCTCTTTTTTAACTCCAATAAAGTTGATGCTTTTTCGTTTTGTAAAATCTTGAGCTCTTTTTTCGATGTTATTTCTTTCGGCGCTGTTTGTGGTCGTGCTCAAAAGTTGTTCCAATCGGATATCCTGATTAAACGGATCGTATTCAGGAGTGATTACTTCTTCTCCTACCGCATAATTGAAAGGAAGATTTATGCCCCATTTTTTTGGTAATAATTTGCCTAAACTAAGGTTTGTAACGATATTGTATTGTTGCACCTCTTCTCTACTTCTTTCCTGCGGTCCTTGTTCTAAAGCTCCAAATCCAATGGTGCTCATTCTTCCAGTGGCTGAAACCGTTGCAAAATCAGCTAAGTTAGTATCTATATTAAGTACTGCAGCCATTCCTCCTTTGTTGTTCAAACTGGCTAGACGCAATTCGTTAAACCAAACCTCTCCTTTTATAGGTCGATTCGTTTTATTCCGGATACCAACCATTAAGGTTCTTACTAATCCAAAATTTGGATTCCCTTTTACACCAAGTCGCAAAGCGCCACGACCTGAAACGCCAGCCAATGATGGGTCTAATTCAAAATCATTTTTATATAAAACTCCGTCAACCAAATCAGTAGGTTGTGCGCTCATGAATAAGATCTTCATTTTAGTCAGTAAAGCTGTAGGCAAATCGATTTCGTTGAGTTCTGGCCAAACTTCTTCTGCTGTGCTAGGTCTTGGAAGGAGCGGTGTTACTTGAAGTGGAATTTCTACTTCGTAATAGTTATTGGTAAAGTCATTTCCAAAACGAATAAAGGCTACCATTTGATCATTTTGTAATGGTGTTACATCAGTCGGTAAGGATTCAGCATGTAAAAACATTTTAAGTTTATTGTACTGACGCATATCTACTTCAATGTTTTTGAATACCGCTCTTGCATCACCTGGTTGTAATCCACCTCCTGCAGATGCTTCATTTACCCGTAATGACAATGATTGTTCATTTTGATTCAGAACTTGTTGTCCATTCGTGATTTGTTCTCTTATAACTCCCGGAGGTACAATGTAAGGTATAGGATCACGTTGTGCATTTTCCTGAACATTTACTGATAAAACATCAAAATTAGTATTGTCATCACTTGGATCAGTATCTAATGCCTCTAAGGTATTTTCATAACGTCTCCATTCGCCACGTACTAAGTCTAATGCTCCAAAACGAAGTGTAACAGGAGAAGAAAAACCAGTCATGAACATTCGCATAAAACGAATCGAACGGAAATCAGAAATACTACCAATCGTTTTCTTTAAAGGAGTCGTTACAGGAATCTTAAATTGGTACCATCTTGCCTGAGTATCAATGCCATTAGGTGTGTTAGTAACATTCGTTACAACTTTATCCGTAATGAAATTGGTTCCCACAACCATACCATTTGCATCAGGACCTGGATTAATTTCAACTTGATATTCATAATAAGCATTCGCCGTATTCATCGTGTTGTCACGGTTAATGTCTTCTACATCTGGAATTGTTGTCGAACCTCTGTTAGCGTCTGAAAGTCCGACAGGTGAGTTTCCTTCAACACCGTTGTAGTCTTTATAACGATCAAATATGGTTGAACCCGTTGCGGCCAAGAAATACTGGTAGTTATCACCAGCCGGATCCGCTAATCCTGCATAACCTCCAATTCCCGGAAGTGTACCTTCAACAGCATCGCCAATTCCATCAAAACCAACATCTTGTGCGGATCTATTGGCGCCATCTACATCAAAGGCATAAATAAGGGATTGTGATGACGGAACTTTTCCCCAAACTGTGTTACTTGTTAATGATTGGGCAGCAGTGTTTGCAGGAAGACCATTTTCATATTGCTTGCGCTCATCTTTTAAGACATCTTCTGAAATCTCTCCCAGATTAAAATAAAGTTTTCCAGTATTGGCGCTAGGCGTTTGTTGCGATGTGTTATTCGGGTCAAAATAGGGATCTAATACCCAAAACTGGATGTACTCCACATTACTTTGTTCGAAATTAGTTGAGTTGATCGCACGCATTATTCCACCAAAATTTTCTGTCGGATTAGCAAATCCTGAAGGGTTTAATCCTTGTGGATTGTAATTATAAGGTCCTCTTTCTTGCGGGTAATACGTTAGGTCCAAAGTGTTAATTACTTGTGATTGTCCCACTTGAATATCGGTATTTGGAAATAATTCGCGACTAAATATTCTTCTAGTATTATTGGAAGATATTCCGTCTTGACCAATGTCTCCTGGTGTTTGTACATATAGAGTAGGGTCAATGCTGTACCAATTTAATTTGGCTCTTTTATAACCATAACTTAAATCAGTGGCCGCAGAACCAAAATCAGGATAATAGCCTAAATCACTAGTTATGGGTCTTTTAGGTACTGATGATAAGCTCCAAGACAACGCCGAACGCATGTCAATTGTAGTTTGTGAGCCTTCAAAATCATCTACATAAACCGTTGCTTCTCCTTCAAATTGATCTAATTTGGATGCGTTCGGTTTTAAAAACGCTACCTCGCCACGAAATGAGAAGTTTGAAGGGACATCCGTATCAATATTTGGTAATTTATTAACCATTCGAGTTAAAAACGGAACTTCTGTTGAATAGTTGGCATTGAATCCAAAAATACTGTTGTTGACTGACTCTTGGCCATAGTTTGATTTTCCGGTAAGTGGTCTTTCGGTCATTTTTAAGAATGTAGCTCCCAATAAGAATTTGTCTGAGAATTTATGTTCGATATTCACGCCCATAAATCTTCGGGTTTGTTGACCAAAAGTAGCGTTGTTTTCTACAGACACTTGAATTGGCGTATTGGATGCTTGTAGTGATGGATCTAGAATTTGAACTCTTCCAGCCTGATAATTTACACTATAATCAATTCCTTCTTGTAAAACTCTACCTCCTGCAGTTACCACAACAGAACCTCTAGGAACATTATAGGCGCCAATCGGAATTCCATCACCTCCGGCAGATTTGTAGCGTCCTTTTAATTGGAATTTATTTTTTTCCGCATCTTGTAGAGCTGAGGCTTGTGTTCTTCTATACATTTCACGGAACACATATTTTGACTGGTTGTCGTTAAAGGTAGAAGTGTTAGGGTTGTTATCAGCATAATAATCCTGATAATAGTCTTCTGACGGATTTGTTTTCAATTTGTCAAATAAAAGCTTCCCGAACGGCTCTACAGAAGTAAAGATTAATCTACCATTTTGTTGATCAACAGTTAATCCTGGAATAAAATCGAAGAAACCGTCTCCGCCTGCTTGGGGATCATTGTTATAGTTAAGCTTATCGACATTAAACACTTTTAAAAGTGGGGTTTCAGCTACGTCCGCAGGTAACGGAGACGTTGAATTTGCAGGTGTAATGTAATTTAAAGGCGATGGATCGGTATACAAGATATTGAATCTAAAATCGTCTTGTTGCAATTGATAAGCACCTTGAATTTGATAAATATTTTTCATCATCAAATTCCAGATTGGTTTTTTTACATTCGTCAAATTACTTTTCAGCATTTTCAATACTAAACTCTGTGTTGATACTGTTGCATTGGTTGTTCCGCCATCCGTAATCACAGTAGAATCAACGCCGTCTGTACCAAATTCACCGACTTGATACACCTGATCTCCAATAGTATATTGGTAGGCTACGGATAGTACTTCATCATTCGATAATCGTTGTTGTAACGAAATGTAACCCAATTGTGTGTTGAGAGTATATTCAGTGGCTGTTAACTTTCTGGCATTTTCTAATTTGGAATAGTCTGTACCTTCATCAACCGCATTTAAATTGTTGAAACCTTGACTTGAAGTAACAATATCTCGAATGTTTGTATTCAATAATCCGCCACCTGTTGTAATTAAGCTTGGATCATATCTGTTGTTTGTGTTATCCGTTGGACTATCAGCTGGTTTTAAGAAAAACGTTGGGAGTTCTAAATTGTTCACCGCAACCACTTGTTCATCTGTCAACCCAGTCAATCGGGTTTCACCTAAATCCTGTAAAGCAAGAATGTTTCTTAAATTATTATTGGTAGTACTTACACGATTTTGTCGGTTAGTAACCCAAACTTCAATTCTCGTAATCTGAACCCTACTGCTGATAACTGGATAATTTCGCAAGGCAGCATCATATTTATTTCTAAAATATTGCGAAAGGAAAAAATGTCGATCTGAATCATAATCTAACGCGAACAATTCAAAATCCTGAATCGTTCCGCCACCTTGTGCTGTGACCGATTTGGTTTGTGATTTTTGTTCAGAGAAGACTCCAGTAACCGTCGTTTTTCCGAATTGTAATTGGGCTTTGACCCCAAATAAACTCTGCGCACCACGAATTAAGGAATTTGTCAATGGCATACTAACGTTTCCGACTTCAATTTTTTGGATAATATCGTCTTCGGTTGGAGCATATTCTAATTTGATAAGATTTTGAAAAGCAAAGGTTGATTGGGTATCATAATTGGCATTTACGCTCAGCCTTGTTCCTACTTTTCCATTCAAACTCATACTGATTCTTTGATCAAAATCGAATGAAGTTTGAGCTCGGTTTCTAGGAGAAAATGAAGGATTGTCTTGTTTGGTGTAGCGTACACCTAAATCCATTTCAACAGAACCTGTGGGTTTTACATCAATAGTATTAGAACCAAAAATGGTTTCAAAGAAACTCGAATTTACGTAATAACGTGGTAATAAATCTTTTTTAGACGCTTCACTTCCCTCTTTTTTGCCATCCATGGCGTCTGATTTATCTTTAAAATACTTCCGCATTGATTCCCGAAGTACCAACTCTTCATACTCTTGAGGTGTTAAAATAATGGGATAATTAATATTAAAACCATCAAAACTACTAGTGTAAATATACCGGTTTGTTGCGGCATCGTAAGTATAGGCATTTACAATACTGTTTGGATTAGTAATCTCTACTTTACCTGTAGCATAACCGGTGCTGTCAATCACTGTGTTGGGAACAGGATCTTGAGCAAAAACAGCAGAGCTAAGTAGTAAAGCTAATCCGAGGATAAGCTTTTTTAGGTATACAAGTGGTTTTTTAAGGTATAGTGTTTCCAAGTATTATAAATTTTTTAATGCTTGTTTGATTATTGTTTCAACTCCAGCTTCAGGATTATCTTTTATGATTTTATCAACCACTCTTTCAGCATTTTTTCGGATGTAGCCTAATACCTCCAAAGCAGATAACGATTCTTCTCGGGAAATATTGTGTTGCGTTATCGATATTTCGCTCAAATCATATATTTTTAATACTTTGTCCTTTAAATCCAAAATTACACGCTGCGCTGTTTTACTTCCAATTCCTTTTATAGATTGAATAGTAACAACGTCTGCATTAGCAATAGCATGGATTATTTGTTTTGGATCTAATGATGATAACATTGTTCTTGCGATACTTGCTCCAATTCCAGAAACCGACAGTAATAACTTAAATAATTCTCTTTCCGATTTTTCAACGAAACCAAACAAAGAATGCGCATCTTCCTTAATTTGAAGGTGCGTAAATAATTTTATAAAATCGGTGGTTGGAAGTAATGAAAAAGTATGCAACGAAATATTGATATGATAACCAACGCCATTACAGTCAATTATTACTTCAGTAGGCGTCTTTTCAACTAATTTTCCTTGAATGTGTGCAATCATTTTTACTAAAATCTAGTTCCAAATATAGCAAAATTCTCCAAGTGAGGAAATCTGGCTTCAATATCTGTACAATAATACAAAAACTTATCTGGCAGACATCTTTTTTCGCTTCTCTTTTTCCTGAGCATCAACTACCGCAACCGCAACCATATTTACCATTTCTTCCACACTAGCACCCAACTGGAAAATATGAACCGCTTTTTCCATTCCCATCATTATCGGACCAATAGAATCAACTTTGTAAAGTTCTTTCAAAAGTTTATAGGTAATGTTTGCTGCGTCTAAATTTGGGAAAATTAAAGTGTTTACTTTTTTTCCAGCTAATTTTGAAAAAGGAAATTTTTTCTTTAACAATTCTGGATTCAATGCAAAATCAGTTTGGATTTCTCCATCTACAATTAAATCAGGATAATATTTGTGCAAATACGCTACAGCATCTCTCACTTTAGAAGCACTTTCATTATCAGATGAGCCAAAATTAGAAAATGAAACCATTGCAATTACTGGCTCTACTCCAAACATTCTTGCAGTTTTTGCTGTCATCAAAGCAATTTTTGCCAATTCATCTGATGTTGGATTTGGATTAATAGCTGTATCCGATAAAAACATTGGGCCACGATTCGTCATCATCATATTTGCAGTAGCAATCAAAGTAATTCCGGGAGCTTTTCCAATTAATTGCATCAGCGGTTTTACCACAGAGGGATAACTTCGTGAATAACCAGAAACCATAGCATCGGCTTCACCTTCGTTAACCATCATCGCTGCAAAATAATTACGTTCGCGCATCCATTTCTGAGCATCTAGTAATGCAATTCCTCTTCGTTGTCTCGACTCCCAATAATGATCTGCATATTTCAATCGGCGATCGTCTTCTTCTTTTGTTTTTGGATCAAAAATCGCCACATCGGCATCAAAGCCTAATTCTTCTTTGAGTTCTAAAATCACCTCTTTATTACCTAATAATATAGGAATCGCAATGCCTTCTTCGTGAGCAATCTGTGCCGCTTTCAATACATCTAAATGATCTGCTTCGGCAAATACTACACGTTTTGGATCTGTTTTTGCTCTGTTCGTCAACATACGAACCATTTTATTATCAGAGCCTAATCGTTCTAATAATTCTTCCTCGTATTTTTCCCAATCTGTAATCGGATGTAAAGCAACTCCTGAATCCATAGCAGCTTTTGCTACAGCAGGCGGTACTTTCGCAATCAATCGTGGATCAAAAGGTTTAGGGATAATATACTCTTTTCCGAAAACTAATTTAGTCTCTCCGTAAGCAATATTCACTTGCTCCGGAACCGATTCTTTGGCCAATTCGGCTAAAGCAATTACCGCTGCTTTTTTCATTTGTTCATTAATCTTGGTAGCTCTCACGTCAAGTGCACCACGGAAAATGTATGGAAATCCAAGTACGTTATTCACTTGATTAGGATGGTCAGAACGGCCGGTAGCCATAATGATGTCTTTTCTGGTTTTGATCGCCAAATCATAATTTATTTCTGGCGTTGGATTTGCCATTGCAAACACAATTGGATTTTTTGCCATTCCCAATAACATCTCTGGCTTTACTATATCTCCGGTTGATAATCCGACAAAGACATCGGCTCCAACCATTGCTTCCAATAACGAAGGGAAGTTTTTATCAGTAGCATATTTTCGTTGATTATCTGAAATTTTAGGATCGTCTTTTTTAAGCGCGCCTTTACTGTTAAACATCACAATATTTTCAGCTTGGACGCCAAAAGAAACGTAGAGATTTGCACACGCTATAGCGGCTGAACCAGCTCCCGAAATAACAATTTGTACTTCCTCCATCTTCTTTCCAGCTATTTCAACAGCATTCAATAACGCCGCTGCAGAAATAATTGCTGTTCCGTGTTGGTCATCATGCATTACCGGAATATTCAGTTCTTCAACCAAACGTCTTTCAATTTCAAATGATTCTGGAGCTTTAATGTCTTCAAGGTTTATTCCGCCAAAAGTGGGAGCAATATTTTTAACGGTTTCTATGAAGGCATCAATATCTTTAGTGTCAACTTCAATATCAAAAACGTCAATATCTGCAAAGATTTTGAATAATAAAGCTTTGCCCTCCATAACGGGTTTTGAAGCTTCGGGACCAATGTCTCCCAATCCTAAAACGGCGGTTCCGTTACTAATTACTGCAACCAAATTTCCTTTGGAAGTATATTTATAAACGTTGTTAACATCTTTGACAATTTCCAAGCAAGGCTCGGCGACGCCAGGAGAATAAGCCAATGACAAATCTCTTTGGGTTGCATATTTCTTGGTTGGAACTACTTGAATTTTTCCTGGAGTAGGTTTGGCGTGGTATAAAAGTGCTTCTCGTCGTTTACTATCTTTCTGCATGGTCTTAAATTTGATAGCTACAAAGGTAGAAGACTGAACTTAAAAAGGAAACTTTTAGGGGTTTCTTTTGGAAAAAGTTAAAAAAGAAATGCTGCAATTAAAACCACAGCTTTTCAAAACCTAACTAAACTCAAATATTTTCTGTTTTTATTCTTTTATCAATTGGTTGATATTAATATTATCGGGTAAGCGACCCACATTTTGAAGCTTGATGGTGGCCAGCTTTTGCGCAATCGAAATACTTTCTTCTAAACTTTTATTTTCAATTTGAGCAAATAAAAAACCGGTCCAAAAGGCATCACCAGCTCCGGTTGTATCTTTAATTTCGTCTATTTGAATTGCTTTTTGAAAGAATAAGCCTTGTTTTAAATCAGAAACTACCACACCATTTTTACCTTTAGTTAGGCAAATTGTAGATGCTCCTAAACTGTGAAAGTAGTCGAAAATATAATCTTCTGATTTGACAGCTGCAAACAATCGGTAGCAATCATCTTCACTAAGTTTCACTAGGGGATCATTGGTTAAATATTCCTTTAAAATCAATTTAGCTTCTTCTCTGTCGGGCCAGATTCTTTCAGAGAAATTAATGTCAATACTGAGTTTCAGTCCAAATTCTGCAGCTTTTTGTGCACGGTTTAAAATAGTTTGCCTTGCCGGATTTTTACTTAGTGCGAAACAAGTTGTATGGAATATTTTAGCATCGGCAATGATTTCATCCGGCAATTGATTTTCGTAGATTTCGCAATCTGCCTGACGGTACGGAATAAAATCGGGTGTTTCTGTCGATTTGGAAACAAAGATTACAGAAGTAGGCAAAGTTTCCAACTTTCTTATTTGTTTAGTATTTACGTTATTGGCTTTTAATTTTCTCACAACATAATCTCCAAGACCGTCTTCACCGCATGAGGCAACGAGCACGGAATTCAAACCCAGACGAGATGAATTTACTGCAACATTGGTTGGAGAACCGCCCAAAAAACGATGGTAGTCTTTAGTTCTATTGATGGAAGTATTGATTTCGTGACCGATAAAATCGATCAGGACTTCGCCTATGCATATAATATCTATTGATTTCAATTAGGTATACAATTTAAAATTAGTATGGACTGATTGATGAAGTAAAACAGTTGCTGCAGCACTCCATGCACAAAACGCAACACCATTTGGCTTGCTGGTTTTAGTATTGAAATTTTCATAAAATGAAAAATCCTCTATACTGTTCGCGGCATTAATTTTTGCTAAAAGACTTTCCACTTTATTTGTCTCGCCTTTTGTATTTAATGCCAGTCCGAAAAAGCCATTGACCATGGGCCAGCTTCCTCCGTTATGGAATTCATAAGGAAAATTTCGAAACTCGTATTTGCAATTGTTCCTGAGTAAAATCCAATGTTCATCATTTTCGAAAATGGGTTGCCAAAAAGCGGGAAGCAATCCCAATTGGGTCTCGGCAGCAAGAGCATTTGCGTAGTTCAATATTGTATTCTGAAATTCATTGGAACCAATGTTTAGCAATACAACCAAAGAATTTGCAAATGCATCGAATTGTGTTTTATATCCTGAAGGCGAAAAAGAGCAAGGCATATAATCTTGGAATTGAACTTCATTATAAGCGCGCTCATGGTATTTATCCCCAGTAGAAGAAGGCATGAAATTAATTTCGAGCTGCTTGTTAATTTTTTCTATTTTGTTTGCAATTGCATCACTTTTTACAAAGAAATTATAACTCCGTAGAGCCCAAATACGAAGTAACTGGTCGTATAAAACATAACCGTCTGTAATGTATTCATCTGCCCAATTTCCTGAAAGCGGCACATATAATAAGTGTTTATTATTAAATTCCCACGCATCCAGAAGATCAAGACATTTCTCAATTTCTATAGTGTATTTGGCAACATAAGAAGCATCAGATTTATAAATTGCATATTGACATATGCCGATTACAAACCAGGTTACTGCATCAACTCTTCCGGCCAAACCGCCATAACTTACTTCGGTAATTCCTTCAGAAATTAGAACATTTGACGGGATTGTTCCAATTTTATGTTGGTTACCTGCCAACGTTTCTAAAGTACTTTTGAAAGTTTCAATCAATTCTTTATCATCGGATGCCAAAGCTGCCAGACCGCAAATCACGCCATCTCTTGCCCAAACCCTTTTATAGTTTGAAGTGTTTTGTGCACTTGCTAAAAATCCGTTTGGAGTAGAAACGCGGTGCAGTAGTTCAATTGCTTTATGATAAGTAGTGTTATTCACTTTCTATAGTTTTATTGGATTTTTTTACGTTAATAAAAAGTGTACAAACAGCCGCCAGCATTAACAACGAACCGGCAAAAGTGATGGCTTGACGAGGGTCGTTATTTAAAAAATGCTTTAATATGTATCCGAAAGTCAGTGTTTGAATAAACATCGGAATCACAATCATCATATTGATAATTCCCATATATACTCCGTAGCGTTCTTTAGGAATATTGGAAATAACCATCAGATAGGGAATTCCCATCATACTTGCCCAACCAATTCCGAAACCAGTAATAGCAGGAAATAATAAATATTTATTTTGGATGTGTGGAAATAATAGAAAACCAATTGCTGCTAAAACTAAACATATGAAGTGTACTTGTTTTGGCGAATATTTTCGTGCCAGATAGGCCAAATAAAAAGCAACTAAAAACGTAACGATATTATACCATCCATTCACTAAACCAGTCCAAGCCACTGCTTCTTCGTAAAGTTTGCTGTTTTGTTTTGGTGTAGTATTCCAAATGGAAAGCGCTATGCTTTTAGAAGAATTTTGCCAATAACAAAACAAAGCATACCATTGAAATAAATAAACTAATGCTAATTGCCACATTACTTTTGGCATATGTTTTATTGCCTTAAGGATGTCTATAAAAGGCGTTGCAATATTTATTTTTTCAGATTGCATCCCCTGTAATTCAGCTTCTGACGGCGGAATTTCTTTCGTTGTATGCGAGCTCCACCAAACGGAACCGACAGAACAAACTGCTCCTAAAAAAAAGGATGCAAAAACCCATGTGGGTAATTTTCCGGTTGTTCCGATAAATATCAAAGGAAAAATAAATAACGAAATGTTGGCCAATGTTTGTCCAAATCCTGTGAAAAAACTTTGCGCCTGAAAACCCATTGCTTGTTGAGAATCATCTAGTTTATCGACAATAAATGCTCTGTAAGGTTCCATTGCTGTATTGTTTCCGGCATCTAAAATCCAAAGTAATCCTGCTGCCATCCAAAGTGAGCTACTAAACGGAAATAAAAATAAAGCCAAGCTGCATAACAAAGCCCCAATTAAAAAATAAGGTTTGCGTCTTCCTCCAAATTTTGGCAACCACGTTTTATCACTTAATGCGCCAATTATTGGCTGTATCAACAATCCGGTTAATGGTCCGGCAAGATTCAATAAAGGCAATTGATCTGGACTTGCACCAAGAAAATCATATATAGGATTTACCGCGCTTTGTTGCAATCCAAAACTATATTGAATTCCAAAAAAACCAACGTTCATGTTGATAATTTGCCAGAAGCTTAAAGTTGGTTTAAAACTCATTTTATTTTTAGTTTTCTGTAAATTCTCCAAAGACCTGCTTCAGAAAAGTATTCGGAGTAGTATTTTACTAATTTAAAAACAATTCCCATACCAATAAGAAATTGGTATAGGAATTACTCAAATTAAACATGAAATTTTATTAGAACTTATAAGACAATGACATAGAAATTGATCTTCCCGGTAAAGGTCTTGCTCTAACATAGTTTGTGGTATTGTCAGTAATACTTCCTTCTTCAGCCTCGGTAATTGCTAAAGTATTTAGAAGATTATTCCCTGCAACATTTAGAGATAATCCTTTAGTTACTGTGAATTCTACAAATCCATTCACAATCACAAATCCATCCATAACAAGTTCATTACTATCTTGTGTAAACGCTTTTGTCTGACCAATGAAACTCAACCCAACAGCATTCTTTTGTTTTGAAAATTTATAGGTTGGTATAAAATTGTACATCATTTTTGGTTGTCTTCTTGCTTCGTTACCTTCATTTGCACCAGAAGTAATTTCTGCTTTTGTATAGGTAAATGCACCACGTAAATTCAAATCATCGTTTACATTGTATGATGTTTCTAATTCTAAACCTAAAGATTTATAATTGTTTTGGATGATACTATTTGAAGTTGCTTCATAACCACCTTGCTCATCTGTTTTCGAACTAAATACTGTAGCATAGAAATATCCTTTAGAGAATTTTCTCTTGTATCCAATTTCTGCTTGAGTTAAAAAATCTAAAGAGTTGATTTTATCACCATCTAAATAATTTAAACCTGAAAATAATATTCTGTCAGCTTTGGCAGATGCACCTTTACTGATTCTTGCAAAAACAGATTGTTGTGCATTTAATAAATAATTAGCTCCAACAGAATAAGACACATAACTATAATCATAATCTACAGCAGTTGTATTGGCATTATTTATAGCAAATACGTTTTGCTCCGGTACCGAAATGTCATTGTCATTATTAATATCAAAAGTAGTTGAAGAACCACCTGCAAATGAACCATTTACCTGTCCTTTGTCATAGCGTATGCCCCCTTCTAACGATAGTTTATCAGTAGCATCAAAAGAAATGTTTGCATAAGGAGCAGAGACATTGTATTGCGTATCATAATTTCGAGCTAAATTTCCCCAAAACGGAGTTCCATATGCGTACAAACCGTTTTCTGAAAGCAAGTTTCCGCCTGAATCCGTAACATTAATTAAACGAGGATTATCATCGGACACTTCTTGAAGATAAGAATTCCACAACCATGACATTGATATGTTTTGAATAGATTTGAAATAACCTGCTGTTACTCCAATTTTATCAAACTTCTTAGTGATTCTTAAATCATTCATGAAGTTGTTGAAGTTATTTAATTGTGTATCAAACATGTGAATTCTGGTTACTAATCCATTTGGATTATTAAAAGCTGTTCCAGAATCTGCATAAGTTAACGTTGAACCAGCTCCAAAAGAGTTAGCAATAGTTGCTGCAGAAGCTACTTCAGCTGGAAATGCCGCAATAAATCCACCGCTATTAGATGAATAACGACCATTTTCTGTAACTTTCCAACCTTCCGCTAGTTCAAAAGTAGCACTTACACCAATTGATTTTGATACTGGATTCATTCCGTCGGAAACAGCATCTCTACGTAATTCACCGTCTGGGCCTAAGCCTACATTTTGAGTTAAATAAACAGATTGCAATGCCCCGTTAGTAGCATCGAATCCGCTAATACTTCCCCAGTTTGGACTACCGTTTGTACCAGTAACTTTAATAGGCATTGGCATGTAAGCAGCAGCTCTATCGTTTAAGAATTTAGTATAAATTGTAACTGACCCATTTTCAAATTCTTTTGTAATATTAAACTTGAATTGACCTCCATTATTGGCAGTAAAACCAAGGCTTCTAACTCCTTCACCTGTTCTATAAAAACCACCAGCATGGAAAAATAATCCGTCTCCAACTTTAGCGCCATATTCAATATCTGTTCTAAAGTCGTTGTAATCTAAACCAAAACTGGTAACCATACTCCCGCCTTCTGTTTTACCTGTTTTACTGATAAAATTGATTATTCCACCTGGTGAATTTGAAGATAATGTAGAGGCTGAACCTCCACGAATTGCTTCAATTTTGCCTATATTTCTATCAAATCTTGTAAAAATATCAGAAGTTGCAAAAGCGATATCGCCAAATAAAAGTATTGGCAAACCGTCTTCTTGCAATTGCAAATATTTAGAACCTCCAGAAGAAATTGGCACACCACGAACGGTGATGTTGGCGTTTCCTTCTCCACCAGATGACTCTGAACGAATACCTGGAATAGTTCTGAAAATTTCTGCTGTTGATCTTGGTGCCGATTGCTCTACTTGTTTTACATCTAAAGTTGTGATAGAAACACTTGATTTAATTTTGGTTCTAGGATTAACCACCCCAGTAACCACAACTTCTTCCAATTGTTTAGAATCATCTTGCAATTGAAAATCAAGAGTTGTTTTTCCATTAATGTCTGTTTTTTGATTCTGGGCTTCAGCACCAATATAAGAAACTGTTACTGTCTCTGAACCATCAGATAAGCCAGAAAGCGAATAACTTCCATCGGCATTTGTTGAAGTAGATTTACCAGCTTTACTCAACACAACATTAGCGCCAGCAACTGCTTCGCCTTTTGTATCAGTAACTTTTCCTGATAAACTACTACTTTGTGAAAAAGACAGGTTTGATAGCACTAACGCTATAAAAAATAGCAGTCTTTTCAAAAATAAAGTACTTTTTTTCATTTTTTGTAATTTGTTTGATTAGTAATAATTATTGGTTTATTTTTCGAAATTATAATTTTACTTAACCTAAATTTAAGAATTTGATACCGAAAACGTTTTCGAAAATACCGAAAACGTTTTCGGTAAGATATTAAGAATTTTTTATCATATTTGTTAAATGAGAGAGATAACACTTAAACAAATTGCCGAAACTATAGGAATTTCAATTACTACGGTATCCAAAGCTTTAAAAAACTATCCCGATGTTAGTCCAAAAACAAGAAAAGCGGTTTTAGATTTAGCACAATCATTGGGTTATACACCAAATAGTTTTGCGGTTAATCTCAGAACCAAAGAATCCAAAATTATTGGTTTAATAATTCCGGAAGTTGTACATCACTTTTTTTCAAATGTTATCAATGGAATTATAGATGAAGCAGAAAAAAATGGCTATTTGGTCATTATACTTCAATCGAATGAATCTTTAGAATTGGAGAAAAAGCAAGTGGAACTTTTGATGAATAAAAGAGTTGACGGCATAATTATGTCGCTTTCTAATGAATCAAATGATGATGAACATATTAGAGATATTCTCCGAAAAGAAGTCCCTTTTGTAATGTTTGATAAAATCTCCAAACTCATTCCGTGTTCAAAGGTAATTATTAATGATCAAAAAGCGGCATTCAATGCCGTTGAACATCTCATAAGTAAGGGATGCAAAAAAATAGCTCACATACGAGGTCCGATAAACCCTCAAAATGCCATTGACCGATTTCTAGGTTATAAGAAAGCTCTCGAAAAAAACAGTATACCATTTGATCCAAAATTGGTATATACCTGTAAGAATGTGACTTTTGAAGAAGGGCGAGAGTTTGCACAACAAATAGGGACTCAGCACCCAGATGTAGACGGAATTTTTGTAATTACGGATTTGGTAGCTGTTGGTGTTTTAGACTATTTTAATGAAATGAGAATACAGGTCCCCGAACAAGTAAAGATTATAGGATTCAGTAATTGGTTTATGTCACAAGTGATTACTCCAAAATTAAGTACAGTGAGTCAACCTAGTTTTGAGATGGGAAAGGAATCTTTTAAATTATTGTTGGAAGAGATGCACGCTAAAAAAGAAGCACTTCCATTTAAACCCAAAATAGTTGAATTGGACACTCAGATTATACCGAGACAATCTACATTATAAAAGAAAGTTGGTCAAGTTGTAAAATTACAATCCCTGCCATTATGGAAGGGCTTTTGATTATTTTGTTGGCGTCGTAGTTGCTGGTGTTTCAGTTTTCTTGGGTTCCTCTTTTTTGTTTTTATTGAACAAACCATTCAGTAAATCTTTGGCTCTGTCCTTTACGTCCGTGTTCACATTCGTTTTAGTACTGTCTGTTTTTGGTTTTGTCGCGTTTGAAATAATAGTACTCAAAGCGTCTTTTGTTCCAGTTACTAATTTATCTCTTTGTTGTTTTACCAAATTATTCACTAAAGTTGTCGTGGCTTGTTTAATATCAGTGCTAATTTGTGGTTTGCTAAAATTACCCGTTAAAATAGCTTTGATTGGTATACTTTCAACTTTTTTTGCATCGGCTGGAGTTAATTTGGCAATCAAATTAGTGGCTTCCGTTCCTAAATATTTTGCCGGAACATCAAAGGCTAAGTTGTAATTCATATTTTGATCAAATCCGTGTGTTCCGCCAACGGTTACTTTAATGTCTTGGTATTTGATATCAAAAGGTTTAACGTTAACTTTTCCGTCTTTGAATGTCAATGCAGCTTTCAAATCGTTTAGGTTTAATTTTTTCAAATCGATAAAACTTAATTTATCATCTAAAGCGCTTAATAAAGTTGAGTTGCTTGAATTAATTGTAGTTGAAAGTAATTGCCCTAATAAATCTCCAGTAATCGAGGTCAAATCGGGAGCCATTTCTTTGTCTTTTAAGTTTCCAGAAAGTTTGATTGTGGAATTCAGTTTTCCATTGATGATTCCAGCAATCGGAGCAATTTTTTTCATCATTTCCAATTGCGTAAAAGTTTGTGCAATATCAACACCGTTTAAACCTAAATTCATATTGAACTTCGAAATTTTTTCCTTTGTAGAAACATCTCCATTGAATGCAATCGAACCTCCAAAAATATCTGTTTTACCATTTTCTAAGGTTGCTTTTTGGTCTTTAATAATAATTTTTCCCGAAACATTTTTTAGTACTAAATTATCATACAAAACCGTATTTGCTTTTGCGGTTAAAGAACAATTCAGAAACGCAGGGATTTTCATGGCTTCCGTTGGTTTTGCGTCTTTTTTGGTTTCATCTTCTCCCGAAGTCATAAAATCGCTTACCGCTAATTGATTGGAATTCAAATTAAAGTTTCCTTTCAATTCTTGGTTTTTAAATACAAATCCGTAGAAGTTTTCCAAAACGCCATTTACGGCTAAATCTGTTTTTCCGTTAGTAGCATTGAATTGCTTAAGATTCACTCGACTTGGATCAAAGGAAACCAAAGCCTTGCTGATTTTCATTGTTTTTCCGGTATCGTCAGTATAATTAAATCCAGTTAAATCGAGCATTCCCGCATTTTTGATTCGAGCGTAATCGCTTTTTTCTACAGATTGCATATCGAATTCGGTAGTGACATCCGCTTTTAAAATTCCCGATAGCGGTTTGTCTAATTTTATTGGATACGCTTTAGAAAGATTACCCAAATTGATGGTTCCTTTAAGAGCCGCATTTACTAAAGCATTTTCCGCAATATTTTTAATATTCGCTTTGGCACTGAAAACATCTTGATCAATTTGAAACGTAAGTTTGTCTAAATTGACATAAGTGTCATTCATCAGTCCGGTTTCGTTGATTATTTTAGTATCGATAACGATGTTCTGAACAGATTTAGGAAGATTAGGATATTGAAACGAAGCATTATTCGAGGCAATTTCAATGTTGAATTTCGGAATAGTGGTATCCGATAATAATCCTTTTGCAAATCCGGCAACGGTAAAATCTCCGCTAGTTTTTACATCTTTAAGATTACTTGAATACTGCGCTGGAATTAATCCTAAGAAATTTTTAAAAGAAGAGGTTGGTGTTTTGAAGTTCAAATCATATTGCTGTCCGGCATCTACTAACTGTATAAAACCATCGAATTCTAAAGGCAATTCGTTTATTTTTGCTTTGTTTTCTTTGAATGTGTATTTGCTATTGTCCAAATCAATGCCAAGGACAGCATCCAGCGAAAGCGGCACATTTTTCATATAATTCACTTTGTCCATATCAAGCGAAATTTTGGTAGTAGTTTTAGTAACCAAATCTAATTTCGATGCGGCAAAATCGCCAGTTCCTTCATGATTAATGCTGTCTAAAACCATTCTCACTTTTGACTTTTCATCAGTGTATTTGAACTTGAAATTTTCAACAGAATATTCTTTTATTTTTAAAGAAAGCGGTTTGCTTTTTCCGTCATCGCCTTTTTTAGCCTCTTTTATCGCGATGTCATAATTCCCTACACCCTCTTTATTGAAAATGATGTTAATCAATCCATTTTTAGTTGAAATTGCGTCAATGCTCATCGGTTCATTTTCACCTTTAAACAATTCTTTGATTGACATTTTAAGATTCAATTCGCCTAACGAAATTAAAGTGTCGCCTTCAAATGGTGCTTTATTGATGATGGAAAGCTTTTCAATTGAAACGCTAGCATTTGGAAAGTTTCTAAACAAACTCAAATCAGCATCGGCAAACGCCACTTTAGCATCTACTTTTTCATTAATAGCCGTTAAAATTCGCGCTTTAATTTGCTCTTTAAAGAAATATGGAATTGCAAAAGCTGAAATAATTAATAATAATAAAAGTATTGCAACAATTTTGAAAATTTTCTTTAACATGGTAGGATCGATTTAGTTACGATTTATCTCAGCAAAAATAAGTTCTTTTAATGATAAGATGGTTATAATTAGTGAAGTTTTAAGATTTTAACCTTTGAGAAAATGTTATTAACAGTCGGTTGTTTTATGTAAATATTTTAAAATAGTTTTAGTTAATTTGTGCTTCAATGAAAAATCAGCACCAAGTTATACTTTCTTTAGGCACCAATCAGGGCAACCGTCTCGAAAACATAGAGCGTTGTATAGCTAGTTTGCACAAAGAAATTGGCACAATTATTAAGGTTTCCAAGCTTTATGAAACGCCTTCTTGGGGTTTTGACAGTGCCAAATTTTACAATTGTACTGTAATGATGAATACGCATAAAAGTGCACACCAAATTTTGGACGAATGCCTTTTACTTGAAGAAGCCTTAGGAAGAGTGCGTTCGGGAGTACAAGGTTATGAAGCCCGAATAATAGATGTTGATGTGATTACTTTTGACGAAGAAATTATTGCTTCCGACAAACTGCAAGTGCCACATCCGGAAATGCAAAATAGACTTTTTGTTTTGTTGCCCATGCGTGATTTGAATTTGGACTGGCGGCATCCGATTTTACAGAAATATTTACACGAATTACTAGTGTTGTCAGAGGATAAAAGCAATTGCATCTTTGTTCAAAATCTGGAAATTCCGATAGCGAAAATTAAGATAAATCAGTACAATTACATTGCTATTGAAGGAAATATTGGTGCCGGAAAAACAACTTTGTCCAATAAACTAGCAGAAGATTTTAATGCGAAAACCGTTTTGGAACGTTTTGCAGACAATCCGTTTTTGCCCAAATTTTATGAAGATCAAAACCGGTATGCGTTTCCATTAGAAATGTCATTTTTAGCCGATAGATACCAACAAATTTCAGATGATTTAGCGCAATTTGATTTGTTTAAAGATTTTATTGTTGCCGATTATCATATTTTTAAATCTCTAATTTTTGCGAAAGTTACGCTCGCAGAAGATGAATTTCGGTTGTACAAAACGATGTTTGATATTATTTATAAAGAAATGCCGAAACCCGATTTGTATATTTATTTGTATCAAAGTACGGAGCGTCTTTTGGCAAACATAAAAGAAAGAGGAAGAAGCTACGAGCAAGAAATTCCAGCTGAATATTTAGAAAAAATCAACAATGGTTATTTAGATTATATCAAATCGCAGACAAGCCTTAACGTTTTGATTATTGATGTAACGAACAGGGATTTTCAAAATAATCAAGAGGATTATGTGTTTGTTTTAGATCAAATCCAGAATAAAATTTCAGGTTAGCATTATCGGATCAACGAGAAGTGGCCTTTAGTTTCTGGAAAAGTATCATTGATTTTTGCGATAAACCAATAATCATCCGCAGGTAATTTTTTACCATTCAATGTTCCATCCCAAAATAGATTGGTTGTATTTAAAACGGTAATCAATTTACCAAATCTATCAAAAACAGCTATTTCAGCAGTTGGAAAATTGTTAGCGCCTTTTATATACCAATTGTCATTAACGTTATCACCATTTGGAGTGAAAAATTCGGGATAAGCAATTACGACGAAAGCTTCTTGGTCTGAACCACATTGATTGGTTTCTCTAACATAAGCAATATAATTTCCACCATCAATAACTGTAAACACATTTGAAGATTGAAAATTTTGTCCGTCAATTGAATATTCAAAATCGGGACTTTGTACAGTTGTATTAATGGTTACGACCAAGCCTTGAACGTCAATAGTTGAAATTATCGGTTGCGAAAGATAGGTTATGCTGAAATTTTTTGTTTTAGAGCAACTTTCCGGAGCAGGAGTTGTAACCACTACAGAATAAGTAGCTAATCCATTGGATTGGATAGTCTGAGTTGTTGCGCCAGTTGACCAAGCGTATATCATTCCGGGGTTTCCGGCATCTAATTGAGTTATATCGCCTTCACACAACACCAAAACTTCATCAGTTAAATCTGGAGTATTATAAACATTTATAGTAATTGAAATTCTGTCAGAAAGGCAATTATTATAATTGGATTCAGCATAATAAACAGTGTTCTGATGGATATTCGGAACGACAAAATTGGTTCCTAAAAATATCGGATTAGTACTTGTTGGCGTATCATACCAAAACATTAATCCTAACGAAGTCTGCACGTCAACTACAGTATACGCCTCTTCGCACATATAGTAAGGAGAAGCGCTAGTTAATACTGGTTTGGGCGTTACCGATGCTGTAACCGGAATTCTAGAAGTGTCGAGACAACCAGCAACATTTGCAGCAGCATAATATATAGTTGTCGCGCCAATTGTTGGTGTAGTAAAACTATTTCCAGTAAAAAGTGATGCACCTCCAGTTGCAGTATCATACCAATGAACTATTCCCGTATTAGAAACTGCTTGTAAAGTCACAGTTCCCGATCCGCAACGGATGGCACCCGAATTAGAAGTCAATGAAGCAATAGTTAGTGAAGTACTAGTAGAAATTTGCAAAACAGGATCGCCAGGCATGCCACCATATTCTACAATATAACCCTTAGGCTGATAATCACCACTCAGTGCTCCCGTGTCTGACAAATCATTCCAAGATCCTAAAATTCCAACGCCAGGAGCAGTAATATGAGCGTAATTTTCGTTTCCTTGATTATTAGGTTCGCTAGTATTCCAAAAAGCATAATTTGTAGTAAACCCAGTGAAATTACCTTGCCAAAAAGTAAGTCCAACTTCAGGGCCAGTCATCCATTTCCAAGTGCCTTCCGTGGCTTCATCGCTACCTCCAATCCAACCCGCTCCTGTAGTTTGTTCTCCTGCGATCTGCGCTTCTTCTGCAGAGATAATTGTAGCTAAGTAACCTTGTAATCCGTAATAAGTAGTATTTTGAGCCGCAACTCTGGAATCAGACCATTTAATTCCGAGATTAGGAATGTATAAATAATAATGACCATTTGAAGGAAGGTAATTTGCCTGCCCAACAGAAATCGAAAAATTTCTTGTGCCAGTTGGATTTACAGACGAAGATGAAAATTCAACGTCTTCAATTGCCGCGATAAGATCGATGTATGTGGGCTGTGTTGAAACGCCGCTCAACTTTAAAGTTGCTGTAGTAGCATTCCAACTCGAAACTATAGTTGGATGAACTCCTGTGGGAGTCAGTACATCTTCACCAAAAACAAATCCAGAAGAAATCTGAATATAAATAGCGTCAATTCCGGTATCATCGGGATCGGTAATTGTCATATTGGTAACAATTTTTACAGAACTCCCGGGACAGTATATTTGATTGCCTGTTGCCGATAAAATTGGTGCGGTATTGGTTGTGGGATTGGTTTGTAGAATTTTGAATGCGTATGCTTTTCCCAAAGAAGTCTGGAAAAGTAATAGCAGAAAAATAAAAAATGAAATGTTTTGGGACATTATTTTCATTTCATAAAAATAGATAAAATAAAATACGACAATCTTAAAAAAATATAAAAAACTGTATAAATTAACTCAACATCTTTTTAAACAAATCCCAGACCACAATGCCCATACTAACCGAAATGTTGAGGGAATGTTTAGTTCCCAATTGCGGAATTTCAATGGTGCCGTCGCAGATTTCAATTGCTTTTTGCGAAACACCATAAACTTCGTTGCCAAAAACTAAAGCGTATTTTTTATTTTTTTCTATTTTAAAATCCTGAAGGAATATTGAATTTTCTACTTGTTCAATTGCGAAAACAGCAACATCATCTTTTTTTAAATTTTCAATTACGGATAAAACATCTTTTTGATATTCCCAATTCACAGTGTCCGTTGCGCCCAATGCCGTTTTGTGAATTTCCTTGTTTGGTGGAATAGCAGTAATACCACACAAGTATATTTTTTCAATGAGAAAAGCATCGGATGTTCTAAATACAGAACCTATGTTATGTAAACTTCGGATATCGTCAAGTATAATTAGTAAAGGCGTTTTTTTAGCTTCTTTAAAATCTTCAATTGATTTTCTGTCCAATTCTTTATTATCGAGCTTGCGCATATTTTTTATTTTAAATTCCGACTTTGGATCGGAGGGCAAAGATATTCAAAAAAAAAGTCCCGACGAATCGAGACTTTTTTGAAATATAATTAAGTGAAATTAGCTTTTTACCGTAGCTGCTCCTTCAGCTGGAGCATCTGGTAAAACTGTTCCTTTTATAGTAAGAACTTTAGTTTCTTGACCTGTAGCATTTGATTTTACAGTAATCGTTTTTGTGAATGCACCAACTCTGTCAGTAGCATATTTTACTCCAATAACTCCTTTTGCTCCTGGTGCAATTGCTGCTTCTGGTTTAGAAGGCACAGTACAACCACATGAACCTTGAGTACTTTCAATAGTTAATGGTTTGCTTCCGTTGTTAACAAATACGAACTCTCTTTTTCCATCCGCATTGTGAGCAATTGTTCCGTAATCGATAGTTTCATTTTCGAAAACCATTCCAACTCCGTCTACTTTTGGAGTTTCTGATTTTGTTGCAGTATCAGCCTTCTTAATCGCTTTCTTTGCTTGTGCATTGGTAGTTGCAACACTAAACATAGTAATTGCAGCTAATAAAATAATTCTTTTCATTTTTATATAGTATTTAAGTTTCAGATGACAAATCTATTCAAAATTTGAAATGCAGTGTTTTTTTTTGTCTTAAGGTTAAATTAATTTTTTTAAAGATGGCTTAATCAGTCTAAAATATTTAAATTCGCTTTCACTTAATTAATTCTGAAACCATTGGTATCCAAAGAAAATCAAGCAAAGGAAACTCCTTTAATGAAGCAGTATAACGAGATAAAAAGAAAATATCCCGATGCCTGTTTGTTGTTTAGAGTTGGAGACTTTTATGAAACTTTTGGAGATGATGCAGTCCGTGCTTCTAAAATTCTGGGTATTACTTTAACAAAACGTGGTGCTGGCTCTGAAACAGAAACGGCTTTGGCAGGATTTCCGCATCATTCCATAAATACCTATTTGCCAAAGTTGGTAAAAGCGGGACTTCGGGTTGCAATTTGTGATCAATTGGAAGATCCTAAAATGACCAAGACTATTGTGAAGCGTGGCGTGACCGAGTTGGTTACTCCAGGAGTTTCAATGAATGATGAAGTTTTACAATCGAGATCAAATAATTTTCTAGCGTCAGTATATTTTAGCAAAAGGCAATTAGGTGTTGCTTTTCTTGATGTTTCTACTGGTGAATTCCTCACGTCGCAAGGAAATGAAGAATACATTGATAAGTTGTTGCAAAATTTTAGTCCGAGTGAGATTTTGGTGCCAAAGAATAATAAGAGCCAGTTTAAGGAAATCTTCGGAGAAAAATTCAATGTCTTTTATTTAGAAGATTGGATTTATAAAGAAGATTATGCCATAGAAACTTTGAATAATCATTTTCAAACCACTTCTTTAAAAGGTTTTGGGATTGATGAATTGCCGGATGGGATTATTGCGTCAGGCGCGATCTTATATTATTTATCAGAAACACAACATAACAGAGTTCAGCATATCGCCAATATTCAACGCATTGCTGAAGATGCTTATGTTTGGATGGACCGATTCACCATCCGTAATTTAGAATTGTATCACAGTCATTCCCAAAATGCAGTTACGCTTTTGGATGTAATTGACAAGACGCTTTCGCCGATGGGTTCGCGTTTGTTGAAACGTTGGTTGGCTCTGCCTTTGAAAGATATTCATAAAATAAGAAGCCGTCATGAAGTAGTTTCTTATTTAAAAGACAATGAGGCGGTTTTTCAGAAAATACAATATCAGATCAAGCAAATTTCCGATTTGGAGCGTTTGATTTCCAAAGTAGCTACAGGGAAAATTTCTCCACGTGAAGTAATTTATTTGAAAGAATCTCTTGATGCTATCATTCCGATAAAAACAATTGCTTTAGAAAGTAAGCAGGAAGCGGTTCGCATCATTGGAGACAGTTTGCATGCGTGTGATTTACTCCGCGAAAAGATAAAAACTACTTTAAATCAAGATGCGCCCGTAGCTATTGCCAAAGGAAATGCAATTGCTAGTGGAATTCATGCCGAATTAGATGAATTAAGAAATATTGCCTTCTCGGGAAAAGAATATTTAGAAGGAATTGAAAAACGGGAATCAGAGCTTACTGGAATCTCATCGCTAAAAATTTCATTTAATAATGTTTTTGGATATTATATTGAAGTGCGAAACACACATAAAGATAAAGTTCCGAGCGAATGGATTAGAAAGCAGACTTTGGTCAATGCCGAAAGATATATTACAGAAGAACTAAAAGAATATGAAAGCAAAATATTGGGTGCTGAAGAAAAAATCCATCAAATAGAAGGTCAATTGTTTGAACAATTAATCAGCTGGATTTCTACTTATATTAAACAAGTACAACTCAATGCTACTTTAGTAGCGCAATTGGATTGTTTAATTTCTTTTGCGCAATTAGCCATCGAAAACAATTACGCGTGTCCAATACTAGACGACACATTCGATTTAGAAATTATTAATGGTCGTCATCCCGTTATTGAAAAGCAATTACCCGTTGGTGTTCCTTATGTTCCGAATGATGTTTATCTTGATAGAGAATCTCAACAAATCATCATGATAACGGGGCCAAATATGTCTGGTAAGTCGGCGATTTTAAGACAAACAGCGTTGATTGTTTTATTAGCTCAAATGGGAAGTTTTGTTCCGGCAGAAAAAGTCAGAATGGGAATTGTCGATAAAATTTTTACTCGAGTAGGAGCCAGCGATAATATTTCAATGGGTGAATCTACTTTTATGGTAGAGATGAACGAAACCGCTTCCATTTTAAATAATCTTTCCGATAGAAGTTTAGTTTTATTAGATGAAATCGGTCGCGGTACAAGTACGTATGACGGAATTTCAATTGCGTGGGCAATTGCTGAATTTCTACATGAAAATCCGGCAAGGGCAAAAACCTTATTTGCTACGCATTATCACGAGTTAAATGAAATGTCGGAATTGCTTCCGAGAATCAAAAATTATAACGTTTCTGTAAAAGAATTAAAAGATACTGTACTTTTTATTAGAAAATTGGTTTCGGGAGGAAGTGCGCATAGCTTTGGAATCCATGTTGCTAAAATGGCGGGAATGCCACAAACCGTAATCCAAAAGGCGCAAAAACTTTTAAAGAAATTAGAAAAAAACCACTCCAGCGAATCACTTAACGGAATTAAATCTGCTAAAGATGAAATGCAGTTGAATATTTTCAATCTAGACGATCCATTATTGGAAGAAATAAGAGAAGACATAATGAATTTAGACATCAATACTTTGACGCCAATTGAAGCATTAATGAAGTTAAATGAGTTAAAAAGAATGCTACAGAAAAAATAAATTTAATACATAAATTGTGTTTATCAATGGTTTATGGGTTTACTGATTTTTTTTCAAAAAAAACGTTTGCAATATTCAATTTAAATAGTACATTTGCAACCGCATTACGGTATAAGTGGTGTGGCTCTAGTAAATATTGAGAATGCGAAAATAGCTCAGTTGGTAGAGCGCGACCTTGCCAAGGTCGAGGTCGCGGGTTCGAGCCCCGTTTTTCGCTCAAAAATATCATTCTGCTCGGATGGTGAAATTGGTAGACACGCTGGACTTAAAATCCAGTGAACAGCAA
>NZ_JAQSDH010000012.1 GCF_029945805.1 Flavobacterium sp.
AATAGATAAATAATAAAAAAGTCCTATATTAGTTTTTATCGGACATTAATGATTTAAAATTTATAATTCATAATTTAAAATAACAACGTATATTTGCATCGAGGATTCCGAAAGGAAGTTACACCTCACCGCAATAGTCGACCGCTCCAGGTCGGCTTTTGTACTTTTATAAAGAAACGAAAGCCCAAAATAGTCAACTGTTTTGGGCTTTCGTTTTAAAATTGTTAAAGCAATTTACAAAACTTCTTTTAGGAAATCAAGCAAAGCTTGAAACGAACGCTTATCTGCTTTTTCGTTGTAGGCTGCCCCTTTGGAATTATCGTTTCCAGCACCTTTTTCGGTGAACGCGTGTACAGCATTTGCATAATAGGTCATTTGCCAGTCAGCTTTGGCTGTACGCATTTCGTTTTGGAATTTTTCTATCTCTTCTTTTGACTCGTATGGATCATCAGCTCCGTGTAGCACCAGCACTTTTGGATTAATCGCCTCTATTGTTCTGGCATCATCACGACCTAAACCACCGTGAAAGGATACAACTCCTTTGAATTTCATGTTGGCTCTCGCTGCTTCCACTGCACCTGTTCCCCCAAAGCAATATCCAATTACCACAATATCATCAGGATTTGCGCCTTGCTTTACCAATTGGTCTAATGCTAATTGAATTCTGGTTTGGTATTCTTTGATATTCTTTTTGTAATAACCCGCTTTGGCACCAGCCTCTTTTGGTCCATTCGGACGTTGATCAATTCCGTAAATATCTGCGACAAAGGTTTGGTAACCCAACGCTGCTAATTCACTAGCAACGTCTTTTTCGTGCTCTTTAATTCCCATCCACGCTGGAAGAATTAACACTCCAGGATTGTTTTTCAATCCTTTAGAGGGTTTAACACCAACACCACTCAACACTTGATTTCCATCTTTGTATTCCACGGCTTTGGATTGTGCATTTACAGAAGACACTATAAAAATCGCCGCTATTAAAAACCCGAAGTTACTTTTCATATTATTTGATTTTTTAACTTTAGTAAAAGTACTCAACACTAACCGAAAACAGTTGTTAAGAATATAATAAAAAAAGCACCCAGTAATTGGATGCTTTAGTTAACTGCTTATTTTTTCTTTTTAGAATTTGACTTCTTTTTAGATTTTGCTTTAGTTTTCTTCTTTGCTTTTTCTTTAGCCTTTTTCTTTTTAGCCTTTTCTTTCTTTTTAGCCTTTTCTTTCTTCTCTTTCTCTTTTTGTTTTTCTTTCTTAGCTTTCTCTTTTTTCTTAGCTTTTTCTTTTTTCTCTTTTTCCTTGGCTTTTGATTTTGCCTTCTTAGCTTTCTCTTTGTCTGAATCTTTCATAGTTTCTAGTGTTTCCTGATTTGTACTTGTTTCTTTCTCAACTGCTGTTGGTTTAGCAACTACAACTGCTGTTTTACTAACCGCTGATTTTCTTGTTACTGGAGCCTTTTTTACTACTGGAGTTTTTGCTACTGGTGTTGTTTTAGTAGCTAAAGTTCTCCTTACAGAAGTTTTTGCTGCTGGTTTAACTGACGCAGCAGTTGTAGTAACTTCAGTTGGTGTAACAGAATTCTCTACAGCTTTTGCGGGCTTACTATTCTCTGGTGCTGTTTTATCTATCATACTATTTTTGTTTGTTTAAATTTTATGTTAATCAAATGTAAATTTAACGTTAACAAAAATACAGTATAAACACATTCGCCAATGTTAAGTTTTAGTTTTAAGCTAAAACTTAACATTGAAAAATTACAAACAATTAAAAATCAGATGATTAACTATTTATAGATGAATAGTTAAATTCCGATTTCAACTTGAAAACGCAAATACCAGTTATTTTTTGAAGTACCATTTGCAAAATCTAAGGTATCAAAAGTCAGTTCGCTTTGTAGTTTGAAAGAGTGTTCCCAAATGTATTTTGTAATACCAACACTATATTCTTTAGTGTTTGGAGCCAATGCTCTAATATCATTTCCGACTTTCTGAATGGAATATCTTCCAATAAACTCATAATTTGTTCGTGTACTATAACTTAGCTGATAATCGAATCCGTTACCAACAAATGCATAATTACTTTGGGTTAAATCAGCTGGATTGAAGGTAACAGCATTTTCATTGGTTGTTCTAGACATATAACTCATCATTGCTGCCCAACCACTGTATTTAAACATTGCATCTAACATAACAGATTTCATTGTTCTTCTTTCAAATAAATCATTTCCAAGCTGACCTTGTGTTCGCTGTGCGTGATTGTTTTGCTGGAATGCACCAGAAAGCAACAATTTAGGTTTTTTTTCTCTTAGAATATCACCTTCAAAGTAAGTTCCATCTTTGGTAAATGCTCCAAAAGGCAACAATTCTACTTTACCAGTCACGGCAATTCCATCGTCTGCTTTTCCAGTTTGGTTACGCCCTTCTCCACCGCTAATCGCTGTTTTGAAATTGTATGAGAATGCATCTTTATACTCGTTTAGATGATGAATCTGAAACCCAAAATCCCTATCGATAGTAAATTTGGCATTATTTATCGTTCGGTCTGTCAATTGTAATCCTCCCGAAGAGTTTACCCGTTGGCGGTTGCCAGGTAATTTCGTCTGTCCAAAACTGATGTTCCAATTTTTATTAGGTCTATAAAACACGACCGCATCCCGAATAATATTTATATTTTCTCCATCCTTTATCTCGCCAACATCTCCCGGAGCAAAAGACAATTGTACCGCATAAAGAAACTTGGGATTTCCAACATATCCATCAAAACGCAATCTTAAACGACGCACTTGTCCGTCATAAGCTCCGTTCTCTCCATCTTGTTTCAAGTAAGTAACTCGATTCTGCATTCGGAAACGGATATTTAATTGGAACAAACTGTCCGGCGAAGTCATTCCGATTCCTTTTCCAAAGCTATAATATGGCAAGGCTGATAATTTAATATCATTGTCGTTTTTGGTTGGTTCAATTGACACTTGAGAATGCATCGAAATTGATAGAAGCAAAGTACATAGGAGTGCAACTTTTTTCATATTAAAACTATTGATTAGTTTTTAGTCTTTAAATTTCCAATAAATTGATATTTAAGAAACGATTTCTTAACAAATTAAAATTATTTATAAAAAAAGCCAACCTAACGGTCAGCTTAATCATTATGATATACTTTTTAGATAACCATTTTAAGTACGTGATATACTAAACCTGCTATTAGAGCCGAAATCGGAATGGTTAAAACCCAAGCCCATAACAGCTTCACAGTAACTCCCCATCGAACGGCGGAAACTCTTTTGGTCACTCCTACTCCAATAATAGAACCTGTAATAGTATGTGTAGTTGATACTGGAATTTTAAAATGTTCCGTAATAAACAACGTTAAAGCGCCAGCTGACTCAGCGACAACACCTTCGAAAGCGGTTACTTTTGTGATTTTAGAACCCATCGTTTTTACGATCTTCCAGCCACCGCTCAAAGTTCCTAAAGCGATAACAGTATAACAAGTTAAAGGAATCCATGAAGGCATTACTCCTTCTATTTTTACTCCGTTTTTCTCGGACGGCAGTACAACATTTAAATCCAACCACCCCAAAGACATATTCGCATTTGGATGGGTATTTAAATACACTGCTACTGCCGCGGCAATAATACCCATTACTTTTTGAGAGTCGTTTCCACCATGACCTAAACTGAAAGCTGCTGAAGATAGCAACTGCATTCTTTTCAATACTTTTTCGGCTGTAGCTGTTGGAAAACTACTGAATACCAAGTTGAATATTGCAATACTATAAAAAATCAATGCAACCAAGCTCCATTTGATGTTTGCTGGTTCACAAATTACGCTCCACAGATGGCTTTCAAATCGAGGTTTCTTGATGTCTTCATATCCAATTAAAACAGACCATAAAAACAATCCTACTATTAGCATTAAAACACCGGTTAGTATTTTTGGATAAATAGATTTTTTTGAAGAATACATCAGCCAAAGTGATACAAAATAGGAAAGCAACATTCCTAATAATGGCGCTAAAACGATAAATGCGATGATAATGGAAACTCCCGAAGGCAGACTACCATCCTCTCCTGGCTTGTACCAATTTACAATGTTATACCAATGTTTAGATATTTGAACGCCATCTTCAACAATGAAATAATCAGAAAAGCCGTGAAGTGAAATTGCGTGGGCAATAGCTGCTCCAGCAAAACCACCAATTAAGGTATGCGAAGAGGAGGAAGGAATTCCTTTCCACCATGTGATCAGATTCCAAATAATGGCTGCAATAACACCTGCTAAAATCACTGTTAAGTTGATACTATCTGTTTTTGCTGTTTTCGCTACGGTATCGGCTACACCAAACCCGAAGACCCAATATGCTAAGAAGTTAAAGAACGCTGCCCAAAGTACGGCCTGAAATGGTGTTAGTACCTTTGTAGCAACTATAGTAGCAATTGAATTTGCTGCATCGTGAAAACCATTGATGTAATCGAATACTAAGGCAAGAATTATAATTACAATTAATAAAGTCATAAGAGTAGTGTTCAGTGTTCAGTTTCTAGCGCATAGCATTTAAATGCTACCAGTCGCAACTGTATTGCTATAATTTAAGAATGTTTAACTGAAATTTGTTCCATTACGTTAGAAACACTTTTACATTTATCAGAGGCCATTTCTAGTGCAGAAAGAACTTCTTTATATTTGATAACGTTTTTAGCATCGGTTTCATTTTCGAAAATATCGGCTACAGCTTTATCAAAAACGGAATCCGCTTTGCTCTCCAATTTGTTGATTTTTTTGCACGTTTCTTTGATGGCTTTGTGATTCATCTCTTTCAATTCCTTAATGCCGACACCAATTAACTGACAAGCTTCCAAATTGATTTCCGTTAACTTACGAATAGATTTTGTAATTTTTTCTACCTGATACAAACGCATTCTACTCGCTGCGCCATGCATATTATCAGCAACATTATCAATAGCTTTTATCAACGCATGAATGTCTTCGCGGTCAAAAGGCGTAATAAAGTTTCTGCTTAATTCTAAGTGTGTTTTATGTGTGATTTCTTCAATAACAGCTTCAAGTTCTTCTATTTTTCTAAACAATTCTTCTCTCTCCATTTTCGGAGCATTTACAGCTTCGTGTAAGGTATCGGCTAAAATGATTAAATTGGCAGCCGCTTGTTCAAATAATGGAAAAAACTTTTTGTCCTTTGGAACTAAGAACTGGAATAGGTTATTAAGAGTCATTTTCGTTTCTTTTTAATGGTGCAAATGTATTGTTCTAATGTTAAGTGAATATTATTTAATACTATTTTTATATAAATCAAACTTTACAATTTGTTAACATTGCGTTTCGGCTTTATTCAGCAATTTCAGGAGCGCAAATCCCCTGTTTTCTAGAGCTAACGTCCCGCTGTCCGCGCTACACGGTAGCCAGCTCCCATCGGGGCTATCGAGCACTTTTTGCGTTATTAAGGAAACATAAATCAATAGCTGTTTGTCATTCGCAATCCTATATTTAATTTCAAATTTCAAAAACGTTTTCGTAATTTAGCCCGCAACTAAACGCGCTACAAATATACTATCATGGATATCAACTTCAATAAAAACGAAGATCATAACAAACTTTTACTTACCGATTTAAAACAACATTTTGCCAAAGTTAGAGTTGGTGGCGGTGAAAAACGTATCGAAAAATTACATGCTGAAGGTAAAATGACCGCTCGAGAACGGATCGATTACTTGCTAGATCCCAAAGGTAAAAGTATTGAAATTGGGGCTTTTGTGGGTGATGGAATGTATGCCGAACACGGCGGTTGTCCGTCTGGCGGTGTAGTTGTAAAAATGGGATACATCAAAGGAAAACAGTGTATTGTTGTTGCCAATGATGCTACTGTAAAAGCGGGCGCTTGGTTTCCGATTACCGCCAAAAAGAATTTACGTGCACAAGAAATCGCGATGGAAAATCGGTTACCCATAATTTATTTAGTGGATTCTGCCGGAGTTTATCTTCCGATGCAAGATGAAATTTTTCCCGATAAAGAACATTTCGGACGCATATTTCGGAACAATGCTATCATGAGCAGCATGGGGATTACCCAAATTGCAGCGGTTATGGGAAGTTGCGTAGCCGGAGGTGCTTATCTTCCTATTATGAGCGATGAAGCTATGATTGTAGATAAAACTGGAAGCATTTTCCTTGCTGGAAGTTATTTGGTGAAAGCGGCGATTGGCGAAAATATTGATAACGAAACCTTAGGCGGAGCGACAACACATTGCGAAATATCGGGTGTTACTGATTATAAAGCCAAAGATGATAAAGATGCTTTGGACCGAATTAAAAGTATCGTCGGTAAAATTGGAGATTATGAAAAAGCAGGCTTTAATAGAGAAACGCCGCAAAAACCCGCTTTAGACGAAAAAGATATTTACGGAATTATTCCAAAATTGCGCACCGAACAATACGATATGATGGAAGTCATCAAGCGTTTGGTAGACAATTCAGAAATGGATATGTATAAACCCGATTACGGAAAATCAATAATTACTTGTTATGCACGAATTGACGGCTGGGCAGTTGGAATTATAGCCAATCAACGAATTGTATCCAAAACCAAAAAAGGGGAAATCCAATTTGGTGGTGTAATTTATTCAGATTCTGCCGATAAGGCGACACGTTTTATTGCCAATTGCAATCAAAAGAAAATTCCGCTACTTTTCGTTCAGGATGTTACCGGATTTATGGTTGGATCTAAATCAGAACATGGTGGAATTATTAAAGATGGTGCCAAAATGGTGAATGCCGTTGCGAATTCGGTTGTTCCGAAATTCACTGTTATTGTTGGAAACTCTTATGGTGCTGGAAACTATGCCATGTGTGGAAAAGCATACGATCCTCGATTAATATTTGCTTGGCCAAGTGCAGAATTGGCTGTTATGGGCGGCACGCAAGCGGCAAAAGTATTGGCACAAATTGAAGCGGCTTCCCTTAAAAAAAACGGACAAGCAGTAGATGAAAAAACAGAACAAGAATTATTTGATAAAATAAAAGCAAGATACGATTCGCAGGTTTCGCCGTATTATGCAGCAGCAAGATTGTGGACCGACGCTATTATTGATCCGTTAGAAACTAGAACTTGGATATCAATGGGAATCGAGGCTGCTAACCACGCGCCTATTGAAAAGAAATTTAATTTGGGCGTTATCCAAGTATAATTTGTATTCCGTTAAATGAATAAAAAATTGAAGAGTAATTTGCGCTAGCTTATTGGTAAAAAATCTATGATCTAATACTGCTCGTACCAAGTAAATTTATCTTGAACGATATGGCCAATTTCTTTTTTTAAATACTCTAAATAGGCTGCGGCAATAGGTGTGTGTTTTTTTCCTTTTAACCAAACTAATCGCCAAGTGGTTATGATAGGTAATCCCTTGATGGGTATAATTTGTAATTCATTATTTTGCAATTCATTTTTAATTCCAATTAAAGGCATAATAGAATACCCTAACCCTGCTAGCATTGCCTGTTTAACTGCTTCATTTGATGAGAGTTCTATTTTTTTTACCGCTGAAATAGAATTATTTTTTATAAAATTTTCCATAGCTTGAAGTGTGCCAGATCCCTTCTCCCTAAAAATTAAGGGTAAATTTTCAACTATTTCTTTAATCGGAATTCCTTTTTTAAATTCTAATTTTTTGTTTCCCACCAAGTACAGTTTATTTTGAAGTAAATCTAATTTCTCTACGTTAAGAGCTGGAGGCAATATGGAAATCAAAGCAAAATCAACATCATTAATTTCTAGACTTTCCAAAACCTTGTTCTTATTAGTAACATCCATCAGTAACTCGATGCCCTTATACTCATTCATAAAATCGGAGAGAAAATAGGGCATTACATATTTCCCAGTAGAAACAACCGAAATTTTTAGTCTTCCACTTAATTGACCTTTAAAAGCCATCGTTTTATAATTAATGGCATAGACTTCGTTCAAAATTTTTTCAGCAGCTTCGGCAATTTCCATTCCAAAATTGGTCACATAAAGTTGGCGTCCAACAACCTCTGTTAGTGGAATTTCAAATTGATTTTGTAAATTTTTTAACTGAATAGAAACAGCAGGTTGCGTTAAATGCAATTCTTCGGCAGCTTTAGTAATACTCTTTTTTTGCGTGATTTTTAAGAATACTTGTAACTGATGCAAAGTGTAATTCATAAATTTTATTTATATATATCATCACAAATATAAATAAAAATATATGAAATATAATTGAGAATTTTGTCCCATCAAATTTTAAATAAAAAAAAATGACACGAATTACAGTAGCAAAAGGTGACGGAATTGGTCCAGAAATAATGGATGCAACACTTGATATCCTTAAAGCGGCAGGTGCACAAATTGAAATTGACGAAATTGAAGTCGGTGAAAAAGTTTATCTATCCGGAAATACTTCTGGTATTGCATCTGAATCTTGGGACATCATCCGTCGGAATAAAATTTTTCTAAAAGCACCTATTACAACTCCTCAAGGTGGTGGCTATAAGAGTTTGAACGTTACTACACGAAAATTTTTAGGACTGTATTCTAATGTTAGACCTTGTATCAGTTTACATCCTTTTGTAGAGACTAAACATCCTAAAATGGATATTGTAATTATTCGAGAAAATGAAGAGGATTTATATGCCGGAATTGAACATCAGCAAACCGATGAAGTAGTTCAATGTTTAAAAATAATTAGCCGTCCTGGTTGTGAAAAAATTGTGAGATACGCTTTTGAATACGCAAAAGTGTATGGTAGAAAGAAAGTTACTTGCTTTACAAAAGACAATATTATGAAGCAAACAGACGGTTTGTTCCACCAAGTTTTTGATGAAATTGCCTTAGAATATCCAGAAATAGAAAACGAACATTGGATTATTGATATCGGAGCGGCAAAAATGGCGGACACACCAGAAATTTTTGATGTGATTGTTACACTTAATCTTTATGGAGATGTATTGTCTGATATTGCAGCGCAAATAGCTGGATCGGTAGGATTAGCTGGATCGGCAAATATTGGAGAAGAATGTGCCATGTTCGAGGCAATTCACGGTTCAGCCCCAAGACGTGCCGGACAAAATTTGGCGAATCCATCGGGATTATTAGAAGGTGCTGTGATGATGCTAAATCATATTGGTCAGACTGAAATAGCTGAAAAAATACAAAATGCATGGTTGAAAACAATTGAAGATGGAATCCACACCTATGATATTTATAAAGAAGGTATTAGCAAAGAAAAAGTGGGGACTAAAGAATTCTCAAAAGCAGTAATTGCCAATCTTGGCAAAAGTCCTGAATTACTAAAAAAAGTGTCTTACAGTAAGGATGCTGTTTTAAATCTACCAAAATATGTTAAAAAACCTGCCGCTGTAAAAGAATTAGTCGGTGTAGATTTATTTGTGCATTGGAATGGCACAGACCCTAATGAATTAGCAAGTTTAGTTCAGAGTATTAATACTGAAAACAAACATTTAACGATGATCACCAATCGTGGAATTAAAGTTTGGCCAGAAGGTTTTGAAGAAACATTTTGCACAGATCATTGGCGTTGTAGATTTAAACCAACTCATGGTAAATTAATGTACAAAAACCATATCATTACTTTATTAAATCGAGCTTTAGAAGCGAAAATTGATGTAATAAAAACGGAGAATTTATACGAGTTTGATGGTAAATCTGGATATTCCTTAGGACAAGGTCAATAGTTTAAAAAATGAAAAAAGAACAAATAGCAACCCATTTAGTCCTTGTATTAGTACTATCAACAGTAGCAATAATAGCTTTATCAGTGAGCGAAAAAATTAATAGCAATCTAATCGCATCATTTATAATTATTACTGGTGCATTAACTCATCATCAATATTCTAAAGTAAAAAGGTAATGATAAACTCCCAAACATTTAAACTAATCGATGGCGATTTTTCAGCGGAAGAGAGCCTTGAAATTATACGTAATGTATTCTCAAGTAAAATCCAATTTCATCAAATGAAAAATTTCAGTTCGCAAGAACGCTTTGGATATGATGATAAAACTGCTATGATACGAATTCCACAACTTAAAAAAAGTTTAGATGAAATCATAAAATTGATTGAGTCTACCGAAATGAAGGGACCACAATTTGAAATAAAGTCAGACGTGGTGATTCGTTTTACACGCCCATCTGAACATGTTTAGAGAGCGAACTTTGTTGATTGCGACCCAGCATGAAAAAGAACAAGTGATTGCGCCTATTTTAGAGAAAGAACTTGGTGTAAAATGTCTCGTTGCGTCAAACTTTGACACCGATTCATTAGGAACATTTTCTGGAGAAGTTGAAAGAAAAGATGACCCTATTACAACCGCAAGAAACAAATGCCTTCTTGCAATGGAACTTACGAATTGCGATATGGCCCTTGCCAGCGAAGGTTCTTTTGGTCCTCATCCGTCAATTTTTTTCGCACATGCCGATGATGAGTTTTTAATTTTTATCGACAAGAAAAACGATCTAGAGATTATTATTCGCGAATTAAGTACCGACACCAATTTTAATGCAACCGAACTTAAATCTGAAAAAGAATTGCGTGATTTTGCAACTACAGCATTATTCCCTTCACACGGCTTAATACTTAGAAAACATAAAGACGATTATTCCAAAATTAAAAAAGGTATTACGGATTGGGACTCATTGATTGACGCCTATCATGAAGTTAACACAAATGGAGAAGTTTTTGTTGAAACGGATATGCGCGCAATGTATAATCCGACTCGTATGAACGTTATTCAAAAGGCTACCCAAAAATTGGCAGACAAAATCAACTCCCTTTGTCCGCAGTGCTCTTCACCAGGTTTTGGAATTACAGATGCTAAACCAGGTTTACCTTGCGAATGGTGCGGTTTTCCAACCCGTTCAACCCTAAGTTATATTTATACCTGTTTGAAATGCAATTTCAAAAAAGAAGAAAAATATCCACATAAAAAAAATAAAGAAGATCCCATGCACTGCGATAGGTGTAATCCATAAAGAAAATGATTAGTAATAATATAGATTTAGCAGCAAGAATTTTAAAAGATGAAGGTATTATTGGTTTTCCTACTGAAACTGTTTATGGTTTAGCGGGCAATATTTTTAGCGATAAAGCCATAAAAGAAATATATACTATAAAACAGCGGCCATTTTACAATCCGTTAATAGTACATATAAAAAGTATGGAAGATTTGAAAACTATTGCAGTAGATATTCCTCCAATGGCACTAAAATTAGCTAAAAGTTTTTGGCCAGGCCCATTAACATTATTGCTTAAAAAAAATGCTTCAGTACCTGATTTAATTACTGCGGGCAAACCAACAGTGGCTGTGAGAATACCCAATCATCCAACAGCATTAGCGCTTCTAAACCTACTTGATTTTCCGCTGGCAGCTCCAAGTGCGAATCCCTTCGGAATGATAAGTCCAACAAAAGCGGAACATGTAGCAGAATATTTTCAGGATAATATTGAAATGGTTTTAGACGGAGGTGCATGCCAAACAGGTATTGAGTCTACTATTATCGGATTTAATCAAAATGAAGTTGTTGTTTATCGATTAGGAGGCATTTCAATTGAGGAAATTAAAACTATTGCTGGTGACGTTACATTATTTACTAAAAATGATACTGCGCCCGAGGCACCTGGTATGCTCTCAAAACATTATGCACCAGCGACTCCTTTAATTTTCACAGAAAACATTGAAAAATTTATCCCTCAATTTAAAAATAAAAGAGTAGGACTATTGCTATTTAGTACCGCTATAGTTAACGTGCCAAACGATTGCATCCAAATGATAGTATCTCCTAATGAAAATTTAAAGGAAGCTGCAGCACGACTCTATGATACACTTCACCAATTAGACAAAATGAATTTGGAAGTAATCATTGCAGAAAAATTTCCAGATACCGAATTAGGGCGGGTGATTAATGATAAACTAACGAGAGCATCATTAAACAAATAACGATTTAAATTTGGGGCATAAATTGAATCCTTTTCCTAAACGAAATACAATTGACAACAAACAATTTTATTTATGAATTATAACTTACTTATTGAAAATTTAACTAATCCTGCATTACTATTTTTTGTGTTGGGTATAATAGCTGTTTATTTAAAAAGTGATTTAGAAATTCCACCTAATTCGTCAAAATTTATTTCGCTATATCTTTTGTTTGCCATCGGATTTAAAGGCGGTCAAGAATTATCTCATGAGAACTTTACAAGCGAAATTGGATGGTCTGTATTGTTTGGAATGTTAATTTCATTGCTAATTCCGCTTTACACATTCTTTCTCTTGAAAAGAAAATTGAATGTCTTTGATGCTGGGGCAATAGCTGCAGCTTATGGCTCGGTAAGTGCAGTGACGTTTGTAACCGCCGTTTCTTTTCTAGAATACCAACAATTAACAATTCATGGTCATATGGTTGCTCTTATGGCTTTGATGGAATCTCCTGCCATTATAATGGGACTTTTACTAATTTCAGTATTTAATAAAGAGCAAAGCAAAAATATAAGTAAACGTAGCGCCATAAAACATTCTTTTACCAATGGCAGTGTCTTACTAATTTTGGGAAGTTTAATTATAGGCTATTTAGCAAGTGACAAGCAAGCCGAAGGAATCAAGCCTTTCACCAACGATTTATTTAAAGGATTTTTGGCAATCTTTTTATTAGATATGGGGATCAGCAGCGGTAAAAAACTGAAGGCATTCTTTTCATTCGGATGGTTTCCCTTCATTTTTGCAATCGTAATTCCTTTGTTTAACGGTTGTCTTATTGCGATCCTAAGTTCGTATGTTACCAACGACATCACCAATCGATTTATGTTTGCAATTTTGGCTGCCAGTGCCTCATACATTGCCGTTCCTGCTGCTATGAAAATATCTGTACCCAAAGCAAATCCTGGACTTTTCCTGCCCATGGCGCTTGCGGTAACCTTTCCTGTTAACATCACTATTGGTATGCCGTTGTATTTTCTTATTGTTCAAAACACGTAAGTAAGTGTAACAATCGGATATTCCAAATTTGAAAGCTACCTATTATAATAGCGGCTTTGCAATTCCAATAAAAACAACAGTAATATGTAATGTTTAACACTACCAGATACAGAATTATTTGGGTCTTATAGTGTAAAGGACATTCAGTAGCATCACTAAAGCGAGCGATTACTTTTCATTGCTACTGTTGTCGTGTTTACGATTAAATCCGTTCTTTCTTAAATTCATTCCATACGTGTAGTTGGTAGAAAGTATCACATCGTTGCAATCAAAATGTTTTACTACACCGTCTTTTTGCAATGCCACAACCCAACAGGTATTTTGATGCATTCCGTAATCTATAATAAAAATTGCTTGACCTGTTCCGAGTGGCGTTTCAACAAGAATTGATGGTTTTAATTGAAGTATCATCTTAGTTATATTTTGTGTTTTAAATTTACGACAGCATAGAAATTAATGACTTATATAATTTTTAAAAAATATTATATATAAAAAACACACTCTGTATAGAGTGTGTTTTTGTATGAATTCAAGAATTTCAATAAAATGCAACCTTAAAAAAGTTGCTCTTAAATTTTTGAAATTATTTTGCCAATGAATGAGTTTGAAACTTTTTCGGCCAACATCGAACCTAAAAATCCTTTTATACTACTATTACTTCCTAAAATTTTTTCAATTAAAAAGTTAGTTCCCATGGTTGTGCCAATCGTAAGTAAGTTTTTCTTAGTATCCTTATCCGAAGCAATGTGCGCAACAGATTCTTTAATAATTGATCCAATAGTTATTGAACTTTTCAAATCAATAAATTGCTCACTGATTTTCGCCTCTTGTTCGGCTTTAATTATTTTAAGCGCCGCAATTCTATCCATTAAGTCTTGATCGCATGATATAACTTTAGTTTCCATAGATAAGTATTTTACAATTCTTTAGCCATTTTTCTTTTGATAAAGTTGTTGCAAACTCTATCTTCGATCAATTTCTTTCTATTGAAGAAGAATAGTATTGCTACAAGCAGATAAAATCCACCAACAACTGCAAAACCAATATTATCGATACCAATCAAATCAGTTAAATAAAAAGCAGCGTATACACTTCCGAATATTATAAATAAAAATAAAAGAATTCCAAAAATAAGCATACCAATAAGAGCTGAAATAACATCAGATGTATGATCAATAACTTGTAGTTTAACGAGCTCGTAATTAGTTTCTATATACTCTTTTACGCTGTCTGTTAAAAGATCTATTTTTTCGTTTAATTGCATACCAATAAGAATAAAGGTTTATACTATTGTTAATTTATGATTTTGCAGCATTCACTACATCATCCACTTTATGGTTTAAATTACTTTTTGCATCAGCATATTTATCAGTAAAAGCATCTTTAGCATTTGACACATTATCTTCAATAAACTTTTCTGCTTTACCAACTTGATGCTTTAAAGAATCTACTTGATTCTGAAATTTATTCTTCATTTTTTTTGACATTTTCTTTGCGTTTTCTGCAATTTCTTGTCTTGTTTCAGAACCTTTCTTTGGTGCAAATAAGACTCCTAATGCTGCTCCTGCAGCTGCTCCTAATACTAATGCCCCTATTACCTTAAATGTGTCGTTTGAATTTTTCATTTTGTTTTAATTTAAATATTATACTTTATTTTATTTTTAGAATTTATAACCTAGAGTCAATTGGTACCAATAATTTTTGTACCTCGGTGTATCTGAAGTTCCGTCGCCATTGTTGGTTTTTAAATCCCAACCAGCACGAGCTCCCACAACTAATTTGTCAATATTAATGTCAACTCCACCCACAAAAGCGAAAGTATTTTTTCTAATATTGTCATTATTAAATGCCTCTTCTTGAGATGCATTACCAACAGCGCTAGTAAATTCATTTTTCTCACTCAATAAGTAAGAAAATTGAGGTCCTGCCAATATCGAAATATATTCTACTGGACGAATAGCAACAAAAATGGGTACATCTAAATAATCTGTTGTACGTGTGTAACTGTAAGAACTACCAAGTAAAGTTCCTTTACCTTTAAATCCTTTTTGGGAGTACAAAACCTCAGGCTGAATTGCAAATAATTTCCCTAATGGCAATGTAACAAATCCACCGGCTACGAATCCCAGTTTACCGTCAGCTACAAAGTCTTCACCTTCGCTATCATAAACGTTAGAATAATTAGCACCTAATTTGGCGCCTAAAATAAAATTACTTCTTGTATCAGTATCACTTGTTGTTCGAGCTTCTATTGTAGACTGAGCGTTTGCACCACTTATCATTGCCATGGCTGCTAAAATTGTAAAAATTGACTTTTTCATTATTTTGTATTTTGTTAAGTAAAGATTTGAGTTTGGAAAGCGACCTTATATTGGATCTTTCCCTTTAATAACTCTAAATAGAACGGCAATTATGGCGATTACTAAAAGAATGTGAATGATGTTTCCCATGCCTCCAATAAAAAAACCAAGTGCCCATAAAATTATTAGAATTACTGCGACGGTGTAAAGTAAATTACTCATGATAGTTTATTTTTAAGTTATTAATGAATTTATTTGTGATTGTGTTTTCTATTATTTGAATGACTTCTGATTTTGTTTTCTTGAGCTTTCTCTGTAATCGTTCAAGCAAATCGTTTTCACTTCCTTTCTCAAATTTTAAGTCTGATGGAATCAACTGTGGAAAACGCCTTCGAAGCAATTTGGATTTTTTTTCCCATTCGACCCAAATATTGGGTGGTACCGGTTCTTTGTTTTTAAATGTGTTCATAGACGAATTAATTTATTGTTTTTGATATTACAAAGTTCTCCAAATTTCACTCCTACTGCATTACATTATTATCCTGATTATTTATAGTTATCCCATATTCCTACTAATTCACCTAAAAGACCACACTAAATAATAAATAATTTTAACCCTAATTTCAAAACTTGATAGGATATAGTATAATTAGAATGCTAGATTTCAATTAGTTAATTATAATTTAAATTTGCCTGTGTTAGATCTTAACGATAAATATGGAATTTCTTCTTTTGTATTAAATTCCAATAAATGTATCTTTAAATAAAAATAATTATGAGACTAAATTCAAGAATTCACGGTGCAATCGATTATGGTGTAGTTATGTTTTTATTAATATCACCTGTATACTTTGGTTTGGCAACGGTGACTTCTACATGTACTTACATTTTAGGAATTGTTCATTTTTTTTTAACTCTCTTTACCAAATTTGAATTGGGTATAGTTAAAATCATTCCTTTTAAAATTCATGGCATGATCGAACTGGGAGTTGCAATCATTTTGGTAGGATTAGGTTTTTATTTAGGAAAACTTGAAGGAGATTTGTCTAAATATTATTACTTATCATTTGCAATAGCTGTTTTCGCTACTTGGCTTATTACGGATTATAATAATACTGCTAAACAATGAATTAATAATATCAGTTTAAAATAAATCAGGAACTCTTTTACTACGCAGTCAAATACCATCTCACAGTCGAAACGAAATCAAAATTTCTTTTCAATAATTGCGTCTTGAATAACTTTTTGAATGTCTTCACGGATATTAGCCTTCGAAAGTTTATTCGGCAAATTTGAATCCGGGTACGTTCTGTTTGATAAGAAAATATAAACTAAATCGGTTGCCGGATCTGCCCAAGCAATAGTTCCAGTAAAACCAGTATGACCAAAGCTCGACATTGATACGCAGCCACAAGTTGGACCCGCTCCCGCGATTTGGGGTTTGTCGAAACCTAATCCGCGGCGATTGCCTTCGCCATAAAACCAACTCGTGTTGAACGTCTTAAAAGTATCCTCTGAAAAATACTGAATACCTCCATAATTTCCTTCTTGAAGATACATTTGCATCATCTTGGCAATATCCATCGCATTCGAGAAAATTCCGGCGTGCCCGCCCACTCCATCTTCCATTGCAGCTTCCATATCGTGAACATAGCCTTGAATTATACCATGACGAAAATAAGTGTCAATTTCTGTTGGAGCAATTATAGTTTTATCGAATTTCTTTAAAGGATTGAAGGTAGTATTGTTCATCCCCAATGTTTTATAGAAATTGTTGGAAGCCAATTCGTCCAAAGGTTTACCTAATATTTTCTCTAGATATTGTTTCAGAATAATGAACGTAAAATCGCTGTAACGGTATTCTTTTTTATCAATTAATGGACTATTGATAATTTGTTTCATAATAGTATCATGATAATCATCCCGCAAAAACAAACTATCAGAAACGCGTTTTGTAAATCCTTCGCTGTACACCATTTTATAGTATTTATCTAATGGTACCTTAGCCGAATCCAACGTTGCTTTATAAAACGGAATCCAAGCTTGCATTCTTCCATAATGTGAAAGTAGCTCTTTGAATGTCATTTGCTGTTTGTTCGAATTTTTAAAAATTGGTAACATCTCACCTAAAGTGGTTTGAAGTGTAACCTTCTTTTGGTCATACACCTTCATAACATTGGGTAAAGTCGCTACTATTTTAGTCAAGGACGCTACATCATATAAATCGGAGTTTTTGATTTTCACGTTACCTTCATAGGTTTGCTTTCCAAAAGATTTTTGGTAGATAACTTTCCCCTTTCGAGCAACAAGAATTTGCATTCCGGGTGCCATTTTCTCATCTATTGCTTTATTGGCGTATGTTTCAATTTCCTTCAGTTTTTCAGAACTCATTCCTACTCGTTCGGGAGTTGAAAAACCTAAACGATTTAGTGGTATTGTAGCCAAACCAAATCCTGCTTTATAGGTTTCATTAATAGAAACCGGTAAAGTACCTTTCGCTTCTATCGCTCCAAAAAGCAATTCGGCTGAAACTTCCTGTGCTACATTTCCATTTTGATACGAAACTACAACCGCGTCAATGGCATCAAAATTCATTATTTGCGATAATACATAAGGCTTGGCAAAACAATCAATGATCAGTTTTTTAGCCGCGGCCACTTTGTTTATAATTTGTAACTCATTATCCGTAAACGCTGGCACTTTCCACCAGCTCTTATCTGATTTATGGTATCCGATAATTACCGTTTCGTAATCTTTTAATTTCACCATTAAAGAGTCTGGATTGGTGTCTGCTATTTCGGTAACATCGGTGTACTTTTTTAGTGTAGTTACGAAGGAATTATTTGTATCATCACCCAATTTTACATAGGCAATTTTTTGATTTAGGTCTTTTATTGGAAGTAATTGATCCTCATTTTTAACTACAGTAATCGCATTTTCATACATCTCATAATCCAAATCATTATTTGAAATTGGATTAAGATCATGGTACAAATTGATTGGTTCCACCGGTTTATAGTTGTTCAAACCTGCTTTGAACTTATAACGCAAAATCTTTTTAACCGATTCGGCTAAACGTGATTCAGAAATCAAACTATCTTGGAAGGCCACGCAAATTTTTTCTACAGCAAGCGGAACGTCTTCTGCAAAAAGTAAAATATCATTACCTGCCATAAAGGCTTCCAAATCGATATCGCCAGGTTTTCTGAAATTGCTTGCGCCCTTCATATTGAGGGCATCTGTAAATATTAATCCATCAAAACCCAATTCACCTTTAAGCATATTTGTAACAACGTTGTAGGAAACCGAAGTTGGATATCCTTCTCTTGGTTCCAAACTGGGCACATTCAAATGCGCAACCATTACAGAAACCAAACCTTCGTCAAACATTCTTTTGTACGGATACAATTCAATTTTTTCAATATGTTCCAAAGAGGCATTTACAAGTGGAAGCGTGCTGTGTGAATCGGTTTCCGTATCGCCATGACCTGGAAAGTGTTTTCCTGTTGAAAATAGTCCTTGACTTTGAACTCCATTCATTAACGCCATAGCATGAACTGTTACGTTCACTTTGTTTTCCCCAAAAGAACGGTACCCAATAATTGGATTTTTCGGATTAGTATTTATATCCAATACAGGAGAAAAATTAAAATGGATGCCCATTCGTTTGCTTTCTTTAGCCATACTGACACCTACTTTTTCAATCAATTTTAGATCTTTAATAGCACCTAAAGTCATGTTGAACGGATATCGAAACGTAGAATCAATTCGCATATTCAAACCCCATTCAGCGTCAATTCCGATGAACAAAGGAACTTTAGCAAGCGCTTGAAATTTATTGGTTAATAGCGCCTGACGCATTGGTCCGCCTTGAAAAAAGATTAAGCCACCAACTTTATTTTCGGTAACCAATCTTTCAACATCGGCTATATGTGCGGCATCTTTATTAGAATAAGTAGCAATCATAAATAATTGTCCAACTTTTTCGTCAAATGACATTTGATTGTAAATGCTATCGACCCAATTCGTTTCGGCTTCAGTTTCGGGGAAAAAATTTTTTCTGTCGGATTTTAAGTGCGGTTGGTATATTTCTTCATCAAGGGCTACTCCAGCTTTAGACAAAGCTAGCGGTGCTTTTTTACTGACTTTGGTAGACGAGCAATTCGTAACCAAAAACAACAGCGCTGTTAGCAAACCGATTCTGAAGAAAAAAAATTTCATAAAATTCAGCAATTAAAAGAAACGACTGTGCCAGCTTTCACTCGCAGGGACTTCCCAGTTTTCGTTAAATTCTTCGATAGTATTTACTAAATTGTTGAATACAATTGTATTTTCGGTAACCGCTTTTTCTTTGGCCATACGTTTGAAATCAAGTAAAGATTTATGCGCAATATGTTCTCCATTTTTGAAGGTTACATTCATTTTATCTAATAAATCTACTTGGTATTTTTGCTCTAAGCTTTGGATGAAACCTACAGAAGAATCAATAGAACAACCCGTTGCCTGCTGTACGTCTTGATTTACAGCTAGAACAATAAAACGATTGTATTTTAAAAGATAAGAAGCTTCTAAACCAGATCCGTGTGCCGACCAATTTTCGATGAATGTTTTTAAATCACTTTCGATTTCAGTCATTTCGTCATCTGAAAATTTTCTGTTGGATTGGTAGATCCAAATTTTAGCTTCTTCGGGTAAATTTTCAAAAGGAACGTACATTTGATATTGGATTTTTGATATTAGATATTAGATTTATAAATTATAAATCTTGTGCATTTGCAATTAGTTCAGCGATATCCATTACTTTAATGTCGCCTTCTTTTTCTTTGGCTTTTACGCCATCGGTCATCATCGTGTTACAGAATGGACAACCTGCGGCAATAATTTCTGGCATGGTTTCTAAAGCTTCTTCGGTTCGCTCTATATTTATTTCTTTATTTCCAGGTTCGGCATCTTTGAACATTTGTGCTCCACCAGCGCCGCAACATAAACCATTCGCTTTAGAACGTTTCATTTCCACCAATTCGGCGTCTAATTTTTCAATTAATTCTCTTGGCGCTTCGTAAACATTATTAGCACGACCCAAATAACAAGGATCGTGAAATGTAATTCTCTTTCCTTTGAATTGTCCGCCTTCTATGGTTAATCTTCCTGTATCTAACAAAGATTTTAAGAATTGAGTGTGATGAATGACTTCATATGTTCCACCTAATTCTGGATATTCATTTTTCAGTGTATTAAAACAATGCGGACAAGCAGTCACGATTTTTTTAGCTTCGTACCCATTCAGAACTTCGATATTCATCATGGCTTGCATTTGAAACAAAAACTCATTTCCTGCACGTTTGGCCGGATCTCCAGTACAACTTTCTTCCGTTCCTAAAACAGCAAACTCGACATTTGCACGATTTAAAATACGCACGAATGCTTTGGTGATTTTTTTTGCTCTGTCATCAAAACTACCCGCACAACCAACCCAAAATAAAACTTCTGGCTGTTTGCCTTGAGCCAACATTTCTGCCATTGTAGGCACGTTTAACACTTCTGACATTTTTTATTGTTTATGTGGTTATCTGGTTATCTGGTTATTTGGTCATTTCAAATAACCAAATCAACAAATAACCGAATGTTATTCATGTTGACCATCGTCAAAAACTTCGATGGTGACTTCTTTTTCAATTAAATCAGTAAACTTTCCTCTGTAACGAGTCGCTTTCACCAAATGATTGTCAATCCAGTGGTAGTTTCCTCCACGTGGTTTTCCGAATACGATTCCGTGGTATTTGAATCCGTGTTTTTTTAACCAGATTTCAGTATATTCTCTGTGTGCTTCTGTTCGTGAAGTAAAGAAGAATATAATGTGTCCTTCGTCGTACCATTTATTCAAGGTTACCAATGCGTCGGGATAAAGTTCAGCCGTGAGCATTCGTTCCGGTTCTTCATTTGGAATATCGTCGCATACCGTTCCGTCAATATCAATTAAATAATTTTTAACACCTTCTGGTAATATCGGACTTAAATGCTGTCCGTTTTCTGTTACTACTTGCAAGTTTTTGTCAATGTCTTCCGCTTTCATTTTTTTAATTTAATTATTTCTCATTCATTAGACAAATTCCCAAGTCTCACATTTATGGTGATTTGTATTTATAGTTTATTTATTTATTTCTGATCAATCAAAATCCTATTTAGATACGATGAATCAAATCAATATTTATTCATTTTTCCAGTTTAATCTATCTTGTTGGTTGTATTGCCACGGCGCGCCATTGTTCTCAATGTTGGTCATCATCGCATTTAAGGATTGAGGTGCCGCACTTTGTTCCATTACCAAATACCTTCTCATGTCGATGATAATGGATAATGGGCTGATATTAACCGGACATTCTTCCACACAAGCGTTACATGACGTACAGGCCCAAAGTTCTTCTGGCGTAATGTAATCATTCAACAGCGCTTTATTATCGGGAACAAAAACACCTTTGTTGGCATCGATATTTTTTCCTACTTCTTCCATTCTATCACGCGTATCCATCATGATTTTGCGTGGTGACAATTTTTTACCGGTAATGTTTGCTGGACAAACCGATGTACATCTTCCACATTCAGTACAAGTATATGCGTTCAGCAATTGAACCCAATTCAAATCTTGAACATCGGAAGCTCCGAATTTTTGTGGAACCGCATTGGGATCGGCAGGCTGAGCTGCAAAAGGATCAGCAGTAGGATCCATCATAAGTTTTACTTCTTTGGTCACACTTTCTAAATCATCCAATTGTCCTTTCGGATTCAGATCGGCAAAATAGGTGTTTGGGAACGCCAATAAGATATGTAAATGTTTTGAATAATATAGGTAATTTAGGAAAACCAAAATTCCACAAATATGAATCCACCAAGCGACTCTTTCAATAATTTCCACCTGTATTAGTGAAAAGATTTCTGGCGAAGGCGTCAAGAATTGCGAAATAACATTTCCGGAATTCATTGTTTGAAATTGAAGATCAAATGCGTTCATAATCAAGAACAACGACATCAAAACTACTTCGAAATACAGAATATAATTGGCATCATTTTTAGGCCAACCCGTCAAATCAGAACTTACAAAACGCTTCAATTTGATTCCGTTTCTTCTAATCCAGAAAACTATTACAGCAAATAAAACCAATACTGCAAGAATTTCAAAAGAACCAATTAGAAAACCGTACAATCCGCCAAGGAATGAAAATATTCTGTGGGTTCCGAAAAGACCATCAATAATAATTTCAAGAACTTCTAAGTTAATAATTATGAATCCAACATAGACTATTATATGGAAAAAACCAGCGATTGGTCTTTTAATCATTTTAGATTGCCCTAGCGCAATCATGGCCATATTTTTCCAACGTGCGGATGGATTATCGGTTCGGTTTACGTCGCGACCGAGATTGATATTGCGTTTCAGTTTGATTACATTTTTAGTAAACAAACCAATTCCCAAAATAAGAATTATAGCAAAAAGTATGTTATCAATATACATCATGGCTTAAGGTTTCTTTATGTAGATACTATCTGTTTTGGTTTCAACTGTTGGCACTTTATAAGGTTTGTTTTTCTTTCCGAAAAGAGAAACGTTGACATACCGTGTCGGATTCAAACGTAAATCCTGCAACAATAATTCAAGTTCTTTTGATGTTTTATTGAAATTATTATACAACGATTCATCTTTTGCCAATTTACCCAGTGTACCTTTGCCTGCTTGAACATCAGACATTATTTTATCAACGCTTGCCAATGTTTTTTCTAAGCTTTTCACTGTTTTCCCAATATTTGCTTTAGACAACGAATCAGACAGTTTCGCAAAATTCGCTGAAGCTTTATCTACATTTGTCATAGTGGAATTAAATTTCCCTTTATTATCAGCTAACAATTCGTTGACGCTTTTTGAAGCAACTTTAAATTCGGCCAAAGTTGCATCTAGATTAGCGATACTACTTTTCAAGTTTTCTTTAGTTTTAGCATCAAAAATAGAATTCACATTGAATAACAATACGTCTGCTGAGCCCAACATTTTATCGACTTTTTCTTGAAGCGGCGTTAATTTATCTACTACTAGTGAGGTCAAACCTGGTTTTACATCAGAAATTAAAGTCATTCCAGATTCGGCTGGTGCTTTATCTTGAAAATTAGGAATAATCATAATTTGCTTACCCCCAATTAACCCCGGCTCATAAATAGCCGCAACACTCGTTTTTGAAAAAGGAAAGTCATTTTTGATTTGTAATTCCACCTGAATTTTTCCAGCAGTATCGAGGAATTTGATACTAGCGACTTTACCAACGATAAGTCCATTAATGGTTATTGGAGCTGAATTTACCAACCCTTCCACGTTATCGTACTGAACATAAAACGTTTTATAGTTGGATAGTAAATCTCTTCCTTTAAGGAAACTATAACCCCAAATAAATAATAAAATAGAAGCAATAACTAATATCGCGGTCTTAATTTCTCTAGTGACTTTCAATGGTAGATCGTTTTTGGCAAAGTTAAAATAAATAATTAAAACTCCTTGTTATTATTGTCTTAATGCTTCTTGAACAGAAACTTTCTTACCGTTTTTAAAAGCGATTACAAAGGCAGATGCATATCCTTTTGCTTTGGCTTCCGATAATAGCCTCCGAGCTTCTTCATAGTTTGTTGTTTCACCGTACATATACTTGTACAAAGTTCCTTCATTTGATACAGAAATTTTACTCAAACCATTAAAATTGCTTGGTACAGGATCTAATTTTGTTCCACTCGCAGATAGTTGTATTTTAAATGTTGCTATTCCGGTAGTAACAGGCTCTGACTTAATTATTGGTTTTACGTCAGGTTTTTTTACTTCCGGATTTTTTACGGTCGGTTTTGATTTTGTCGAATCCATTTTTTTGACTTCAATTCGGTCTGCTGGCTTCACCACATCGTCATCAGCACCTTTTCCAAAATATTCTTTTTTGTAACTGATGATTGCAGTAGCAATGGATTCCGCAACTTCTTGCTGCCCTTGCTCTGAATCCAATCTTGCGCCTTCAGCTGGATTCGATATAAAACCCATTTCTATTAAAACTCTTGGCATGTACGCTTTGTGCAAAACCATATAAGGAGCTTGTTTTACGCCGCGACTTTTTTTACCAACATTTAAAAAATGTTCTTGTACTTTTCCGGCTAAAGCTATACTTTGATCAAGATACAATTCCTGAGCTACAATCATTCCGCCATAGGATTCAGCAGAATTAGGATCAAAACCTTCGTACTTTTGCTTGTAATCTTTCTCTAAAGTGACAACCTGATTTTCTCGCTTTGCAGCTTCAAGATTGGAAGCATTTTTGGACATACCCATAACATACGTTTCACTTCCATCGGCCACCATATTTTTATTAGCATTGCAATGAATAGAAACAAAAATATCAGCATTGGCTCTGTTGGCAATATTAGCGCGTTCTACTAAATCAATAAACTGATCGCCTTTACGGGTGTAAATAACTTGTATGCCCGAGTTTTTTTCCAGAATCCGTCCTACTTTAAGAACAACTGCTAGAGCAATATTTTTCTCAATATGTCCATGATGCACGGCGCCAAAATCGTGATCACCATGACCGGCATCTAACGTAACTTTAAATTTTTGTGAATAGGCTTTAGTAGAAATACACACCAAAATAGTGCATAGTACAAATTGTATAATTTTCGTATTCTTAAGTAGTCTCAAAATTCTCTTTTAATTAATTATTTTATCGATGATACTTTACCATCAGCAAATACTACGATAAAGGCATCTGGAAATCCTTGGTTTTTTGCTTCAGCACTCATTTTCTTTGCATAATCAATATCATAAGATTTTCCGTAGTAATATCGGTATAATCCATTTTGAAAAGTAAAAGAAATCTCTTTTAATCCTTTGAAATCATCTGAAAACAAATCCCTCTTTTTTGATGTGGCAAAAAGTTGAATTTTATATATGCCTTTACCCGGTTCTATATTTACTACTTCATTTGGTTTTGAAATTGCAGTATCAACGATTTCTTTCGGTTGTTCAGTAACATATTTTTTAACAACTGGTTTTATTTCGTCCTCACTTGTATAAGGTTCATTGAAATATGTTTTTTTGTAGTGAATGATAGCATTGGCAATTTGACGTGCCATTTCAGTTTGTCCCTCATCTGAATCAAGATATTCGCCTTCTTGTTTATTGGATAAAAATCCCAATTCAATCAATACACCAGGCATTTTTGCAGCATCCAAAACCCATAAAGGTTGTTGTTTAACTCCTCTAGTTTTTCTGCTTAAATTGTTGGTAAAATTATCTTGGATGGTTGAGGCTAAACTAATACTACTGTATAAGTTATCCTCTTGCTTAATTTTTAAACCTATTAGATTTTCCGGTTTTGATGGGTCAAATCCTTTGTATGTGGTTTTATAATTATCTTCAAGTAGTATTACGGAGTTCTCTTTTTTAGCTACTTCTAAATTCATATTGGTTCTTGAAAGTCCCATAACAAATGTTTCCGTTCCTGATGGAATTTGATTAACAACTGAATTACAATGTATGGAAACAAATAAATGAGCATCGAGTTTGTTAGCAACTTTTGGGCGATCGACTAATTCTATAAATTCATCTGTTTTACGAGTAAAAGTGACCTCTATATCGCTTTCTCTTTCTAAAAACTTACCTACTTTAAGCGTTGTCTTCAATGCAATTTCTTTTTCAATAAATCCGTGGTACGAATTTCCAGGATCTTTTCCTCCATGACCTGCATCCAAAACCACCACAAATCTGTTATTTGATGATTGTCCGCAAACATTTAGTATAGTAAAAAACAAAAGTGTTGTAAAACAGCTTTTTATATTATTTAAAAATCTCATAGACCTAATGTTAATTTTAATTAAAACCAAAAGGTTAAAATATCAATATTTCCTTATTTTTGACCAAAAATATTGTTTAAGTTTGCTTTGTCAAAAACCAAGCCATACTTCTACAAAAATAGTACTAAACCTTTGCAAAGAAACTTATTTTATATCGTTTTTTTAACAATTTTCCTAACATTGGGAAACACAAAAACATATTCGCAAGAAGGAACTCCAAATCGGAAATCTTTTCCTGCTAAGAATCAAGAAACTACACCCGAAAACGCGACCATAATCGAACCGCAACTTACCAAAGTGGTTGTTCCAGACAGTTTGAAGAAAAAGCCACTGCTTGAAAGTAAGATTAAGAGAAAAGCGCTTGATTACGAAAAAATAGACCAAAAGAAAAAAACGATTACACTTTACAATAAAGCGGAAGTTTATTATCAAGATATCGAATTAAAAGCGGGCATCATTGTTATTGATTACGAAAAAAACGAAATCTATGCAGGTCGAATAAAAGATTCTCTAGGCAAATATTCCCAAGCTCCTGTTTTCAAGCAAGGAACAAACGTAGTTGAACCCGACTCCATTAAGTTTAACACCAAAACAAAAAAAGCGTGGGTTTTGAATTCGAGAACCGAACAAGGAGAATTTAAAATTAAAGCTGAATTTACTAAAAAAGAAAACGATTCCGTCTACTTTATGAAAGGTGCGCGATTTACGACTTCTAAAGATGTTGATAATCCTGAATATTATTTTAAAACCAATAAAGTAAAATTTGTTCCTGGAAAAAAAGTAGTAATTGGTGTTACTAATATGGTTATTGCTGATGTTCCCACTCCAGTAGCGTTGCCCTTTGCTTTTTTTCCAATGAGTGAAAAAAGCCGTTCGGGATTGATTATTCCGTCGTATAACGATAGTAATACTAGAGGTTTTTCACTGCAAAATGGCGGTTATTATTTTGCACTAAGCGATAATTACGATTTGGCAGTGCTAGGAGATTATTACACTAATGGAAGTTATGGTATTAGATTAGAGTCGACTTATGCCAAAAAATATGCGTTTATGGGTAATGTCAATGTGCGCTTTGAAAATTTAATCACAAGTGAAAGAGGCTATCCCGATTATTCCAAAAGTAATATCTACAACATTCAATGGTCGCACACTAAAGACCCAAAATCAAATCCGAATTCGCGATTTTCTGCTTCTGTAAATCTTGGAACAAGTAAGTATTACAGACAGTCCATCAATCAGGTAAATATTGGTGGTTCGTTAATAAATACACTTAGTTCATCTGTTTCGTACTCAAAAACGTTCAATTCGGTTCCACAAGTAAATTTATCCTTGTCGGCTACGCACTCACAAAATACAAATACGGAACAAATCAACATGACATTGCCAACCTTGCAGCTAAGTGTTGATAGAATATTCCCTTTTGCTCCAAAAGATGGAATCAAAAAAGGATTTTTCAAGAACATCAATTTACAATATAACTTACGTGGCGAAAACAGAATTGCCACTACCGATTCGCTATTCTTTAAACCGCAAATGTTTAGAGACGCCAAAATTGGTTTCCAACATTCAATTCCGTTAAGTACGAATTTCAAAGTCTTTAAATATATTAGTGCTACTACATCGGTGAATTATAACGAGGTATGGTATTTAAAAACCATCCAAAGACAATATGACATCACTAAAAATGAGGTAACTGATACCGATGTCCAAGGATTTGATGCTTTCAGAACCTATTCGGTTAGTGCAAGCTTAGGAACAACAGTTTATGGAACTTATAACTTTGGCGAAAAGAAAAAAATACAAGCGATTCGTCACGTGATGCGTCCCAATGTTTCCTATAGTTATACGCCAAGTTTTTCTAAATATTATGACACGTACGATTCTGATGGAAGCGGAACCATGATAAAAGAGTACACGCGATTTGATAACGGAATATTTGGTGCACCCGGAAAAACAATGTCCAATAACATTGGATTTAACTTGAGTAATACTTTTGAAGCCAAAGTCACCGATAAAGATTCGACCAAAACGGAGCCAAAGAAAATCATGTTATTAAACAACTTGAACTTTTCTACAAGCTATGATATCACTGCTGATTCCTTAAAATTAGCTCCACTGCGGATGAGTGGTGGAACGCAATTTTTTAATCAAAAAATGAATATGAACTTTGCTGCGACGCTGGATCCGTATGCGATCAATAATGCTGGCCGGAAAATTAATACGTGGAATATTGACAACGGTGGAAGTTTGTTCCGAATGACTAGTGCTAATATGACGCTGAATTATGCGTTTTCAAGTAAAGATATTTCAGGTAAAGAAAATGAAAATACACAAGGAAAAAGAAATGGTGGCCGAGAAGACGACTTATTTGGAACTAACACCGATTTAGGCGACCGACGACAAAGCCAATTTGCAGCGGATGACGAAGACAAACCAGACACAACCTCTGATTTATTCAAATATGAATTACCTTGGGACATGACGCTCGCCTATTCGTTAACGTATTCGAATACGAATCGAGAGCAAAAAATAACCGGAAATTCATTAATGGTTTCTGTAAATACTGATCTGACGCCCAAATGGAAACTAGGGGTTTCAACAGGATACGACTTTGTTCAAAAAGGGGTTACGTTTACTCAATTCCGATTTGAAAGGGATTTACTAAGTTGGCGAATGGATTTTAACTGGGTTCCTTTTGGAGACAATAGTTACTGGGGATTCTTCATTGGTATTAAAGCCGGAGTGTTGAGCGATATTAAATATGATAAACGTAACCAGCCGAATCGAACGCTTCGATAGAAGTTAGAAGTTAGATTTCAGAAGGTAGAAGGTAGAAATTAGATTTCAAAAGTTGGAAACTATATTTAAAAACTAGAAGTTATGAGTAGTAAAACAATAATATTTACAAATAAAGCACCTGCGCCAATTGGACCTTACAACCAAGCAGTTTTGATTGGAAACACCTTATATACTTCGGGACAAATTGCTTTAAATCCGACAACAATGGAATTGGTTATGGATGATATCGAAACCGAAACCAAACAAGTAATGGAGAACATGAAAGCAGTTCTTGAAGCAGCCGAAATGACTTTCGACAACGTTGTAAAAACAACAATTTTCATTATGAACATGGTTGATTTTTCACGAATTAATTCGGTTTACGCAACTTATTTTAACGAAGCTACCGCACCTGCACGCGAAACAGTTCAGGTTGCTGGTTTGCCAAAAGGAGTCAACATTGAAATTTCGATGACTGCGGTGAAATAAGTGATCGGTAGTCAGAAAGCAGTAAACAGATACTCCCAAGTTCCCACATCTTCAGTTACTTTTATTGGTTTCAAACCGTAAAACTAATTCCAATTTTATGTTTCTATCCTTTTACACCTAAAGCACTATGCTAGATAATTTTCCATTTTACTTAATCCTAATCTTTGCCATCGTACTGATTATGATGATTGCCGATAAAATTAAAGTAGCCTACCCTATTCTCTTAATTATTGCCGGATTAATTATTAGTCTTATACCTGGAATTCCGAACATAACCATTGACCCCGAATTTATTTTCTTAATTTTTCTGCCGCCTTTATTGTATGAAGCAGCGTGGACAATTTCATGGAAAGAACTTTGGCATTGGCGTCGAATTATTCTAAGTTTTGCTTTTGTTGTAGTGTTTCTTACCGCCTTATCTGTGGCTTTAGTAGCGAATTATTTTATCCCTGGCTTCGGTTTGGCCTTAGGGTTTTTATTAGGCGGAATTGTATCTCCTCCCGATGCCGTAAGTGCTGGAGCGATTTTGAAATTTGTAAAAGTACCCCGTGCAATATCCTCAATTTTGCAAGGTGAAAGTCTTTTAAACGATGCTTCTTCCCTAATTATTTTCCGATTTGCCTTGGTTGCGGTTAGCACTACCCAATTCATTTTTGCAAAAGCAGCTATCAATTTTTCATGGATGGTTGTCAGCGGAATTGTCGTCGGGCTTTTGATCGGATGGATTTTTATGAAACTACACAAATACCTGCCTACAGATGCCAATATGGATGTTGCCTTGACACTCGTTATGCCGTATATCGTTTACTTAGCGGCAGAGGAAATGCACAGTTCAGGAGTTTTAGCAGTAGTTACAGCTGGATTGTATTTATCGCACAACCGACATTCTTTTTTAACCAGTGCCTCGCGTGTACGCGGTTATAATGTATAGCAAAGTCTTGTTTTTGTCATGAATGGTTTGGTATTCACACTCATCGGACTATCGCTACCTTCGATTACAGCTGGAATTGAAGGAGTTAGCTTTTACTCCGCTATTGGCTATGGCGTGCTGATCACTTTTGTGATTATAATTGTACGAATACTATCTGCTTATGGCGCTGTGGTTATTACTAAAATTGCTAAAAGGTACATTACGGTAGTCGATGTTAATCCGGGCATGAAAGGGCCGTTCATATTGGGCTGGGCCGGAATGCGAGGCGTAGTTTCATTGGCCGCAGCCTTATCTATTCCAGTAACTTTAAATAATGGAAATGCTTTTCCGCAGCGTAATTTAATTTTATTCATCACATTTATTGTCATACTGTTGACATTAATGCTGCAAGGATTAACATTGCCCTATCTGATCAAAAAATTCCACATGGTTAGCGTTGAAGAAGATGCGGAGGATGAGAAAATGTACCGAGTAATTAAGCATGAATTGTCTGAATTTGCATTGAATCATTTAGAAAAAAACTATGGGAAAGCACTCGAAGAACAGCCCATTCTTAAAAAAATAGCGGACAAATGGAAAGACAGTAAAATGCTTACTGAAGATACGGATATGACTTCCGAATGTAAAATAATCTACATCCGAATTCTTCACGAACAAAGGAAATGGTTGATTCAAAAAAATAAAAAAAATGATACTATAGATGAAGGAATCATCAGAAGGCACTTGCATCAGCTGGATATGGAAGAAGAAAAAATGAGGTATCTTTAGAAGTAGGCAGAAGATAGAAATTAGAATTATTTATTCGCTAGTAATCTGGAGTTCCACTTTGAACTTACCAACGTACGGATTGTCCGCCATGAGGGAATGACCAATTACCAACATATGCTTTCCAGTCTGTTTCAATTCTAAATTTAGATCCGTTCCGAAGGGCCCGTCAGCAGTTTGATTTGGAAACACAATCTGGTTGAAACGGATATTTCCTTTTTCGGTTTTGGTAACAATTTTTGCCTTGAGTTTTCCTATTTTGTCATTTTCAAACTTAACGTAAATTCGGGGATGAATTGAGTCTATCAAACCTTCAACTGTAAAAAGTCCTTTTTTATCAATAAAATTCAAATAGATGGTATCATCAATCTGTTGGTTTTTAACTTTTGACTTGTCATTTACTGAAACAATTGTATCTGAGATAGGAACTGGAATTATCTCCTTCTTATCCTTTTGGTTACACGAAACAAAAAATATCGAAACCACAAAAATAATTGAATAGCTTAATTTTGGATGATTAAAAGTGAGGATTGACATGAGATAGGTTTAGTTGTAATCAAATATAGTACTACTAATAAATAACATGTTACACAATTTTAGTAGGTTTTTTATATAGTTAAAGCTTTTTACTTCATCTCATCCAACCCCAATAATAACAACTGCGCAGTAGCTTCATTGGTTGCTAACGGAATATTGTGCACGTCACAAATTCGGATGAGCATGGAAATATCGGGTTCGTGAGGATGACTGGAATTTGGATCTTTAAAGAATAATACCATTTTAGTTTTTCCTTCTGCAACTCGGGCTGCAATTTGAGCATCACCACCTTGGGGTCCAGAAAGCATTTTCTTGACTTTAAATCCAACTGCTTCTGCTTTTCCACCTGTGGTTCCGGTGGCCACGAGTTTAATGTTTTCTTTTAAAAGAATTTCTTTATTCTTGTTCAAAAACTGAACCATGTCAGCTTTCTTTCCATCGTGAGCAATTATTGCAATTTCCATTATATTCAGTTATTTAACCGCAAAGAACGCAAAGTTTTTCGCAAAGTGAGCAAAGAAATTCTTTGTGCTTGTCATTCTCTCGAATGACAAAAAAAGAGTTATTACTTATTCAAAATATGGTACGCAATCAAACCGTCAATAGGTCTGCGTAATACATTACCAATTTTGATGTCATATTTATTTAACATTGCGGTTAATTCATCTTTAAGATAAAAGGCAATGGAACCTACAAAATGTACCGGAACTTCTCTACAATTGTCAAATTGCATGATGTAGTTTTTGGTAAACGATTTCAATTCCTTTTTTATGATTTTTTTGCAAAATTCATTATCCTTATGTTTAATAATAAATTTGGCAAACGTGGCTAAGTAGGCATTCGGATTGGCTTCTTTATATAAATTGGCTTTGATGTAATCGGCATCAAGATTGTATTCTTCTTCAAATTCTTTAGCAAGATCTTCTGGCATATTGTTGAAATAATAACCGCGGATTAAATGTCTTCCGAAACGATTTCCAGAACCGTCATCCATAGCAATATAACCTAAAGATTGAACTTTTTGATGCAACATTTTACCATCAAAATAGCTGCAATTAGAACCAGTTCCAAGGATGCAAACTATGGCTTCCTCATCTTTTGGAGTGGTAGCATAAACTGCCGCATACGTATCTTCATGAACTGAAACAACAGCATTTTTGAAGTACTCTTCAAATAGTTTAGTCAAAAAGTTCTTCATTCTGTCAGTTCCACAGCCCGCTCCGTAAAAGAATAGATGGGTGACTTTGTCTTTATTATGTGAAATATCAAACTTATCGTCAAGGCGACTGATAACTTCTTCTTTGTTTAAAACTTCTGGGTTTAAGCCCAATGATTGCGTAGTGAAAAGTACTTTCCCATTATCATCAATGGCAATCCAATCGGCTTTGGTAGATCCACTATCCACTAATAATTTCATAATTAATTTGAGAATTACGGATTACGAATTACGAATTTGCATTAGATACAAAGTATAAAACTTAATCCTTTTTATTGTTTTGGTTTAGTAAGTTTAGGAAATAAAAAATCCCACAATCGGTAAAGATAGCAGGATTGTTACTTTTTATTTTAAGCCAGCAATATGAACTGACAAATCAATTAATTTACTTGAGTAACCATATTCGTTATCGTACCAAGAAACTAATTTGAAGAATGTTGAATTCAGACCAATTCCGGCTTTAGCATCAATAATAGACGTACGAGAATCAGAAATAAAATCTTGAGATACGACATCGTCTTCCGTATAACCAAGAATACCTTTCATCTCATTTTCTGAAGCTTTTTTCAGTACGGCCATGATTTCTTCGTATGAAGTTTCTTTAGCAACTTTTACGGTTAAGTCTACTACAGAAACGTCAATAGTAGGAACGCGGAATGACATACCTGTTAATTTTCCGTTCAATTCTGGAATCACTTTTCCCACTGCTTTTGCAGCACCTGTAGAGGATGGAATGATATTTACACTTGCCGCACGTCCGCCTCTCCAGTCTTTTTTAGAAGGTCCGTCAGCCGTTAATTGAGTGGCGGTAGTAGCGTGAACTGTAGTCATTAATCCTTCAACAATTCCGAAATTATCATTAATTACTTTGGCTAGTGGTGCTAAACAATTTGTTGTACAAGAAGCGTTTGAAACAATCGTATCTGACGCTTTAGCTTGCATATGATTTACGCCCATTACAAACATGGGAGCATCTGCAGATGGTGCGGAAATCACTACTTTTTTTGCTCCACCATCAATGTGCGCTTGAGCCGTTTCTAAAGTGGTGAAGATACCTGTACATTCTGCCACTACATCAACATCAATGTCTTTGTCATCCCATTTCACAAGTTTTGGATCTCTTTCAGACGTTACACGAATATGTCTGTCGTTTACATAAAGTTTTCCTTCTTTCACTTCTACTTTTCCAGCAAAACGACCATGAACAGAATCATATTTTAATAAGTAAGCCAAATGATCTACTTCTAATAAATCGTTAATGGCAACTACTTCTACATTATCTCTGTTGTAAGTTTCTCTGAACACTATTCTTCCAATTCTTCCGAAACCGTTTATTCCTAATTTTACTTTTGACATTTTATTTTTTTCTATTGTTATTGTTATTGATATTGATTTTTGATATTGAATTACGTGGTCATGATATCAGAAACCCGCAACAATTCTCTATCAATTTCTGAATGCCCTTTAATGGCGTTTTCTAATGGCGTCAGTGCCACTTTATCATTTAGTATTCCAACCATGAAATTTGATTTTCCTTCCAATAGTGATTCTACAGCTTTCACACCAAGTCGAGATGCCAAAACCCTATCGTAACAAGAGGGTGAACCGCCGCGCTGCATGTGACCTAGTACAGAGACACGAATGTCGTATTCAGGAAAATTTTCTTCAATATAATCTTTCAATTCAAATACATTTTTACCAATTTTATCACCTTCCGCAATTACAACAATACTGGATGATTTTCCAGAAGCTTTACTTCTTCGCAAGGATTCTAAAAGACGCTCCAATCCTAAATCTTCTTCGGGAATCAGAATTTCCTCTGCTCCTGCTCCGATTCCGGCATTTAAAGCGATATGACCCGCATCTCTTCCCATCACTTCCACAAGAAACAAACGGTTGTGCGAACTGGCAGTATCCCGAATTTTATCGATACAATCCACTACCGTATTCAGTGCGGTATCAAAACCTAACGTATGACTGGTACCGAAAATATCGTTATCAATCGTACCTGGAATTCCCATCACAGGATATCCAAATTCATTATTAAAAATCTCGGCGCCGGTAAAGCTTCCATCACCACCAATAACAACCAGAGCATCAATCCCTGAATGTACTAAATTCTGATGCGCTTTTTGTCTTCCTTCGGGTGTCATGAATTCTTTTGAACGTGCAGACTTCAATATGGTGCCGCCTTTGTTAACAATATTATTAACGCTTCGCGGTCCCATTTCTTTAAAATCGCCTTCAATCATCCCTTGATATCCTCTATATATACCAATACATTCTATGTTATGATAAGCGCAAGTTCTGACTACAGAACGGATGGCTGCATTCATTCCAGGGGAATCGCCGCCAGAGGTGAGAACCCCTATTTTTTTTATGACTTTTGACATTTTATACGTATTGAAATGTAAATTTAGCAAACAAGAACCATTTATAACCCCATTTTTGTTTTATTACTAAAAACAGGAGAAATTCAAACGTTTTCGTTGATAAGTTTTTTGAATATTAGAATCTTAGAGGGTTTTCAGTCTATTCCTCGATTGGAATTGCCTCTCTATTTGGAGTTATAATGTCTTTCTTTTTGTCCTTTACCGGAGTTTTTTTATCTACTACTTGTACGTTTTCTGGTAAATCTGAATCGTGGATCTCGGAACTGTTATTAGAATTAACAGTACCTAATTTAGCATTCTTGAAAATTTTATTAATCAGTTCCTTAAGCGTATCAAAATCGACTTCATACGACATTCCAATTCCCTGCGTATAGCCAATTCCTTGACCAATATAGGTTACGTCATTTTCTTTATTAAAAACCCTTAAGTTCAATGTTCCGTCATCGTTTACACGATATTGTACCTCAAGATCGCCCACAATGGCCGTTTCGGTAATTCCTCCAACCGGGACTCCAACTTTTCCGTTAACCGTTATTCTGTCATTTATTTTAGATGAAACGGTTACACCAAATCTTCCGTCAGTTTGCTGACCAGGAGTTCTATTGGCAACAACATATTCGGGTGCAATTGAAATCTTATCATTCGTACCAGAAAATATATCCCTGAAAAGGCTACTCGCTTTTTCGAACAAATTATTGGATAATTGGTTTTGATTCACTCCTTCCGGACTTAAAAAACTACCCGTAGAAAGAAGATATAAAGCCTGAGTTTGTCGGGTATCCTTGTCGTCTAATTTGGTTTGAATTTCAGATTTCAACGAACTGCTTACATTTGGGAATAAAATATCAAAATCAGGTTGTGGATTGGTTAGACTTCCCCGTACACCAATAACAACACTTGTTTCTACTTTTTTATTAAACGATGGATTGTCTATTAAAACAGCAGGATTCGCTCCACCTACCACTTTATAAACTGCCTCTAGATTCAATGCTGCCGACATCGGATCTCCTGACCAAATAATAGAACCGCCTTTCTTAACTTTAAATTCCTTGTCAATCAATCCGCCATACTTAAAATTATAGGAGCCGGAAACCACAGAGAAATCCCCAAACATTTCAAATTTGCCTACCGTGTTGATTCGGAACAAGAGTGTACCGTTTCCTTTTCCTTTCATACCATGTCCCGATTCCCTATTTAGAATTACCTCGATATTGGCAATTTCAGTGATCTCAAAATCAAATTCCAATTCAAGTCCACCATAATTTTTAGCAAAAATTGTTTTGTCGTTTTTCTTTTTATTTTTCTCTTCAGGTGTTACAAAATGGATGTATTTGTTATCATCAACAGCCTGGGCATCATTTATGGGAATTTTGATATCTGTGCCTTTAGCCGATTCCGCTTCAACCTTAATCTTCAAATTGCTTGTTGGTCCCTTTATCGTTGCCGAACCATTCATAAAGGCAGTTCCATAGTATGCTGCGTCTTCCGCATCCACAGTATTTAAGGCTAATAGTCGATCCGTATTTATAGCCAAATCCAATCGCCAATCTCCAAATTGCTTATGCTTTATAAAACCGCTTAATGCTCCTTTGGTGTTAAATTTAGTATCGGTTATATCGGTTTCCCTAATGATAAACTTACTTTCGGTTACGTCCACAATCGAATTTTTATCAAAGAGATAATCAACGTTGAGATACGGAATGGTTAATCCTGCTTCGTTTATATAAAGCCTACCGTTATAATCCAACTCATTGATGTTTCCGTCAATACGTGCGGTACCAGATGCGAATCCTCTAATATTGGTAATAACATCACCACCAATCTTGCCTAAAACTCCCAAATTAAATTGGTCAAAGCTCAAATCTATATCCAATAAAGTCTCACCGTCCACGATCTGAATATTTCCATCGGCATTAAATGATTCTACATTTTTATTTTCAAGATTGGATTTCAAATAAAATTTACTAAGGGTTTCATCACCTTCAATATCCAAATTCATTTTTCCCAGTAAAATATCATTGACTTGCAAACTATCAACCCGAAGTGTAGATGTGGGCTGGAAAACCGTATTGCTTTGCTTGAAATTAATTTTTCCGTTTAAATTCCCATCAAACTTGAATTTAACAACATCGGGCGTAATTTTGTTCAGATTGACATTCTCAAATGTCAGTTGTAAATCCTTATTTTGCTTACCGTTCAGTAAGCCAACAAAATTAATTCGTTGGTTTCCGTGGGAAATTACGAGATCATTAAAAGAGAAATTACTAAGCTTTTTGTCAAATACTATCTTGTTATTGTCTGGGTTTTCATTTTCATTTAAAAACCATAAATAATCTTTAAATTGAAGTTCCGATTTATTAAATCCAACCACATTTTTATTATCCTCTGAAATAGTGTGATAAAAGTTCAGATTATAGAAATCATTGCCCTGTTTTCCACCTTTAAACTCTGTTCTAAAATGAAGTGTATCGTGCGCAAACGTATTAATCATACTAAAATCTCTAATCTTATAATGTTTGGTCTTTATAGAATCCAATTGAACATAAGCATTGTACAGCGGATTTTTATTGTCAACCTGCACTAACATGTTGTCAAAAGTATTCTCGTACGCGACTACTCTCGACGAATTAAAATCAAGTTTGAAATTCTTCGTATCAGAAGTAATATTACCTTTTAGTTTAGTATTTTGAGCAAGCGAAATATTGGGATTAAAAATTTCTATAATTTTATTGTTCAAATCGAAATCAAATTTTAAATACTGATTGGGCAATACTTTATTGGGTTTGTAATTGGCATAAAATGTACCCAATGAATTCTCAACCATTTTCTGTAATTGATTGAACTTGTATTTTCCAACAACAGAACCTTGTATTGCATCAGGAGAATCAATCGTAATTGCTCGTTCTCCATTAGTATCAAAAATTGAGTTAATATTCAAATAATCAATAAAATACAAGTCTTTTTTATTTTGATATGAGGCATTAGTGAGTAATAAATTTCCTTTCAAATTATCAAAGGAGTTTCCAGTCGCTTTTACCACAATATCGCCTTTAAAAACAGCGATGGAGTCCTTTATAAAATTCAGGTTAGCTAAATTAGCATAATCAATTTTAGAATGAAAATCGTAGATATTTTCCTTTTTAGATAAATCCAAAATGCCATTGAAATCCATAAACAAATTTGGATCGTTTACATAAAATTTGCCTTTAAAAATGGGTTGTTTGAAACTTCCATCAACTATAATTTTGGTATAATTATAGCCATTATACTTCAACTGAAAAACATCACCTGCAAAAGATGTATTGAGGTATTTCTGTGTAAACCCTTTTCCTTCAACATCCATATTCATGCTAACTTTTCCAATGCTTTTGTCGTTAATCATTGTGCCAACATCAAAATTATCTAGGATTATATTTCCGTTGTATTTTGCGTTGTCAATTGTAGCAATATCAGACATGTGCAAGTCAGATTCGATGATACCTAGCGCGGTATTCATTACAAAATTAGTATTCAAATAATCTTGTGTAACTTCAACATTTCCGGCAAAATTAAATTGTCCCAATTTTTGTAACGAAGTGGGTAACTTTTTACCCAAAACATTCGGCAAAAGCTTAGTCAAATCGGTATAATTAGAAGATATTCTTTTAAATTTACCTTTCATATAAAACGTGCCTGGACTTCTTGGAAAAAGGTTTTTAAAATTCACATCACCTTTGATGGTCGAGAATTTATTATCCCGCAAATCCATATTGCTAATATAGAAATCATTCAGCGTTCCTTTAATAGTTGACTTCAATGAAAACTTTCTATTTTTATCCAGTTCCTTATAAAAATAACGGATATCATTCGTTGCCAGAGTAGCACTATCAATCTTTATATCAAATTTTACTCGGTTATTAAAATCTGAGAAATCTTGATTGTCTCTGTTATAATTTAAAATAACGTCACCTTTTAAATACGATTCCTTGGTTAGTACCGTGAGCTTTTTAAGCACTATATTCTTTTTGGTATACACAAAATCAGAAACCAGATTTTCGACTTGAACCCCACGATGGTCATGGAAAGTCATCGCAATTATTTTTGCAGTCACATCAGGACCTTTGATTCCAAAATTTTTAAGATGTGCATTAATCCTAGTAAAATCGACGTCTTTAGGATCGTCTCTATTTTCATCCAACATCGCAAAACGGCTATTTTTAAGATAAATGTTCTTTGTTTTCATCAAAAACTTTCCACTAGCCTTTTTACCATCGTCAAATGCCGCTATGAATAAATCGAGATTAGTTTCCTTTTCTCGTTTGTAGGTTTTAATCTGAAGGTAAAAATTATCCAGTCGCAAATCGCCAAAATACAATTGGCCATCAATTAGCTTTTTGAAATCCAAAATACTCGTCTTAATACGTTCAGCAAAAATTAAAGTATCTTTATGATGATCTAAAATCAATACTTTTTTAAGCTTTACACCACCAAAAAATGTGATGGCTACTTGATCAATAGCAATATTTGTTTTATATTCATTGTTGAGTTTATCGGTAGCGTAATGTGCAATTTTGGTTTGAACATAAGGCATAGACAAGGCAATACTGACCAATAAAAAAAGTAGTAGTAGCGCAACAATACTGCGAAGAAGTATCTTTCGAAATTTTTTAAAACCGTTATTTGTTTTAATTTTTTCCAATTATTATTTTGACTTGGGAAAGAAAATTACCTTTGTAAAAATCTTTACATTTGATTTTCTCAGATCGATTGTCAAATATAAATTAAAATTTGCGCCTTTTATGCATACTGAAGAAGTTTTTATACTGGCTATTGAAAGTTCGTGTGACGACACTGCTGCTGCGGTTTTAAGAAATAATATAGTGCTTTCAAACGTAGTTGCCAGACAAAGCATTCACGAAGAATATGGCGGCGTTGTTCCAGAACTTGCTTCGCGTGCGCACCAACAAAATATTGTTCCCGTGATTGACATAGCCTTAAAGAAAGCAAATATTACTAAAAATCAGCTTTCTGCTATTGCTTTCACGCAAGGTCCAGGCCTTATGGGTTCGCTCTTAGTTGGTTCGTCTTTTGCAAAATCTCTGGCAATGGCATTGGAAATTCCTTTGCTTGCAGTAAATCATATGCACGCTCATATTTTAGCACATTTTATCGATGAAGAGGGATTTAACAAACCCACTTTTCCGTTTTTAGCATTAACAATTTCTGGCGGTCATACGCAAATTGTAAAAGTAAATGGCTTTTTCAATATGGAAATTATCGGAGAAACCACTGATGATGCTGTTGGTGAAGCTTTTGATAAAACAGCTAAAATATTAGGCTTTCCTTATCCTGGCGGTCCACTAATTGACCAATATGCGAAAGTAGGAAATCCTAAAAAATATCCATTTACCAAGCCTCGAATTGCAGGATTGAACTTTAGTTTCTCAGGTTTGAAAACGCAAATACTTTATTTTGTGCAGAAAAATGTTCTAGAAAATCCAAACTTTATAGAAGATAACAAAGCCGATATCTGTGCTTCGGTCCAACATACGATTATCGAAATTTTGATGGATAAATTAAAATTAGCGGTAGCTGAAACAGGAATCATTCAAATTGCAATTGGCGGAGGCGTTTCTGCTAATTCTGGAATAAGACAAACGTTGATAGAAGCCGAAAATAAATATGGATGGAAAACTTTTGTACCCAAATTTGAATACACAACAGACAACGCGGCGATGATTGGAATTGTAGGCTATCAAAAATATTTACATGAGAAGTTTGCGGATGCAAATGTTGTTTCCAAAGCGCGAATTGAATTTTAAAATCTATGCAATTATTCTATAATCCTAACTTCAATGAAACCCAAACTTCCTTTGTTTTTGACAAGGAAGAAAGCAGGCATATTATTAAAGCACTTCGTAAAAAAGAAGATGATATTCTTCACGTTACAAATGGTTTAGGTGTTTTATTTACGGCCAAAATCACGATTGCTTCAGACACTAAATGTACGGTAAAAATTGTTTCCTTCGAAAAACAAGAAGCGCCAAAATTTAAGCTACATTTGGCAGTTGCTCCAACCAAAATGAACGAACGTTATGAATGGTTTTTAGAAAAAGCAACCGAAATCGGTATTCAGGAAATCACCCCAATTATCTGTGAGCATTCGGAGCGAAAAGTAATCAAGCTGGATCGCTTTCAGAAAATTTTGGAATCAGCCATGAAACAATCTTTACATTATTATTTACCGAAATTAAATGAGCCGATCGCCTATAAAGATTTCATAAAAAATGTAAATCCTGGCCAACTTTTCATCGCACATTGTGAAGAAACAAACAAAAAATCCTTAAAAAATGAGTTGCAAGCCAATGAAGATGTAACCATCTTAATTGGTCCTGAAGGTGATTTTTCTGTTAAAGAAATTCAATTGGCTACCGACAACAACTTTATTCCTGTATCTTTGGGTGCAACCCGTTTACGGACAGAAACCGCAGCAATTGTCGCTTGTCATAGTGTTGTTTTTAAGAATGAAAATTAATTTATGAAATCAAAGATTAGCGAATACCAAATAATCACTATTTTGACTAAAAGTAAAAATTTATTTTTTCTTTTTTTGCTGCTTTCTACTGCAGGATTTTCACAGGAAATTGCGTTATTAAAATACAATGGTGGTGGTGATTGGTATGCCAATCCTACGTCATTACCCAATTTGATAAAATATTCAAATCAAACGATCAATACCAACATAAAAGCAAAGCCAGGAACCGTTGAGCCTAGAAGTCCTGACATTTTTGCTTATCCTTTTGTGCACATGACGGGGCATGGAAATGTAGTTTTCAGTGATGCTGAAATTGCAAACTTGAGAAATTATCTGCTTTCTGGAGGATTTCTTCATGCAGATGACAATTACGGTATGGATCAATACATTCGCAGGGAAATTAAACGTATTTTTCCCAATAATGATTTGGTAGAAGTTCCGGCAAATCATCCCATATTTCAAAAACCGAATATTTTTGCCAATGGCTTACCCAAAATTCACGAACACGACAACAAACGTCCGCAAGCTTTTGGTATATTCATCGAAAACCGATTGGTTTTACTTTACACTTACGAATGTGATTTAGGCGACGGATGGGAAGATCCCGAAGTGCATAATGACCCGAAAGAGGTTCGTGAAAAAGCATTGAAAATGGGTGCTAATATTCTGAATTATATTTTCAATAATTAATGCTATTGAAATGGATAAATCGTTGTTATCTGTCGAAATTCAAGAGTTTATCGATTCCAATTTAGAGGCTGATCTGGCAAGGTTAGCATTGCAGAAAAACAAATTTCCAAATACATACTGGACTGGAATTCTGAATCAGATTGCTTCCAAACAAAAAACCAAAACAAAACTTCCAACTTGGTTTAATACTCCGAATATTTATTATCCGAGCAAAATTTCAGTGGAACAAACTTCATCTGAAAAAACGGCGGAATACAAATCAGACTTAGTTTCAGGTGGATCTTTAATTGATTTAACTGGTGGTTTTGGGGTTGATGCATATTATTTCGCCAAAAAAGTAAATCAAGTAACACATTGTGAAATCAACGCCGATTTATCCGAAATTGTCGCGCACAATCTGCAACAATTAAATAGTGGCAACATTAACTGTATTTCAGGTGAAAGTTCGGAAACCTTAACGAAATTAAACCAAAAATTCGACTGGATTTATATTGATCCTTCAAGGCGAAATGAGGCAAAAGGCAAAGTTTTTATGTTGAAAGATTGTTTACCCAATGTTCCTGAATCACTTGATTTTTACTTCGAGTATTCTCCAAAAATGATGATCAAAACAGCTCCGATTCTTGATATTACTGCAGGTTTATCGGAACTGAAAAACGTAAAGGCAATCTATATCGTTGCGTTAGACAATGAAGTCAAGGAATTGCTTTGGATTTTGGAAAAGAACTACACCAAATCCATTGAGATCGTTACTGCTAATTTAGTAAAAGAAACGATAGAAGAATTCCGTTTTACACTAGGAAGTACTGCGATTTCTAATTACAGTTTACCAAAAAAATACCTGTACGAACCCAATGCGTCTATAATGAAATCGGGAGGATTTAATGAAATTTCTGCACCTTTTGCTATCGGGAAATTGCAGCAACATTCGCATCTTTATACTTCGGATACCGTAATTGATTTCCCGGGTAGAGTTTTTACAATCGAAAATAGTTTTGAATACAATAAACAAAACATGAAATCATTTCTCGAAAATAAAAAAGCTAATATCACGACGCGGAATTTTACGGAAACGGTAGAAAACATTCGAAAAAAATGGAAAATTCATGATGGAGGAACAACCTATTGTTTTTTCACAACTGATGTAAATAATAAGAAAATAGTTTTACTTTGCAACAAATTAAAATAAACATGAAAAATAGTGTCTTAGCATTATTCATATTGATAAACATAAGCGTTTTCGCCCAAAAGCCATGCGAAATTGACGCTGATATTACTGATACCATCGGGACTTATAAGACTACGAAACAGTATATGGTTTTCGAGAGAAGTTTTGCCGGAAACTCCACAAACGTCTTTTTTTCATTAGCCAATACTAATGGCGTTTTGGGAGTGGAACTGCAATTGTTACAAAAAAGCAATGATTTTATAAAAACTACTTGTTTAGATAGCGGTTCAAAAATATTTATCCAATTACAAAACGGAAAAATTGTAACTCTTTTTCACGCTGGCGCTGATTCTTGTGGCTCGCTTCTAAGAGATGATAAGAATATGAACAACCGAATTATTACTGGAACCTTTCTATTTTCTAAAGATAATTATGAGGAATTAAAAAAATCACCTGTAACTTTTATCCGAATTCAATTTACGGGAGAAACAGCAGATTATCCTTTTAAAACTGGATTTGTTTCGGTGTTGGACAAAAAAATGTATGAGCCTGAAAAATATTTTATGGACTATTTAAAATGTATAGAAACTAATTAAGACATTTCCATTTTAGATTAGAAACTTGGTCTTTACTACTTCCGCTTAAGTTATAATGCCACCATTCTGAATCGAAAGATTTGAAATTGTTTTCGAGCATTATTGTTTTTAGCAATTTTCTATTGGCTAAGATTTGTTCCGAAAGATTCAAATAATTATGACTGGCTTCTTTTCCGAAAAAGTCAAATTTGGTTCCCATATTTAGTTCCATTCCGTTTGAATCAACTAGTGAAATATCGACTGCTCCGCCACGATTGTGAATAGACCCTTTCTTTGGATTAGCTACATAATTAGCATCGGGAACAATTTTCCACATCTTTTTCTGAATCGATTTGGGACGATAGCAATCATATAACTTAATCTTATAACCTTTTTCTAAAAACGATTTATTAGCTTTGAGTAAAGCTTTTACAGTTTTCACACGCAAGAAACATTCGTCACAAGGATAAACTTTTTCTTTAAGAAAATTATCTGGCGTGGCATATTTCATATCAAATACAAAATCGTTGCTGTAATTTCTTAGATTAACAAAAGTAGTGCTGTCATTTTCTTTAGCAATATCAAACAATTCAGTTGATTTTTTAGAATTTAGGTGTGTCGATTTGCAGGAAATCAATACAACGATTAGTAATAAAGGAAGTACTTTTTTCATGTTTTATATAATTTGATGGTTAGGCTTCCTATAATACAAACAAATACAACTACTCTTCATCGCGAAACGCCACGTCGCCTTTCCAGTTCGAGAAACCACCTTCAAGATTATACGTTGTCTCAAAACCCATTTGGTTCATAATAGCGCAAGCCTCTGCACTTCTTCCACCAGCTTTACAATACACATAAAAATTTTTTGATTTGTCTAGTTCGTCAAGTTTGTAAATAAAGGCTTGGCCCCTGTATATATCGTTTAAAACGGCGTTAGGGATTATGCCATCATTCCATTCGTCTTCCGTTCTCACGTCAAGAATAACAGCATTAGGATCATTTTCTAATTTTGATTTCCATTCGTTTTGTGATAAATCCATAATTGATAATTTTGAATAACAAATATACTTGTTTGCAAATTTAAATTCGATTGCTGAGAAAAGAAACTTAACACTATTTAAAATTTTAACATAAGAATAACAAACACTTGTAGCTACAAATGAAATAATCCGTTACATTTGTATCTACAAATATTGTAAGGACAATTATGAAAATTGAAGAAGTTATAAAATCCACAGTCGAGTTAGATGTCGCCAAAAAAGTCATCTTAAACTTTCTGTATACTCAAAATGTGATTAATGATAATTTTCATGAGATTTTAAAGCCTTACGATATTTCGAGAGAACAATATAACGTGCTGAGAATTCTACGTGGTCAAAAAGGTTGTCCTGCCAATATGAATGTTATTCAGGAACGAATGCTTGCAAAAAACAGTAACACTACGCGACTAATCGATAAACTTTTAATAAAAAATTACGTAACTCGTGAAGTTTGCCCTGAAAACCGTCGAAAAATCGAGGTCAAAATTACCCAGCAAGGATTAGACATTTTAATCCAATTGGATCCTATTGTTATTGCTCACGAACAGCAATTTGCCAACAATTTAAGCGGCGAAGAATTACAGCAGTTGAACACGTTACTAGAAAAATATAGAACCTTTAAATAAATCAATTTACACATGAGTAATTTCATAAAAGACGCTAACTGGCGTTACGCAACCAAAAAATTTGATCCTTCAAAAAAAGTTTCAAAAGAAGATTTAGCAACCCTTAAAGAAGCAATTCGTTTGTCAGCTTCCTCGTATGGTTTGCAGCCCTACAAAGTTTTAATTATTGAAAATCCGGAAATTAGAGCCAAATTGCAACCCGTTGCTTGGGGACAATCGCAAATTGTTGACGCTTCTCAATTAATCGTTTTTGCGAATATTACAAATTTTGGTGAAAAAGAAATTAATGCTTACATCAAAAATTTAACAGAAGTCAGAGGGATCTCTATCGAATCTGTCCAAGGCTATGCTGATTTTATGAAATCAAAAATTACTGCGTTGTCAGAAGATAATCGAAACATCTGGACCGCAAAACAAACTTACATTGCTTTAAGTAATTTATTAAATGTCGCAGCAGAATTAAAAATAGACGTTACACCTATAGAAGGATTTGAACCAGAGAAATTTAATGAAATCCTTGGACTTGACAAATTAGGATTAAATGCCGTAGTAATAGCAACTGTAGGGTACCGCGATGATGAAGATGCCACCCAGAACTATGTAAAAGTACGCAAATCAACCGAAGAATTATTTATCAATTTATAACCATAACTAAATCGTAAAAACAATGAAAAATTTAAAAATTATCGCACTTGCAGTATTCGTAGCTTTTGGAACTACTGTAGCTACTGCACAAACTAAAAAAGTTGACGCTGGGAAAAGTACAATCAATTGGGTTGGAAAAAAAATAACGGGCGAACACAGCGGAACTGTTAATTTAAAAGAAGGAAATTTGATTTTCAAAGGAGACAAATTAGCAGGCGGGAGCTTTACAGTTGACATGGCTTCATTAGCTGCAACAGACATCTCGGGTGAATATAAAGCAAAATTAGACGGTCACTTGAAATCAGCAGATTTCTTCGGAACTGAAAAATTTCCTACTGCTGCTTTAGTATTCAAAAAAATTGCTACTAAAGTTGGCGGTGTTTATACAGTAACTGCTGACTTAACAATCAAAGGAATTACAAATCCTATAACTTTTGACTTAGCTGTGAAAGGGGATACGGCTAAAACAAATTTGAAAATAGACAGAACTAAATACGAGATCAAATACAACTCTAAAAGTTTCTTTGACAGCATTGGAGACAAAGCTATTTATGATGATTTCGAATTAACTGTTAACCTACAGTTCTAATTAGGGAATGATTGCTATGAAAAACCTTGAAAAGAAATTTTTGAGGTTTTTTTAATTTCTACTTGAAAATTAAAAACACATCACTACATTTGTGAATCATAAAAAAACAATGAAGAACATTTTAAATAATACTTGGTGGTGGAATAGTTTACGTCAAACGTCGTGAAATAGTCCATTATTGGTATCATTTACCCAAATAATATAAAGGCTTGTCATTCACGACAAGCCTTTTTCTGTTTAAACAAAATTGTCATACTGAGCGCAGTCAAAGTGCAAAAAAACAAAAAGATGAAAATTTACAATTTACATACGCAACACAAGCAAATCCTCGCTGATACAATCACTCCTGTTAGTATTTACCTAAAAATTAGAGATAAATTTCCAAATAGCATTTTATTAGAAAGTAGTGATTACCATACTGCCGATAACAGTTTCTCTTATATCTGCTGCAATCCTATCGCTTCAATAAAAATTGAGAATACTAACATCATCAGTGCTTTTCCAGATGGAACTTTAGAGAAAATAGCGGTTTCAAATACGGTAAATGTTCCAAAAGTAATTGAAGAATTTGCCTCAAAATTCAAACCTGAAAAGAACAATTTCAAATTCATCAATAATGGTTTGTTTGGTTATATTAATTACGATGCCGTACAATATTTTGAAAAGGCTTCTATTCAAAAAAGATCAGATGATATAGCGATTCCCGATTTGTATTACGCAGTTTACCAGAATATAATTGCCATAAATCATTTCAAAAACGAAGCGTATATCTTCTGTCACAGCATAGATAATACTAATAATATCAAGGAAATTGAGCAATTACTACAAACCAAAACCTTTGCGAGTTTTAGTTTTACCAAAGAGGGCAATTCGGTTTCCAATCTAACAGATGAAGAATTCAAATCGAATGTAGCTTTAGCTAAAAAACACTGTCATCGAGGCGATGTGTTTCAATTGGTCTTATCCAGAAGATTTTCTCAAGCCTTTAAAGGTGATGAATTCAATGTCTACCGTGCCTTAAGAAACATCAACCCTTCTCCCTATTTGTTCTTTTTTGATTATGGAAATTTCAAGATTTTTGGGTCTTCGCCCGAAGCGCAACTGGTGATTGCAAACAAGCATGCCGAAATTCATCCTATTGCCGGAACATTTAAACGAACCGGAAACGATGAACAAGATGCCGAATTAGCCAAAAAACTTTCCGAAGATACCAAAGAAAACAGCGAACATGTGATGTTAGTCGATTTGGCTCGAAACGATTTAAGCCGAAATTGCACTGAAGTAAAGGTTGAAAAATATAAAGAAGTGCAGTTTTTTTCACACGTAATCCATCTGGTTTCAAAAGTCACTGGAAAACTAAATGGAAGTGCTATGAATTTGGTTGCCAATACCTTTCCGGCCGGAACCTTAACTGGTGCTCCAAAACACAAAGCGATGCAATTAATAGAACAAATCGAAATTACCAACCGAACATTTTATGGAGGCGCCATCGGCTTCATGGATTTTGAAGGCAATTTCAATCATGCCATTATGATTAGAACGTTCCTTTCTAAAAACCACCAATTGCATTATCAGGCTGGCGCCGGAATTGTGGAAAGTTCTTCAGAAGAAAACGAAATGCAAGAAGTGTACAACAAATTAGGAGCATTAAATAAAGCGCTCGAATTAGCAGAAACAATATAGTGATCAGTGGTCAGAAAGCAGTGATCAGTTAAAAAAAAATAAACATTATACATTTTGTCACCCTGAGCGCAGTCGAAGGGCTTTAATAATAAAAATATGAAAACAATAGCAGTTATCGACAATTACGACAGTTTTACCTACAACTTAGTTCATTATTTAGAAGATTTGAACACACAAGTTACTGTATTCAGAAACGACGAATTTGAATTGGAAGAATTACAAGTTTATGATAAAATAGTGCTTTCGCCTGGACCCGGAATCCCAGATGAAGCGGGCTTACTGAAAGCTGTCATTTCAAAATATGCCAAAACTAAAAGCATTCTTGGAGTTTGCCTCGGACAACAAGCCATCGGAGAAGTCTTTGGCGGAAGCCTTATAAATCTAGAAAAAGTATATCACGGAGTGTCCACAAAAATTACGCAGACAGTTACAGACGAAACGCTTTTTTATGGTTTGCCCAATGAATTTGAAGTCGGGCGCTATCATTCTTGGGTTGTTGCCAATGCTGATTTTCCAACAGTTTTAGAAATTACTTCGACAGATGAAAACGGACAAATCATGTCACTGCGCCACAAAACACTTGATGTTAAAGGGGTTCAATTCCACCCAGAAAGCGTTTTGACGCCTCTTGGTAAACAAATTATAGAAAATTGGGTTAACGATTAACTGGCAATTTCAATAGCAATTTCAATGACAATTTCAATGGCAATGACAATAGCACTATCAATTACAATAAAAAAATGAAAATTATACTTAACAGATTAATAAACCACGAATCGCTATCCAAAGCAGAAGCTAAAGAAGTGCTAGTAAATATTTCTTCGAGCCAATATAATCCTAGCCAAATTGCTTCGTTTTTGACGGTTTATATGATGCGAAACATTACCATTGAAGAGCTTTCGGGTTTCCGTGAAGCGCTTTTAGAACTTTGCATTCCTGTTGATTTCTCAGCGTACAACACTATCGATTTGTGCGGTACTGGCGGAGACGGAAAAGATACTTTTAACATATCAACCTTAGCTTCATTCGTAGTAGCTGGAACCGGAATTCATGTCGCAAAGCACGGTAACTATGGCGTTTCCTCTATTTCAGGTTCGAGTAACGTTATGGAAAATTTGGGTGTAAAATTCAGTAATGATAAAGACTTTCTAGCCAAATGTATGGATCAAGCGAACATTGCCATACTTCATGCACCACTTTTCCACCCTGCAATGAAAAATGTGGGTCCAATCCGAAAACAATTAGGCGTAAAAACCTTCTTCAACATGCTCGGGCCAATGGTAAACCCCTCGTTTCCGAAAAACCAGTTGGTGGGTGTTTTTAATTTAGAATTGGCTCGAATGTACGCGTATCTCTACCAAAACACAAATGTAAACTACACAATTCTTCACGCTTTGGATGGTTATGATGAAATTTCATTAACTGCCGATGCCAAAATGATTACTAAAAACTCCGAAAGTATTGTCAACGCTACTGATTTTGATGTAAAAAAATTGCTTTTAGAACAAATCAAAGGCGGAGAAACCATAGAAGAATCGGCGCGAATTTTCATGAATATCATCTCTGGAAAAGGAACGGAAGCGCAAGAGAATGTGGTTTGTGCCAATGCGGCCTTAGCGCTTGCAACGGTCGAAAATTCATCGATAATCGATGCATTTGCCAAAGCAAAAGAAAGTTTACAATCGGGAAAAGCCTTAGAAAAATTACAAAAACTGCAACAAATCAGTAAATAATGAACATATTAGACCAAATCATCGCCAGTAAAAAGAAAGAAATCGCTTTAAAGAAGTCTGTACTTTCAATTGCACAGTTGGAAAATGCTGAATTATTCAATAAAAAAACGAATTCTCTAAGCAAATCCATACGCAATTTGCCATTCGCAATCATTGCTGAACACAAACGCAGATCGCCTTCCAAAGCTACGATTAACAACAGTTTTTCAGTAGAAGAAGTGGTAAAAGGCTATGAAAATGGGGGTGCTTCAGCGATTTCTATCTTAACGGATACTCAATATTTTGGCGGCTCATTAGAAGATTTGATTTTGGCTCGCGCTTCTGTTCAGATTCCGTTATTGCGTAAAGAATTTATTATTGATGAATACCAGTTATTAGAAGCCAAAGCCTTTGGTGCCGATGCTATTCTGCTGATTGCAGCCGTTTTATCTAAACAAGAAATCAAACTACTTTCAGAATTTGCGCAATCGTTAGCTTTAGAAGTTTTGTTAGAAGTGCATAATCTCGAAGAATTAGAGAAAAGCATCATGCCAAGCCTTGATTTAATTGGTGTTAACAACCGAAACCTAAAAACATTTGAAGTGAGTTTGCAGAACAGCATCGATTTATCAAATAACATTCCGAATGATTTTGTTAAGATTTCCGAAAGCGGATTAACCGCAACTGAAGACATCAATCTATTGAAAAGTCACGGTTTTCATGGATTCTTAATTGGTGAAAACTTTATGAAAACCGATAATCCTGGGAAGAGTTTGGAACAATTCATCAATCAATTGAAAGGATAATGGCAATTCAAATCAAAATATGCGGTATGAAATTTCCAGAGAATATCATCGAAATTGCTTCGTTGCAACCGGATTATTTAGGATTCATTTTCTATGAAAAATCGCCTCGTAATTTTGAAAATGATATCCCAAATATCCCAAAATCTATTCGGAAAGTAGGAGTTTTTGTTAATGCCTCTTTGGAAGAAATTCTAAAAAAAGTAAATCAATATCAATTAGAGTTAGTGCAATTACATGGCGCTGAAAGTCCAGAATTCTGTCATTCATTACAGCAAAATAACGTTAAAGTAATAAAAGCATTAAGTATTGATAATCAATTTAATTTTAATACGTTAAATGAATATAATAATTTTTGCGATTACTTCCTTTTTGACACCAAAGGAACAAATTATGGAGGCAATGGAATTACATTCGATTGGAGCATTTTAGAAAATTACACTTTAGATAAGCCCTACTTTTTAAGTGGCGGAATTGGATTAGAAAACCTCGAAGAAGTAAAATCATTTCTAACTAAACCTTACTCGAAAAACTGTATTGCCATCGACTGCAACAGCAAATTAGAAACAGAACCAGGATTAAAATCGATAGAAAATACAAAACAGCTTATCAACGCTTTTAAATAATAAACTATGCAAACGACTTACAATGTAGACGAAAAGGGATTTTATGGCGAATTTGGTGGCGCATTCATTCCAGAAATGCTATATCCAAATGTAGAAGAATTACGCCAACAGTATCTAACAATAACAGCAGAGCCTGAGTTTCAATCCGAATTCCAGTCGCTTCTCAAAGAATACGTCGGCAGACCTACGCCACTTTACTTTGCTAAGCGTTTGTCAGAGCAATTTAACACCAAAATTTACCTTAAACGTGAGGATTTATGCCACACTGGTGCACATAAAATCAACAACACTATCGGTCAAATCTTATTAGCCAAACGATTGGGTAAAACCCGAATTATAGCCGAAACTGGCGCAGGACAACACGGTGTGGCAACCGCTACCGTTTGCGCTTTAATGGGATTGCAATGCATTGTTTTTATGGGCGAAGTTGACATTGAACGTCAAGCGCCAAATGTGGCTCGCATGAAAATGCTTGGTGCCGAAGTTCGACCAGCAACTTCGGGCTCAAAAACCTTGAAAGACGCAACTAATGAAGCGATTCGCGATTGGATTGCCAACCCAATTGATACTTTTTACATCATCGGTTCTGTCGTTGGACCTCATCCCTATCCTGATATGGTCGCGCGTTTTCAAAGCGTGATTTCAGAGGAAATCAAAATCCAACTACTAGAAAAAGAAAACCGAGAAAATCCAGATCACGTGATTGCCTGCGTAGGTGGCGGAAGCAATGCTGCTGGGGCTTTTTATCATTTTTTAGACAATCAAGAAGTCAACCTCATCGCAGTTGAAGCAGCTGGAAAAGGCGTTGAAACTGGCGAAAGCGCTGCGACTTCAATTTTGGGCAAGATTGGCGTTATTCATGGAAGTAAAACCCTTTTGATGCAAACCCATGACGGACAAATAACCGAGCCCTACTCTATTTCGGCAGGTCTTGATTATCCCGGCGTTGGACCAATGCATTCGCATTTGTTTCAAACAAAAAGAGCGGAATTCATCGCCATTACTGATGAAGATGCTATGCAAGCCGGAATCGAATTAGCCAAAACAGAAGGTATCATTCCCGCCATTGAAACCGCACATGCATTAGCCGTTTTTAAATACAAAAAATTCAAGCCAGAAGATATTGTTATCGTCAATTTATCAGGTCGTGGTGATAAAGATTTAAGCACATATATTAACTATTTCAACTTATAAAAATGAATAGAATTCAATCCAAATTATCAGAAGAAAATAAAATACTATCCATCTATTTTTCAGCAGGCTTTCCTAACCTAAATGATACTAAAAGTTTAATTGAAAAATTAGCTAAAAACAAAGTAGATATGATCGAAATCGGCTTGCCTTTTAGCGATCCTTTAGCGGATGGACCAACCATTCAAGCAAGCTCAACGCAGGCTTTAAAAAATGGAATGACGACTGAAATACTATTCGATCAAATTGCAGATATTCGCGAAACGGTAGAAATTCCGTTAATAATAATGGGGTATTTTAATCCGATTTTGCAGTTTGGAGTGGAGAACTTTCTGAAAAGATGTCAAGAAACTGGGATTGACGGATTGATTGTACCCGATTTACCGCTTGAAATCTACCTGTTAGAATACAAACAACTCTTTGAAAGCTACGGTATTGCTATGGTTTTTCTGATTACACCGCAAACTTCTGAAGATAGAATCCGTTTGATTGACGCAAATTCTAATGCGTTTATTTATATGGTTAGCAGTTCAAGTGTAACGGGAAGCAGAGATGCATTCGATACAAATCAACTTGAATATTTCGAACGAATTTCAGCAATGAATTTAAAAAATCCGCAGATAATTGGCTTCGGAATTAGCAATAAAACAACCTTCCAACAAGCAACAAAATACCAAAAAGGAGCCATCATCGGTAGCAGTTTTATCCAGTTTATCGAAAGTAATCCCATTTCAGATAGTTCCTTATTTATCCAAAATATACTTTAGATAATTTACATAATCAATTGATATCTAATTTTATAATTATTTACTATAGTATTTATCTATGATGTTTATATTTGTTAATTTCAAGTTAAAAAAAAATTAAACAAACGTTTAATTTAAACAGTTGTTTAATTTTGTACCCGATTTAAATCTTAACAAATCATGATTGCATTAAACGACAAACAAATTGAGATTCTACAAGTCGCCGAAAAGCTTTTTGCTGAAGAAGGATTTGACGGAACTTCAATAAGAGATATAGCCAAAAAAGCAAATGTCAATATCGCTATGATCTCTTACTATTTTGGCTCGAAAGAAAAAATGTTGGAAGCTTTAGTACTAAGTCGGATTTCCGATATGCGATTGCAACTCGAAAGCTTGTACAACGAAAACATCCCTCCTTTTGCCAAAGTGGATAAAATGGTGGAACTTTATATCACTCGTATCAACAAAAACCGTTGCATCTACCAAATTCTTCATTCTGAATTTTCGAACAAAAAGAGAGAATTGAACTTTGAAGGATTTACCGAGATGAAAAAATCCAACTTAGAAACCTTCAGAAACATTATCAAAGAAGGACAAGATTCTGGGGATTTCCAACAAGAAATCAATGTGGCCTTGCTTCCTCCTATTATCATGGGAACCTATTTCCAGTTTCATACCAATAAGCCATTTTACAAACAAATACTCAACCTGAAAACGGATGAGGAATACGACAACTACATTGGAACTGAGCTTACACAACACATTCAAAAAACCATAAAAGCACTCCTAGTCTATGCAAATTAATAAAATCGTTATCCTTGCCCTTCTCTTTTTGGGACTTACCAAAATGGAAGCGCAGCAAAAGAAACTCATGACTTTGAAAGAAGCCGTAGCACTCGCAGTAACCAACAGTGATGCTGCCTCCTTAGCGAAAGCCAAAGTAGAAGCTTCTAAATTGGAAGTTGATATCACCAAAAACACACGTTATCCTAGTGTGAAAGCTACCGGACAATACTTGAAATTATCTAGCGCGCACATTGATTCGAATCTACAAACCAACACTGATCCTAATGCTGCTCCGGCTAAACCTTTAAAAGCAGATCAATTGATGTTGGGACAAGTAAATGCTTCGATGCCAATTTTTAGCGGTTTTAAGATATCAAATAGTATCAAGGAATCCGAAAGTAGGTATAAATCGGAAACATTCGCTGAAAAGCACTCTAAAGAGCAAATTGGGCTTGAAGTGGTAGAAATGTTTGCCAACTTATACAAAGCACAACAAATGGTCGACTTAATCGAAGACAATCTGAAATCGGCTGACCAACGGGTTAAAGATTTTACCGCAATGGAAGAAAACGGTTTGATTGCGCGTAATGATTTATTGAAATCACAACTGCAACAATCCAACGTACAATTGTCATTGGATAACGCAAAAAAGAATACCGCTATTTCCAACTACCGATTAGTGACTTTATTAAAATTACCAGAAGGTACACAAGTTGAAATCGATATTGAAGCGGTGAAAAGAGATATGGCAAGCAATCAAGGAAACGGTGCAACCGGAGAACGAAATGATTTGAAAGCAATGGAACTTAAAAAACTAGCAGCCGAAAGCGGCATCAAAATCGCAAAATCGGGCTACTATCCTAGCCTTTCATTGTCTGGCGGTTATATCGCATTAGATTTGAATAATGTACTGACGGTTACTAATGCAATGAATATTGGTGTTGGTGTTTCTTATGATATTTCAAACATCTTCAAGAACGGTAAGAATGTTAAATTGGCGGAAAGCCGAGTAAAACAAACGGAGATTGCCGTATCACAACTGAACGACCAAATCAAAGAAGAGGTGTTTATGGCCAATGAAAACTACACCCTGTCGTTGAAACAAAGTTTGGTTTATGAAAAAGCAGTAGAACAAGCTACTGAAAACTACCGCATCGTAAAAGACAAATACGACAACAGCCTTTCGGATACGAATGATTTACTGGAAGCCGATTACCAACAATTACAATCCAAAATCAATCAAGCGTTATCTAAAGCAGATGTAGCTCAAAAATATTACGAATTGCAATTTGCTACAGGAACCTTAACCTCATCATTAAACATCACTCAAAAATAATAGATACACAACTATGAAAGCTAAAAAAACAAACAATAAATTCACCTTCATATTCATCGGATTGGCCGTTGTTGGACTAGGATATGGCGGATATAAATACATTCACTCTTTATCTCACGAAACTACTGACGATGCTCAGGTAGCTAAGAAGATGAATCCGATTATTCCAAGAGTTTCTGGGTACATTACTAAGGTTTTGGTTAAGGATAACGACAATGTGAAACAAGGCGACACGCTTTTCGTAATTGACAACAGCGATTATTTGGTTAAAGTAGAAGAAGCGAAAGCGAATTTGGCTGCAGCCGAAAACAATTATGAAGTGGCTAAGGCCGATATAGGAACGTCACAAGCGGGAGTTTCAGTTTCTGAAGCCAATGTACAATCCGCTGGTGGAAGTATTGAAACGGCTAAAATCAGATTGCGCAGAGCTTCAAGTGATTTTGAACGTTATAACAATCTGTATAAAAATCATTCGATTACCAAACAACAATTTGAACAAGCTGAAGCGGCAAAACAAGAAGCGCAAAGTCAGTTGAACATCTTGATGAACCAACAAAAAGCCTCCTCTTTCCAAAAGAATGTTGCTGCGGCTCGAACAAATGTAAGTAACAAACAAGTTCTGGTGGCTGCTGCCAATATCAAAAAAGCACAAGCAGCATTAGATGCCGCGAATTTGAATATTGGATACACGGTCGTTACGGCTTCAATAGACGGGCAGGTTTCTACCATCAACATCCAACCGGGACAATTGGTACAACCGGGACAATCGTTGTTTTATATTATCAACAACAATGAAACTTGGGTGGTAGCCAACTTTAAGGAAACGCAATTAGACAAAATGCGCGAAGGGCAAAAAGTGAAATTGAAAATCGATGCGTTCCCCGGAACGGAATTCGAAGGTCAGATTGTTTCGTTCTCTCCGGCTACAGGTTCTAAGTTTTCTCTTTTGCCTCCAGATAACGCAAGTGGAAACTTTGTGAAAACAGTACAACGTCTTCCGGTACGCATCAACTTTACCGACAACAATGCAAAAGATAAAGTGGCGTTGCTTCGCTCTGGGATGAATGCGGATGTAGATGTTATTTTAAAATAATTATGAATTAAAAATTAAAAATTAATAATGGAGCTACAAAGGCAACAACCCACTAAAATAGTACAATTACTCCTAGTCGCAATTAATAATTCTTAATTTTTACTTCCTAATTCTTAATTCATTAAAAATGTCTAAACCAACAGTTCAAGAGGATTTAGTAGAATATGGTTTTCGCCGGACGATTATTACCATTACGGCGGTGCTGTGTGCTATGCTTGAAATTGTAGATACTACAATTGTAAACGTAGCGCTTAATAACATGCGTGGTAGCCTTGGTGCTACCCTTACTGATGTGGCTTGGGTAATTACCGCGTATGCTATTGCTAACGTGATTGTAATTCCTATGACGAGTTGGTTATCACAACAATTTGGTCGTCGGAATTATTTTGCGGCTTCGATTATCATTTTTACCGTGGCTTCCTTTATGTGTGGTAACGCCGATAATATATGGGAACTCGTAGCCTTCCGATTCATTCAAGGTTTGGGTGGTGGTGCGTTATTGGTTACCGCTCAAACGATTATAACCGAAAGTTATCCGATAGCAAAACGAGGCATGGCTCAAGCTATTTATGGAATGGGAGTTATCGTAGGCCCCACTCTTGGTCCGCCATTGGGCGGTTATATTGTTGATCATTTTTCATGGCCTTATATCTTTTATATCAATATTCCGATTGGGATTATTGCTACTTTATTGACTTTAACGTTTGTTAGAAGTCCGAAGTATGGCGAAAAACTAACTGCCAATCAAGTTGACTGGTTGGGTATTGGGTTGCTGGCGGCTTTTATTGGTTCGCTGCAATACATTTTAGAGCACGGTCAGCAAGACGATTGGTTTAATGATGGCACTATTGTGACCTTATCTGTCGTTAGCGCTTTGGGCTTGTTCTTCTTTATCTGGCGCGAGCTCGTTTACAAATACCCTATCGTTAATCTGTCGGTGCTGAAGGACAGTAATCTTAAGGTTGGAGTCATCATGAGTTTCATTATGGGATTTGGTTTGTATGGTTCTACGTTTATTGTTCCCATCTATACCCAATCTATTTTGGGATGGACGGCTACAGATGCCGGATTGCTATTGGTTCCGAGTTCGATAACCGTGGCGTGTTTGATGCCTTTTATTGGTAAATTGATACAGCGTGGCGTGCCGCAAACGTATATGGTGGCGGTTGGATTTTTATCGTTCTTTATATTCACCTATTGGATGCACGACATCATGACGCCCGATACGGGAACCGAACACATGTTTTGGCCCCTAATTGTGCGTGGTGTTGGACTGGGATTATTGTTTGTACCCATTACTACTCTTTCACTCTCTAACCTTACGGGGAAAAGCATTGGCGAAGGTGCAGCGTTTACCGGAATGATGCGTCAGTTGGGTGGATCATTTGGTATAGCGATTATCACAACCTTCTTGGCGCGTTTTGGACAAGAACACCGTATGAATTTATTGCCGTATATTGATGGATCTAAACCTAATGTACAAGATCGACTGCATGGTTTGCAAGCGAACTTTATGGGACGAGGCGATACTGCCGATGTGGCATTGCAGAAAGCTTATCAGGTGCTTGATTTAGGGATTACCAAACAAGCTACCGTGATGTCGTTTATGGATATTTTCTTGTACTTGGGTGTGTTGTTTTTGGTTTGTATTCCTTTTATCTTGCTGGTTAAAAAAGGTAAAGGTAAAGTTGACGCGAGTGCGGCTATGCACTAATTGACACATTTACAAGTTATTAACAATTTATACGTTGTTTAGCAACTTTAGCCTAAATTTGATTTAAGAGTTTTCAAGCATCAACCTAAAATCAAACAATCATGGGACTTTTTGGCAACAGTTATAAGAAAATTATTCAGCACCTGCAGAAGAAAAGTGAAGACCACTCTAAAGAAATAACGAAAGAGATTGACGAGTTGCTGAAGGATTTAAAAACCGAATACGACGAAAATCAAGAAGTGGTTACCGAGTTCAACTCGTTTGTAGAACAACTAAAAAACAAGTTAACCCCAGAAGATGCCCACAAGCTGCAAGATTTTTCCTCAAGATTAAAGAAAGTAAAACGCTGTGCGGGTAAAGGCGTTGAAGCCATGCGCGAATTGGCTCGCGACCAACGTAAACATACCAGCGAAACGCGAATGGAGTATGAAGAATACCTGTTAATGAAGTAACAACACTATACGATAAATGAACGAGCTCCCGATTGGGGGCTTTTTTTGTGGTTGGCATGAAGGACTTCGATACTTTCTACAGAAGCACTTCGATACTTTCTACATGAGCACTTCGATACTTTCTACAGAAGCACTTCGACACTTTCTACAGAAGCACTTCGATACTTTCTACAGAAGCACTTCGACAGGCTCAGTGTGACAATCGTAGTTCTAATTGTATTGTTCTTTAATAACACAGAATGTTTCGTTTAACGTAAAAACAATTGAATACTCAACTGTCCTCCTGTTGCGAAGCTTTGGGAGTCGAAGGACTAAAGCGCGCGGATGGGTCACTTAGGCGCGCGGACGCATCTCTCAGGCACGGATGCGGTGGGCTGACCCACGCGGACGCTTCTCTCACCCACGCGAACGCATCTCTCAACCGCGCGGACGCATCTCTCATCCACGCGGACGCATCTCTCACCCACGCGGACGGTATTTTACAGCAAGAAACGGTTGCACCACACTTTAGCGGAGTTAGTAACTGAAAGAGTTTATAAGTGAGCAGAGAAACTTACTACTCCTTACGGTTTTCCGTAAAATTTTAAGAATTTAAGGGTGTAGGTTTACAAAAACTAAATAGTACCCCTTGAGAAGTACTTTGCCTTTACCTCACTTTAGCGGAATTTTTAACTGTTTGACGATTTGTAAGAGTTTGGTTGTTGATTGTAGGGGGATTTGGATATATTTGGGAGAAGATACTAAATAACACAGTTGCCACGCGAAAGGATTCGCGCGGTAGCGGGGGACCAGAACTAATCCGTTAATTTACAACAATGTTAAACACATATTTTATAAGAGCAAGATTATTTCCAACAATTCTGACGGCAATTCCTCTTTTGTTGTTAGTCAATTACTTGTTTTCGACATATTATTACAAATCATTCGAAAAAATTTTTGAAGTTTTACCAATTTTAGCAGGTCTAGGTTTATCAACTGCATTTTTATTTCTTTCTGTCCAAATTAATAGAATCATTTCAAAGGAGGTATTTCAAAGAATATATTTTAAAGAGGAAATAAATATGCCTACAACCAATCAATTATTATGGAGTGACAATTTCTTTGATAATGAAATTAAAACTAAGATTCGGGCTAAAATAAATGTTCTTTATGGAATTGAACTTATGAATGAACATCAAGAGAGTTCTAATGAATTAGCTTCCAGAAATAAGATAGCTATGGCAGTTTCCCAAATTAGAAATTCTTTACGAAGTAATAAGCTGTTGTTTCAACATAATATCGAATATGGATTTTTTAGAAATTTGCTTGGAGGAGCATTGTTAGCAGTAGTTTGTAGTATTAATATAATAATTTTTGCTTTTTTGAGAAATGAAACAATTTTATTAAATTCTGGAATAATTTTGCTTTTAATTTATTCACTGCCAATTATTCTGAGTAAAGCAATTATGAAAAGATTTGGGCATTATTATTCAAAAGTTTTATACGAACAATTTTTAACTTTACAATTATGAGCGGAAATGTAGAAATGGTATTTTGGGACGTACAACATGGGCATGCAACCTATATTAAAAGTCCAAATAATCGACATATAGTTGTCGATTTAGGTATTGGTTCATATGATGATAACAATGAATCATTTAGTCCGTTGTTACACTTGAAAAATGTATATAAAATACAACAATTAGATTATGTAATTATAACGCACCCACATTTAGATCATATTGATGACATATTAAATTTTGACGCATTAAGTCCAAAAGTTCTAATGAGACCCAAACAAATTACAAATTCCGAAGTAATGCAGGAAGAAAAAGATGTAATAACGATTCGTAATAGTGATAAGCCAAAATTTGAAAAATACTGTGAAATCAATAATCGCTATTCTGAACCTGTTTTAACAGAAAGTGTAAATAACGTAAGGAATCCTACAAATTTTGGAGGACTAAAAATTACAGCTTTTAATCCTGTAACTTGTGATCACAAAAATTTTAATAATCATAGTATAATTTCTGTATTTGAATATGCCAGTATTAAAGTAGTAGTGCCAGGGGATAATGAAAAATGTTCGTTTGAAGAATTATTACAAGACGATAAATTTAAGGAGGCTATAAAAAATGCGGATATATTATTAGCACCACATCACGGGCGAGAATCAGGGTATTTTGCTGAATTTATAGATTTAGTAAATCCAAGAATAACAATTGTTTCTGACGGGCGTTTTTGTGAAACGAGCGCAAATGGAAGATATTCACAAAAAAGTAGAGGTTGGAACGTTACTAACGGAAAAGGAAATAAAGAATTAAGAAAATGTTTGACCACAAATTCTGATGGTGAAGTTTTTGTGAAATTTGGTTTTACAAATGATAATAAAAATCAAAGTTTTTTGAATGTTAAGACCAAAGTTTAAGACAAAGTACTGCTGCTAACAGCTGTTTCTCGCAATTGCGAATTTTGTTGTAAGTTCATGTTCACATTTCCCAGGAATATTTATCTTAGTGGAAAATATGCTGTTCCGAAGTTCACTATTTCTTGATGCTATGAAACTTTAGCTTTAACATTAAAAAAAAAATATGAATATAGACAAAGAAGCTTTTGAGTATGCAATCCAAAAAATAGACGATGGTTTTATTTTTGAAAATTTTGCGGTTAGTTTTTTAAGTTCAACACTTGGATATGAATTTATTCCTGTAGCTGGAACTAAAGATAAGGGTGTTGACGGTTATCAACATATTTTTCATAGAAAAGGCAAAGAAAAAATTATTTATCAACTCTCAACTCAATTAACTTATTCAGATAAAATAGAGGATACTATTTTAAAATTGCAAAAAAACAAAATTGAGTTTGATGCAATTTATTATGTAACTAACAGAAAATTAAATAACACAGATACGCTAATTGAAACATTATATGAAAAATATATGGTTCAAGTTAGAATTTTTGATATTCGATGGTTTGTTTCAAATTCTAACAACAATGAAAGTAGTATAAGAGCTTATCATTCATACGTTGATACTTATCTTCACGAGTTTTCAAAACCTGGTAAATCACAAGTTATTGCTAACTTAGATAGTGATTCGAGATTATATGTTTTTTTAAGTCAACAATTTGATTCCAAAACTGATGACTTTAAACTTGATGATTTGTTAACCGACACATTGATCATTTATGCTTTAGAAGGAACAGATCCAGATAAAGAAATATTAATGAATAAAGATGAAATAAAATTAGCTATAAAAAAATATATAAAATTTGATCCTCAATTATTAGAAAGTAAAATCGATGAACGGTTAATTTTACTCTCAACAAAACCAAGAAAAATAAAATATCACACTTCGAAAGATGGATATTGCTTACCTTTCGAGACAAGGATAGTTATTGAAGAAAGAAATATAAAAGACGAGATATTATTAAATACGTTTTTTGAACAAACAAAAAAACAAATACAAAAATTTTTCAGTGATTTAAGCATTAATGTCAAAGATATTCAAAAACTGATAACAGATATTTTTAATAAAATCTACGAAAAGCAAGGATTAGAATTTTCAAATTTTGTTTTATATGGCGATAACAAATCTAACATTGAACAAGATTTGGCAACTGTTATAGGAAATGTTGTAGATTCAAGTTCTGTTGTTCTAAAAAATAAGGAAAAAGTAAAAACAGCAATTCATCTATCAATAAGAGAGATAATATACAATGGTACTGAAGAGCAACATAGATTTTTAAAAAGTCTATCTAACACATATTTAATGATGTTTATGCTAAAATGGGAACCAAAAATATCAACATATTTTGAAACATTAGCATCAAAATTAAATGTCTTTGTTGATAATTCAATAATTGTTCCCGCACTTTCTGAACATTATCTCGATGAAAGCAATAAAAGACACTGGAATTTATTAAAGAAAGCAAGTGAATCTGGAATAAAAATGTACATAAACGAGTCGCTATTAGACGAATTAGTTTCCCATTTTCAAAAAATTAACAACGTTTATTACAAGGACTTTAAAGATAATGAAGAATATTATCTATTTGATGATTATGAATTACTTTTTATCGATGAGGTATTAATAAGAGCATATTTTTATGCTAAAAAAAGACATTTTGTAAAGACATTTGATGACTTTCTTAACAATTTTGTTGATCCAAATCTAAAATTTCTTAAAGATGAATTAATAATTTACTTAAAAGATGTTTTCAATATTATATATATTTCTAATGAATCTTGGGATATAAAAATAGATCCAGATGAAAAAGAAAAACTTACTAGCAAGCTAGAAGAAAAAAAAATCAGACCAAAAGCAGAAAGTGATGCAGAAATGATTTTGGCTATTTATCATTTGAGAAATAAAAACAATGAATCATCTGATTCGGGTATTTTTGGGTACAAAACTTGGTGGCTGTCAAAAGATACCAGTACATTTTGGGCTGTAGAAGAAGTATTAGGAAAAAAGTACCCTATTAGTTGTTATATTCGCCCCGATTTCATTTATAATTATATAGCTCTTAAACCAACAACCAATGATGTAAAAAATGCCTATAGTGAAATATTCCCTACAATGCTTGGTGTTAATTTAAGCTATCACATGCCGAAAGAAGTATCTGAAACAGTAAGACAAAAAATTAAGGAGTTTCAGGACAAGCCAACGGTTAGAATAAAACAAATTCTTAAAAATTTAGGTGAAAAATTAAAATCTGATCCAAAACTTAGAAATAGACATTCTGTTGAATTGTTTTTAGATAGCGAATTGAAAAAAATTCAATAAATGGTATTATACTACCCGGATAGTGCGCATTTGTAATCCTTGCCCGCAAAAGATATCAACAAAAAAGTCGTACATTAATGTTTCGCCTTAATTAATAAAATAATCTCCAAAATACTTTTATACAATTGTATTAGTTTTAATTATTGTTCTGGGCACGGATTGCAAATCCGCGCTATCTGGACGCTGTAAGCAAGTTTAGGACGAATCGAAACAAAGAGAACTATGGTTGGAGATATTCGAAACATAATTATAATTCAAAGTTTAAATGGTAACGAAAAACCAACTGGAAAAGAAATATATGAAGATTTAATCGCTCCTTATATAAAATATAGGCAAGTTGAAAAAATAAAGATGAATTATGCATTTCATGATATTCAAACCAAAAATCATTTCCTGGAAATCCTAAAATTCTATATAGTTAACGCACCATATCAGGTTGGTGGAATATTGATTCATTTTGAAATGCATGGTGCGGAAAATCTAACTGGTTTAATTTTAGCTGATAACAGCCTGGTTTTATGGGAAGAAATGGTCGATTTATTACGTGAAATTAATATTATTTCTAAAAACAATTTATACATTACAATGGCTACTTGCTTCGGAAGAATGATGTACAAAGGTGTAGACCAAAGAAAAAAATCGCCTTATTCAGGTTATTTTTCCGCTAGTAAAGAAGTCACAGTTGGCGAAATAATGGGAGATTTTAGGATAATTTTTGAAGCGTTACTAGAAAGTGGAAATTTTATCAAAGCACACTTTCGTTTAGAAGAAGAAGGCTCAAAAAAATTCTTTTACATGGACTCTAAAAGAGTTTTTGAATTAAATTTTGAAGCATTTAAAAATAATCCAAATTATAAAAAACAAGTTTTACAATCAGCTGCAAAGACAGTAAATTCTAATGGCGGGGATATTGATCCAGAAGATTATCTTTCCGGAAAAATTTACGACATTTCTTTAAAAAAGGTATATCAAGAGCAGTTAAATAACTTTGAATTTTGAATAAACCTGCTTATAAAAGCCGATTCCCGCAATTGCGAATTTTGTGGTAAATTCACGCTTACGTTTCGCAAGAAATATTATCTTAGTGGAAAATTATTCGTTCCGAACTTCGCAACTGACGAGATGAGTCGCAACTTTAGTGGAAAGACTAAAAAACTTTTATTCAGATAGTACTCTCTTGAAACTAGGAATTTCAGACTCAGGAACATTTGAATCTTCGGAATATTTTAATACAAAGATTATAATTTTAGAAGTCAATTCTGCATGCGAAATATCTATTTCTAAATACATCACTTCATTAATTCTATTTTTAAAAATAAAATCTAATCTGTTTCGTTTTACATTACTAAAATTACTTAAGAAATTTGAATCATTAATCATTGACCTGTAAATTTCATCCACATAAAAGGAATAAATTTTATTATTATGTTTATGAAATAAGTGTTCTATTTTAACTTTTCTAAGATTTGGAATAGAAGAAATTTCAATACTTGCGTTCAAATTTGAAATTTTCTTTATGATTTCTCTACTTATTTTGTATTCTATTTCATTTTGGGAAAAACTTTCTAAATCTAAAGTAATTTCCTCAACTCCGCATTTATTGAGAATAGATTTTTTAGAAAGTAAATTATCAACAATCATATTTAAACTCTTGTCAATATTCATTTCTTCAATATTATTTAGTTTTAAAAGCCCTAAACCATATGGTGATGGAGTATTTTTAAAACGTCCGCGTTTAGAAATTTCTCCATACTCTACCAACGACTCAATATTAAGTTGAGTCATTTCTTTTAAGAGTTTTGGCGAGAATTTCTTACCCTCAAATACAATATCTATATAAGTTGTTTCCATTATTCTAAATATTCATGTATTTCTAAATCTGTGTCATAAAAATTATTATGATCTCTTGGATCAGCTAATCTCATTTTATATTTATCGTCTAAAAGTATGTCAGGATTTGTAACATTTATTCTTTTTAATTCAGCTTTAAAATCAGCTTTAATAATTTTTTTTATTTCACGATGAAATTCTTCTCCGTCAACGTTAAGCAAATCAGAAATTTCTTCCTTAGAGTAGAATTTAAACATATTAATTTAAAAAAAATACTTAATAAGTAGTAAATATAGTAATTAATATTTAATCTTTATAGTCCAACCAATAACAGCCATTTCTCGCAATTTCGAATTTTGTTCACGTTTCCCCACTACCACCCGAATCACTTCAAGTGGTTTTATAAAGTTTAGCATTCAATACCAAATACACTAAAAGTGTACCTTTTATAAAAACTATCAAAACTGTGTTTAAAAACTTCGCGCCTTTGTTTCTTCGCGCGAAAATTTGCAGCCCTAAAAGTGATCGTAATCCTTAATGTTAAATAAAGACCTTACTGCATCTAAATTTTAATCTCATTTTGAGCACTTTAGGTTTTTTACGACGTTTTTTAGTCGAAAATGCACCGCGTAATTTTTTAACAAGTCCTTTATTGCAATTTTAGGCTTCAGTAAATCTTACAAAATAATGAATATAATTTAAAATCAGTAGGTTATGAAATACATTTGTTGTATTATTCTTATTAAAAACTTAATTTTAGTAAGAAAATAATAAAAGTGTATTTTCTGTCATTTTTTACTTGTTTCGTAAGAAAATGTTTCTTTAGATTTGTAACGATGGTCGACCCCAAATCTATTGTTAAACTTTTAATCTATTAATTATGAATCAATTACAAGAGCGCAAACGCTCCATGTACTATGTTGTTGAAGATTACTTAGCAACTGTACCGGCGGCTACCTTAGCCACCCTACCCGAGTTTGATACTAAGCTCGTACTATTTACTACTACCGTAGCGCTTATCAGAGCTGAAAGCGAGAGGCAGACCACCAATCGTGTGGGGCTTAGGATGGTGAAAGACACCCTAAAATTGGTAATGACGCGCTTGGCTGTAGATGTTGCCACCCGCATAAGAGCCTTTGCTATTAACACTGATGATATGGTGCTGCGTGAGGAAATGAACCAGCGTATGAGCAACCTTAATAAAAGGCCTGATACTGTATGTGCTGATATTTGCCAGTATATTCACGGTAAGGGCACGGAGCTGCTGCTGCAATTGGCAGATTATGGTGTAACGGCAGTACTGCTTACTGACCTTGAGAAAAGTATTGACGAATATGTTGCCTATATTCCGAAACCAAGAGCGGGTATTGTAGAGCAAAAGCATGCTACGAGCACGATGCGTACTTTGTTTAAGGCTAGTGACGCGGTACTGAGCACGATGGATGCACTGGTAACGATGGTGCAGTTTTCTGATGCTGATTTTTATAAGACGTATCTTTATAGTCGCAAGATTATTCGTCCGGGCTATAGAACGGTTTCGCTTCGTGGTGCCATTACGAATGCTGAAGGTATGCCGGTTGTAAAAGCGAACATAACCATTGAAGGTACGAACATTGCAAGAAAAACTACTGAGAACGGCGGTTTTGAAGTGAAAGATCTTGCCAGTGGTATGTATGCGGTACTGATTAGCAAACCTGGCTATACTGAGGTTAGAACGGTTGTGGCTGTAACGGCTACGGAACGAACGGATTTTACTGCTGTGCTTGAAGTTGATGCTTCGGCTGAACGTGTAGCGTAACCCTGATTTCCCACATTGTTAAAGAGGCATCCTGAGAGGGGTGTCTTTTTTTTTAATCATTGAAACAATCACTGTTGTAGTTTTTTATATTTTATGGCGGGCACGGATTGCAAATGCGCGCTATCGTTGTGGAAAGATAGCTAATTGAAATAAAATTTAAAATGTACACTTTTATTGTACTTATTGATTTATATATAAATTTATATTTACAAAATATAAATTCAAATAAGGTAAAAAGAGACTTACCATCTCAAAGTGACATTTAATGAAGTTTCATTTATTTTAAAGGTTTGTTATTAAATGAAATTACGACTAAACCAACCAAAAAAAATGCAGCCCAAACTTTTTAATGTTTTCGAAGACAAAAGAAGGACTGCAAACAATAATAAAATTATTTACAAATTTATGAAAAAATTAGTATTCGGTTTAATTACCACCTTATTTATGTCAATTAATGCAAATGCGCAAAAACCAAGTTTATCAGATGTTGTTTGTGGTCCGGGACAACATGCAACTATATCATTTGAATTTAACACATTAAGATTTCACAGAGCCTCCGCAGGTTGCACAAGACGTTTTTCAATTTGTTCTGATGGTGAGTGGATCATAGAGTGTGTAGATAATAGAAGACTAGCTAGTTATAATCCCGTAAAAGATTCTGCTACTGTTTTAGTAGAAATATCTAATGATGGTAACACAGCACTATTGCGTTTTCCAATTGAAATTAAAAGTTTACCTCACTTTAAAGAAGAGGATTTTAGTAATTTCGGTTTTGACAACGATTATAAACTTACTAAAGACTTTGTAATTGCAAAAGGTGAATACGCACCAAAGTTTACTGACCGAGAGATAACCGTAACTGTAAACTTGAGATAGAACAATGAAATTTCAATTATCGTTATTGATTCTATTTGTCTTTACATCTTGCAAGCCTATAATGTCTATTAGCGAAAATGTAAACACAAAAAAACAATTTGAATCGACTGAAAATTACTTTAAATTTATTAATGATAAAACTGGTATCTCTAGCGAAAAAATAATTGTTCTAGATAACGAAAATTTTGAAATTTTGTTAAGTCAAGTAATCAAGGATAAGCTAACTACATATTACGGAATAGCATGTGAAAATTATTTTGTAAAAGCTGACCAGTTACAAATTAAAAGCTGCTCGGGTCAAATAAAAAATCTTTACAATATGTGTATTAATAATTCGAGTGAGTTAGTAAAATTTAATCAAACTGACCTACCTGTAGTTAAGTTATTGCAGTTTGACAAATCAAAGTGCACAATAATTTTTTTATATTCATACAAATTAGGTGGCTTATCAAAAAGCAAAATCAATAGTGTTGTAAAAGAATTAAAGAACAATCCTTATTTTGATTACATAATTCTATCTCTAGATAATTATGACATAAGTGAAAAACAAAATCATTTTTAATGCAAAATTGATTTATTTATCATCTTTACTTATATTTTCTACAGTGTTTTCTTTTGCACAATCTGATTTACAAACTGCTATTAAAGGTGGTAAATTACTTTTAAGTGGTTTGAGTATTATAAAAACATCCAAAGCGGAAAATAAATCAGACCGTAAAGTTATTGAAAGCATCTGCGTTAAAAATAAACTAGCCGATAGCGCGGATTTGCAAATCTGCGCTATCTGGTACTAATAAAAAGTAGCATGTGTAAAAAAATTAGTGCATAACTTCGGTTTTGCGCAGGAGTTAACCTAATTTCAGAAATACTGACAAAAAAAAGATTTTCAATATTATCTTAACTGAAAAATTAATATTAAACTTATTTATTATACATTTACTTCAAATCAAATTTATTTTTTATGAAATTATTTATTTTAAAATACTACCCAATAATCCTAGCATTCGTTTGTATGTTATATTCGATTTCATTGGGACTTCTTGGTCATAGAGATGAAGCTTTATATTCTGCTCATTGGCCAGGTACAATATTATTATTCGCAATAGCAATCCGTCAAAGAAGAAATCCATGAGTATAAGTTTTTTTATCGTTGGGGCTGTAATTTTTTTAATTTATTTGTTTTTAATGTTTTGGAATATTATCTACTCGAACAAAAAACAAAGAGAAGAGAATTATCCAAATATAGACAACAAAGGGGATATCAAGAAAAAAGTATAATTCTTTTATCTAATTTTAGATTTAAGCATAGCTTCTTGCGAACAAGTTTAACTATTACTATTGTTTGCAATTGGTTTTTTGCGTAAAAAACTTTTTTGGTTTACTGCTTTCAAAATAAGTATAACCCGCTCCCGCGCGAATCCTTTCGCGTGGTACTACTAAACAAAATAATCCTTAAAATAAAAATAAATTAGAACCAAAAACGTTTTGCTTATTTTATTAAACGAGAATAATGAGTAGAAATTATAAATTTCATAATCCTGAGGGGCTTTACTTTGTGAGTTTTGCAGTGGTAGGTTGGTTAGGAGTCTTTACATGAAACGAATACAAAGATTTACTAGTGGAGAGTAGTGCGTTTTGCCAGAAAAAAAAAGGAATGGAAATTCATTCTTGGTGCATAATGACCAATCACGTATATTTACTTTTTAGCAGTATTTAAAATTCAAAACCTGAACGTTTATTTGTTGATTTTAAACGATTTACCAGTTCAAGGATTATAAAAGCCATAAAAGAAAATTCAAAAAAGAGCAGAAAAGAATTTTTACTCGAGTTTTTTTAAAAAGAAACAGAAAAAAGCTCAAATACAACAAACTATCAATTTTGGCGTCATGATAATAACCCTATTGAATTGTGGAGTAATCCAACAAAAAATTGATTACATACATAATAATCCAGTTGAAGAAGGTATAGTTTTTAGAGCCGAAGATTATATAGAGCAGTGCATCAGATTATGCGGGAGAAAAAGGTTTACGTGATGCGGTTTGTGTCTTTCAGTATTTTAAATTATATTAGCACGAGAAGGGATTCGCGGGTAATCGAGACGTAGATATAAATAAAACAGTTGCCACGCAAAAGTATTGGCTCGGTAGCTTGGGTAAGTGTAGCGGACGACCCAAGATCATTATAAATTTAGAGACGAAATGGAATTATTACCAGTAGATGAAATAAAAGTAAATCAAACCAAAATAAACAAAATTGACCATCTAGTAAAGTCGATTTAAAGGCTCATAATTTATAGCCGACATCATTTAGATGGCGACCTTTTAGACACTTACTTGACCAGTGTTCAAGAGCTTCAAGAACTTCTAAGTTTGAAAAATGCACAAATGGAAGCGCAAAACGAGGAGGAAGCGGAAGAATATCAAAAAAACTTAAAAGTATCACTTGACTTTGTAATTGAAGAAATAATACTGCACAATAATTTTGAAAAGGAACTTCAGTTATTTCAACTTCTCCGCTTAGTTTCGCCCGAAACTAATGCCATTCACCCAAATAAATACAGACAAACATTAGTTCAGATAGGAGCACATATTTGTCCTGACAAAGACGTTGTTCCTCAATTAGTTTCAGAACTATTTTATCAAATGCAATTCATAACAAACCCAATTGTTAAAGCTATTTATTTTCATCATGAATTAATTAGAATACATCCATTTGCAGACGGAAATGGTCGAGTAACAAGAATTGCAAAAAATTGGATGTTGATGTATGATTTATATCCACCCATTTTTATAAATGATGCCCCACAAAAAAAGGAATATATTACCACCCTTTCAAAAAGTTTTAGAGCGCTTGACAATTCACCTAAAAAATGGAACGAACATACAGAAAACTTTTTTGACCAAGAGCTTGACCGTTTAGTAGTAAACGCTACTTTACTCTATGAGACTGTAAATAGAATTGGATTAGATAGAGAGAAAGTAAATAAAAAAAATAGCTAATGGATACCTATAAAATTCAAATCATTGAGACAATTGTAGTTTTGGCCGGCTACGTAATTACTCATTTCTTAACAAAAATATTTGTCAATAACAAACTAAAACAAACCCATTTGGAGCGTGGCAGAAGAAAAATGATAATCAAAGCTGCACACCTTTTGTCTTTTCTAACTGCCCTAATTTTATTTTCTGCAATTTGGGGTCTTAAACAAAATGAAATAGCTGTTTTTGTAGGAACTATTTTAACCGCATTAGGAATAGCGTTTTTTGCTCAGTGGTCATTACTTTCCAATATTACTTCAAGTCTATTATTGTTTTTTAATCATCCTTTAAAAATTGGAGATACGATAAAAGTTTTAGATCGAGATTACCCATTTGAGGGAGAAGTCTCTGATTTGACCTATTTTTTTGTTCACGTTAAAACTGAAAGTGGTGAGATAATAACAATTCCGAACTCTGTTCTGCTTCAAAAATCAGTTTCGGTTATTGAAAAGAAAATACCTTCAACATAAGTATATAAAGTTGAACCACTATTTCTTTCCATTGTTGTTTTAATTTTGTTACTCAACAAAACTTTGATTAGCGTAGTTGGAACATTTTAAATCGTAAATACAATGTTACCGACAGGAGGCGTTTATTTGGGTAAGCTCAATCACCCGGTTCCCGCGCGAACCCCTATTACAAGGAATTTGTCCCTACTCTAATAGTGCGGATTTGCAATCGGTGCGCACAAACAGGCAAACAATTCTACCTCTCACCAATTAAAAACTTAAATTCCTACTATCTTCGGTAAAACAAACTATGGAAGACTTTAAAATTACTACGTGCTTAAGCACCACAGCGTATGCAAAAATCATGTTTGTAGGGCGCTACAAATAGCCAGCTTTTATTCTGGCAACACTTTTAGGGCTGTATTATGCCATCACCATCTTTCTTGACTATTGGAACGTTATGAACTGGTACACCATAACTCCGCTATTTGAAATACTATGTGGAACATTTCAGTTATTGGCACCAAGCTTGATTGTGCTCATTTTAGTAAAGCAATTTACAGTAAACCCAAGTTTTCAAAAAGACATTACCTACACCTTTCGCGAAAACGGTTTTTCCGTTCATGGGGCGACTTTTTATGGTCACATATACTTAAGCAAAAACGATTGGGCAAATTTATAATTTTGTACACAGCAAAAAGTTCGGCAACTTATTTGACACTACTAACTTAAATACTTAGTAATTAGCGTTCATAAAGCAAAAAGTAGATCAAAAGACTATGTGAAATTTACATTTACCAATTTCAATAAAGTTTCAAATTGAATAACTGATACACTAAAAGTGTACATTTTATATAATCTGTGCTAATCTGTGTTTAAAACTTCGCACCTCAGCGAGAAAGTAAATCCCTATAACCTTTTATAATTACTAAATGCTACACTTAAAGTGTACATTTGCAAATAAACTTAAAAAAATAAGAATGAATAAGAACGGAGCAATTGTTATAGTGGAAGATGACATTGATGATCAAGAGATGTTTAGTGAAGTATTTAAAGAACTAAATTATAAAAATGAAATTCTTTTTTTTAACGATGGCCAAGAAGCACTTGTCTATTTGACGGCGGAGACCTCTGAGCCCTTTATAGTCTTTTCTGATATTAATATGCCAAAACTGAATGGTATTGAATTGAGAAAGCAAATTCATGAAAATGAAAACATTAGAATAAAAACTATTCCGTATTTATTTTTTACAACAAATGCTGCCCAGGAAGCTGTTGTTGATGCGTACTCAAAGTCGATTCAAGGTTTTTTTGTCAAGCCGATGAGTTTTCAGGATTTAAAAAGTACGATGAAGATAATAGTGGAATATTGGCAAAAATGTGAATCTCCAAACTATGTTAAGTAATTGAAGACTTAAGACAGAAGCCCATTTTAAATTAATTTGATAGCAAGGATTTTAAATCATTGCTATCAAATACTTATGATTAGAATTTGATCTCTGCCGCTGCACCGTTTCTTTAAATATTTATATTTAATAATGGTTTCACTAATAGTGTACATTTTCAAATTCTGTAACAAGCCGTGATATCTCTGTTTAAAACTTTGCGTATTTCCTACTTTGCGGGAATGTAGACTACTTCTATTGCTAACAGTTTTGCAAACTGTGGGTATTTTTTATTTCGTGGCAGGAGTACTTCGTGATCCTGAGTTTAGGCTCTATCA
>NZ_JAQSDH010000013.1 GCF_029945805.1 Flavobacterium sp.
TTCCTTCTCTTCTTTCAAAGCGGAGCTTTGTCAGCTAGGACGAAGTCAACCCTGCCGGGGTCACAAATAAATAAAAACGGTCAAAAAAATGGCCAAGCTTGCTGGATTATTTTTTTGATTTTCAGAACGGAGCTTTGAGGGAATTTGCATAGCAAGAATCCCTTCGGATTTCATTTTAAAATGCATGTTAAATTCGTTAAAAAGGCGCTTTAAGGTCTTTTTATTTCAAACTAATTTTTGCTCTCGATCAATAAAAATCCCTATAGAGTTGTTAATAAAAAGAGGATGAAGGAATAGCTTAGAATGTTGTACATAATTCTTTGTTTTTAAGATGAGTTTCCCTTTGGTAAACGGAGTATTTTCATATTCTATGTCTTTTAAACCTCATAGAAGTTCTATTCGTCTACAGTTAATATACGATTCGTCTATTTCTTTAATATGCAATTTCAATTTCTTCTACATTTGCGTAGATCAATTATATATAAATTATGAATAATAAATACACTCTTAGATTTTTATTTTTTTTACTTACCTTATTTGTTGTTCAAACATCAACAGCGCAACTTTATTCAAATGGTGCTATTTCTACCGGCACAACGGCGACTAATGGAACAATTGCACCGGTTAACTATTCCTGGAGTGAAGTCCCATCAAATTTTGCAAATACTTTAGAAGCCAATTCAACTATAGGCATTTCCGGTTTTTTTAATACTGCTGCAACAACAAATTTTAGATTAGCAGACGATTTTACGGTTCCATCCGGTGCATCTTGGGATATTACTGACTTTTCTTTTTATTGTTATCAAACCGGTTACACTGGAACGATTCCGCCAGTTGACGTTCTTAGAGTTCAAATATTTAGTGGAGACCCTGCTACGGGAGGAACTTTAGTGGCAGGCGACATGATAACAAATATTTACGATATTGCAAACAGTGGAGAGGCTTTTGTATACAGAACTTCAAACACATTAATTCCTACACCATCACCAGTAGGAACTACGAGAAAAGTATGGAAAATTAGAGGAAACATAACAACTTCGCTCGGACCAGGTGTTTATTGGTTGGTTTTTCAAGTACATGCTGCCAATGATGCTAGTATCTTTTTTCCTGCGGTAACTGTTTTAGGGTCTAGAGGTGCAGCAGCAGCAAACGCAAAACAACTAACAGTTTCAACTTCAACTTGGGGCACTGTAGTAGATTTAGGTAATCCTGCAACAGCACCTGATTTTCCTCAAGACATACCATTTTTAATAAATGAAAATACTTTGTCAATACAAGAAAATAATTTGCAGGCAAGTATTTCAGTTCATCCCAATCCATTAAAAAATTTCGCTTTCATTTCTAATACTTCTAGCGCTCAAATAAACAGCGCAGAAATTTTAGATTTGAATGGGCGCTTGATTAAGAAAGATTTGGTAGTTGACTCACAGATTACAGTTTCTAATCTACAAACAGGTATGTATTTATTGAAACTAATTACCGATAAAGGAATTGTAATAAAGAAAATTATTAAAGAATAAGTTTTGAATATTTTATAATCAATTTAAAGCTCAACAGTTCTTTCGTTTTTTTAATTTGTACATCCATAAATTTATAATTTCCCTAATAATTTTTCAATAATCTTTTTGCTTAACCATACAGTTGTGCCACCTTCTTCGCCATTGTTATAGCTTATCTTCATTTTAACGCTGGAGATATTCATTTCCCTTTTATACTGAAGGTTCATGGTTTCATTGAGTAATTCAATCTTGGTTTCTTCGTTTGGTAAGTTGGTTAAGCCATCAACGATGACACTATAGAATCCTTCGAGGGCACCATCAAGATCCTTAAAGCCGAAGATTCTTTCGTTACTCCAACAACTCGAGAATCTCATGTGCTTTTTTTATATCTTTAGCCCATGGAGTATATCGTCCTAATTTTTATTCTGCTTCCGCTGTTAGCAGCGCTTTTATATTCAGGAATGTTTTTTCTGAGTTTTTTTGATGACATTTCCATTTACCTTTTCAATAAGCCACTTTATATTCATTTGTATTTTAAACCGAAGAAATTAAGTCCTGAAAAAGAATACGTATTGCGTCAAAAATTTCAGTTTTATCATGGACTTTCAGATAAAGAGAAACGCTACTTTCACCATAGAGTTGTCTCTTTTATTGAGAAATATCAATTTATTTCCCGACAAGATTTTGTGGTCACAAAAGAAATGGAACTAATTATTGCAGCAACTTATGTAATGCTGACTTTCGGTATGAGACGCTATTTGGTTGATTCATTTGATAAAATAATTCTTTATCCTGAAGAATACCTTTCAACTCATAGTCAGGAATACTATAAAGGCGAATTCAATCCTCGAATGAAAGCTGTGGTTTTTTCGTGGAAAGATTTTCTAAAAGGACACGAAATTAGTAACGACAACTTGAACCTCGGAATTCACGAATTTTCACATGTAGTCCACCACCACAGCATGAAAAACAACGATGCTAGTGCACTTACCTTTAAAAAATATTATACGCAGCTTTATAAAGAAGTGAATTTTCCACCTAACAAACAACTGCTTATTGCTTCTGACTATTTCAGGATTTATGCGTACACCAATGAATTTGAATTCGTTTCAGTAATCATCGAACATTATTTTGAAACGCCGAATGAATTTAAAAGTAATTTCCCGAAATTATATACCAATGTGAGTCGAATGCTAAATCACAAGCATTGATATATGGAAAAGGGGTGTTAAAATATTAGAAAATAAAGTCATCTAATCATCACCATGGAATGCGTCCAGTGCCGGAAGTGAATTATTGGCGAAATCCCAGAGGGCTTGATTTTCCCATGACGAACCGTTAGTAGAAGTTGGACCGCGAAATGCAACCCATTCCGATCCCCAATAGCAAAATCCAATTCCGTGTGAACTTTGTTTTACTGTATTTTTTATTGCGCTTATGAATTCTTTTTGACCTGAATTTGTAGCCTGAAATGCTGGTATTAACTGGTTATCTAAACCAATAATATTATTTGTGTAATCGTTATAACCAAAAGTAAACGGATAGGATGTTTCCGCAATCACTACTTTTTTGTTGTATAAATTCCCTAAAGTATTCATGGTATTTTGTAATGCGATCAGACTTTTCCCGTGCCAGATTGGGTAGAATGAAAGTCCGATATAATCGAAGTCTACTGTTTTAATTTTATCAAAATAATAATCAGACCCATTAATTCCTGCAAAGTGCATCATGATTTTGGTTGTACTTGATTTTGCTCTAACAGCTGTAATTGCTGCAGAAACTAGTTGTAAATACTGATTTTCGTTAGTTGACAATTTACCTTCTGGCCAAAGCATCCCATCATTTGTTTCATTTCCGATTTGGATGATGTTTGGATTAATTTCGGTCATAATTTCGTTGGTGTAATCAGTAACTGAAGTTTTTAGTGTATTGAAATCCTGACTTTGCCAAGCAACAGGTTTAGTCTGACTTCCAGGATCAGCCCAAGTATCAGAATAATGAACGGTTAACCAAACTTTCATTCCAGCCGCACGAACTCTTTGTGCAAAAGCTTTTACCTCGGCTAATCCCGAATGTCCATCATAAGGATTTTTCCAAAGTCGGATTCTAATAGTAGTACAGCCAGCATTTTTTAAAGTGGTGATAGCATCTTCGGGGGCATTATTGTGTTTGTAAATTGTTCCTTCGCTTTCAATTAGTGGAAGATACGACATATCAGCTCCGCGGATCTCATCCGCTGGTTCTGCGCGGTTGTTTTCTGAAGAACAGGAAAAAAGACCAATTGTCAATAGTAATATAAAAATATTTTTAGTCACAATGTTCAAATTATTTTTTATAAATTCACTTTAAAACGAAGTCAGGCTTTTTAAATCGGCGATGGTTTGGGTTGGATTTTCAGCTTTAAATACAAAATTTCCAGCAACTAATATATCGGCACCAGCTTTAACCAACTGGAGCGCATTTTTATCGGTAACGCCGCCATCAATTTCGATAAGTGTTGCTGCGCCTTTTCGATTGATTAATGCTTTTAGTTTTTCAATTTTAGAATACGTATTTTCTATAAATGATTGTCCGCCAAAACCAGGATTAACGCTCATGAGACAAACCATGTCAATGTCGTTAATCACATCTTCTAGTAAATCTATATTGGTGTGCGGATTCAGAACGACTCCCGCTTTCATCCCTTCTGCTTTTATAGCTTGTAAAGTGCGATGTAAATGGGTACAGGCCTCGTAGTGAACGGACAAAATATTGGCTCCTAAAGCTGCGAAAGTTTTAATATATCTATCGGGATCAATGATCATTAAATGTACATCGATTGTTTTTTTTGCATGTTTTGTTATTGCTTCTAAAACGGGCATTCCGAAAGAGATGTTTGGAACAAAAACGCCATCCATAATATCGATGTGAAACCAATCGGCTTGGCTGTTGTTAATCATTTCGATATCGCGTTGCAGATTGGCAAAATCGGCTGCGAGAATTGATGGTGCAATAAGTGTATTTTTCATTTTGTAGTGTGTTGTTTCGGCAAAATTAGTTTTTTAACCGCAATCCCGAAAGTTTTCGGGACCCAAAGTTATTTTTCAAAGTTCGCTAAGAAAGTTTGGGTTGAATTTTAGCACTAAGTTGCGTGAAGGATTGGAGCAAGTGCCGTGCACTGCGGAAAGCCTGACCCGAAGGGGCACGCCCACATTTTATTAAAAAATAAAACTTTGGAAACACGAGCAATTTTGCGAACAGACTGGAGTTTTATTTGCCATGCAAAAAAATAAAACTCCGGTAATCAGCCGGAGTTTCAATCATCAATCAAAAAACGAA
>NZ_JAQSDH010000014.1 GCF_029945805.1 Flavobacterium sp.
GTCAGTAAAAATTAGATTACAAAGACACGGTAAAAAACAAAAACCTTTTTACTGGATCGTAGCAGCAGATGCTAGATCAAAAAGAGATGGTAGATACCTTGAAAAATTAGGGACTTACAATCCAAATACCAATCCTGCAACCATTGAATTAAACCTTGACCAAGCGGTACAATGGTTACACAATGGAGCACAACCAACGGATACTGCAAAAGCAATTCTTTCTTATAAAGGTGCTTTATTGAAACACCACCTTGATGGTGGAATTCGTAAAGGAGCTTTAACTCAAGAACAAGCAGATGCTAAGTTAGCTTCATGGTTGGACGAAAAAGCTGGAAAAGTAGACAATAAAAAAGAAGGTTTATCAAAAGCACAGGAAGCTGCTAAAGTGAACGCTTTAAAAGCTGAAAAAGTGGCTAATGAAAAACGTGCTGCTGCCGCTGTTGAAGCTGCAAAAGTAGAAGATGTTGCTGAAGAAGTTGCAGTTGAAGAAACTGAAACTCCCGAGGTTGCTGAAGTTGCTACAGAAGAAGCTCCTGCTGCTGAAGTTGCTACAGAAGAAGCTCCTGCTGCTGAAGTTGTTGCTGAAGAAGCTCCGGCTGCTGAAGAAACTAACGAAGAAAAAGAAGCTTAATACTTCGAGCAATTATGCGTAAAGAGGATTGTTTCTATTTAGGTAAGATTGCAAAAAAATTTAGTTTCAAAGGGGAAGTTTTACTCTATTTAGACACAGACGAACCCGAGTTATATGAGAATATGGAATCAGTTTTTGTTGAATTCAACAAAAACCTGGTTCCATTTTTTATTGAAAACAGTTCCTTACACAAAAATGACTTTCTTCGGGTGCAATTCGAAGATGTGGATTCCGAAGAAGAAGCCGATAGCATCTTAAACTGCGATGTTTATCTTCCGCTAAATATGTTGCCAAAACTTTCAGGTAACAAATTTTATTTTCACGAAGTGATCGGATTTGAAATAGAAGACCAACGCGTTGGGATTTTTGGGAAAATTGTATCTATAAATGATTCTTCAGCTCAACCTTTATTTGAAGTTTTAAATGGGGAAGTCGAAATTCTTATTCCGATGATTGATCAATTCCTAGTAAAAATCGACAGAGAAAACAAAAAAGTCATCATGGATTTGCCGGAAGGTTTAGTCGAAATGTACCTTTAATTGATAATTAACAGTTAACAATTGATAATTATTAGGAGCTATTTCCTGCTCTCCGCTATATCTTTTGCTCCGCTCTGCTCCACAAAAGGATGCCGCTCCTATCAGGGCTATGGCCTTATTTCTTTACATTATTAATTATCCATTGTCAATTATCAATTAAAAATGTTTCAATTCAAACAATTTTCCGTTAATCAAGACCAATGCGCCATGAAAATTGGCACCGACGGCGTTTTGCTGGGCGCATGGTGCCCGATAGACAATCATCCGTTTTCTGTGTTGGATATTGGCGCCGGAACTGGAATTTTAGCGCTAATGTTGGCACAACGAACGAATGCGGACCAAATTGACGCGGTTGAAATTGACGAGAACGCATACGAACAATGTGTAGATAATTTTGAGATTTCGCCCTGGAGCGATCGCTTATTTTGTTTTCATGCAGGATTAGATGAATTTATGGAGGAACCCGAAGACGAATACGACATTATCATTTCCAATCCTCCCTTTTACACCGAAGATTACAAAACCGAAAACGAACAACGCGATTTAGCTCGGTTTGCTGACGCAATGCCTTTTGAGGATTTGGTTGAAGCTGCTGATTTATTATTGTCTGAAAACGGAATTTTTGCCGTAATCATTCCGTTTAAAGAAGAAGAACGCTTTATTGATTTATGTGCTGAAGCGGAACTTTTTCTGGTAAAAGTTACGCGCGTAAAAGGTTCCCATAAGACTCCAATTGTTAGAAGTTTGTTGGCTTTTAAGCGTTATGAACTTTCTGTTTTGACCGCCGATGAATTGGTTATTGAAATCAATCGTCATGAATATACGGACGACTATATTAATCTTACCAAAGATTTTTATTTGAAGATGTAATCAAATTAGTCAGAAATACTGATTTCCACATTAATGGAAAAACGATTGTTTTTTTGCCATTTTCCTTCTTTAAAATACCAAGTATCTCTGTATCTATCACTGTAATCAACAGCAATACTAGGTTCGTAGAAAAATGCATTGGAATAATAGGGTTTAGCGTAATTTTTATTTTGTTCTAAAAGTAAATGCTGTACGACTACAAATAGCCCTTCTTTAGGAAAATCTAAATCACTAACATCAACTTCTAGAACATGAGTTCCTTTTTTTAATCTAATAATATTATTTTCTGTATTTAAAATTTTATCAGGCTCTCCATTATCCCTAACAGAATAAAAAATCAAGTTTACAGTTCTATTTTTGGCACTCGATGTAGCGCAAAATTTAACCTTATTTATAAACCCTTTATTGGATTGGTTTGGGAAATATTTCGCACACATTCCCGTTTTGTCATCAAATTGAACTGCATAAGAACTAGTGCCTCTTTTTGCTTTTCCTAATTTGACAATGTCCTTATTCGTTCTTTTTACAACCCTTACCTCGTATAATTGAATAACTTCCGGTTCTAAGTAAATTGTTTTATCTGTATTCTTAATTCTAAAATAAGTGGTCTTATAGCCAATTGCAGAAATTTTAAAATCGGAATTTAAGTGTTTCTCATCGACCTTAAAAACACCGAGTGAATCTGAGGTTGCATACATTTTATCTTCCTTCCAGATATTGGCATAAGAAACCGGGATATTCGAACTTCTATCTTTTAAGTAAATAGGAGACTGCGCTTGTGATAGCGAACAAATAAAAAGAAAAACAAAGAAAACCTTCTTCATGTATACTTATTTAAAAAACAATACTAAGATAGTTTTTATAGTATAACTAATGATATTAAAATTTAACAAAGCCTTCGCAATTAAGTGAGTTGTTTTGTCTAATTTTAATAACTAAACACAACTTATCTAAAAGCACATGTCTAAAATTACTTCCCTTTTATTTTTATTGATTTCCTGCATTTCTTATTCCCAAACAGAAAAACTGATTCACGGAAAAGTTTCCTATCAAGACAGTTATCAGAAAAACGTTGATGTCATAAATTTTATTACAAAGAAAATTACCAATACCAATGTTTATGGCGAATTTGATATTACTGCCAAAGTTGGTGATGCGCTTATTTTGATGTCTGAAAACTTTGCGGATCAAAAATACATCTTGACTAAAGAAGACTTTGCCAAAGGTTCAGTTCTTATAAAATTGATTGAAAAACCCATTGCATTGGATGAAGTTGAAATAAAACTTGTTAAAGACTTAAAATTGGCGACTGTATCCTATAATGATCTTAAAATGACCAAAATCGAAAAAGAACAAGCGCGTCCAAAGAATACTGATGTTTACACGGGTGAAATGGTTAACGGAATGGACTTTGTTCAAATTGGAAAGATGATTGGAAAATTATTTAAAAGCAAAAAACCAAAAACTTCAACCACAGAAGTGACTTTTAGCGAATATTCAAAAGCGAATTTCAATCAATCGTTTTACACCAAAACGCTAAAGTTAAAACCCTCAGAAACTGCCAGATTTATCGACTATTGTGAAGCAGATTCTAAATCCAAAATCGCAATGAAAAGCAACGATGAGCTCACTATCTTAGAATTTCTGATGGAAAAGAAAACAGAATTCGACAAACTAAAATAGTATCCTTTTCAACAACGGCCCTAGCCCAGATGGGAACGGCATCCTTTCACACGCTCAGGTTTTAAAAAAACCTGAGCGTGTGAAAGATATAGTGGACAGCTGGATTAAGCTTCAAAAAATTATAACAATTGTTCATCGGAATTTTGATTAAGATTCTTTAGCTTTGCAAACGTTTTCGTAAAATAAAAAAATAATGAGATTGCTCGGCAAACTCGCAATGACAAAAGTATGAAACCAGACTTATTTCAAGCTCCAGATTACTATTTATTAGATGATTTGCTTACCGAAGAACACAAATTAGTTCGTGATTCTGCTCGTGCGTGGGTTAAACGCGAAGTATCTCCAATTATAGAAGAATATGCTCAACGCGCTGAATTTCCGAAACAAATCATTAAAGGTTTGGGTGAAATTGGTGGTTTTGGACCTTACATTCCAGAGGAATATGGGGGTGCTGGTTTAGATCAAATTTCATATGGTTTAATCATGCAGGAAATTGAAAGAGGCGACTCAGGTGTTCGTTCAACTTCATCTGTTCAATCTTCGTTAGTAATGTATCCTATTTGGAAATTCGGAACAGAAGACCAACGTAAAAAATATTTACCAAAATTATCTACAGGAGAATTTATGGGTTGTTTCGGTTTAACGGAGCCAGATCACGGTTCCAATCCAAGCGGAATGACAACCAACTTCAAAGACATGGGCGACCATTATTTGTTGAATGGTGCAAAGATGTGGATTTCGAATGCACCATTTGCAGACATCGCTGTAGTTTGGGCAAAAGATGAATCAGGAAGAATTCATGGATTAATTGTAGAGCGCGGAATGGAAGGTTTTACAACTCCAGAAACGCACAACAAATGGTCTCTTCGTGCTTCATCAACCGGGGAATTGATTTTTGACAATGTAAAAGTCCCAAAAGAAAACTTGATGCCAGGAAAATCTGGGTTAGGCGCACCGATGCAATGTTTAGATTCGGCTCGGTACGGAATCGCTTGGGGCGCTATTGGTGCTGCCATGGATTGTTACGACACCGCTTTGCGTTATGCGAAAGAAAGAATTCAGTTCGACAAACCGATTGCTTCCTTCCAGTTGCAACAAAAAAAATTGGCAGAAATGATAACCGAAATTACCAAAGCGCAATTGTTAACATGGCGTTTAGGTGTTTTAAGAAATGAAGGAAAAGCAACCACTGCTCAGATTTCAATGGCGAAGAGAAATAATGTTGACATGGCGATTCACATTGCTCGTGAAGCTCGTCAAATGCTCGGTGGAATGGGAATTACTGGCGAATATTCGATTATGCGTCATATGATGAACTTAGAATCGGTGATTACTTATGAAGGTACACACGACATTCACTTGTTAATTACAGGTGCAGATATTACTGGAATTCCAGCTTTTAAATAAGATTAGACAATAGATAAAATTGATACAAAATGCTTTTCAGAAATGAAAAGCATTTTTACTTTTACATAAATTAAAATCCTTTTGGATTTAGTAACCGTATATTTTAAAAACGCTATGAACATTTCTACGATCAACACTAAAATAGAATCACACAAACAACTCTTATTGCAACATCCGCTTTATGAAAAAGTTAAGACGATTGAGGATTTGCATCAGTTTTTAGAAAATCATGTCTATGCCGTCTGGGATTTTATGTCGCTATTAAAAGCCTTGCAAAGCAGATTGACTTGCACTACTACGCCTTGGTTTGCCACACAAAATCCGGAAACGCGTTATTTAATTAACGAAATTGTTTTAGCCGAAGAAAGCGATTTAACTTTGGACGGAAAACGCTTGAGCCATTTTGAAATGTATTTAGAAGCGATGCAAAGTTGCGGAGCACAAACAACGGCGTTAGAAGCCTTTTTGCAAAAGGTAAGTGATACTAAAAATATTTTTATTGCGATTAAACAAAGTGATTTACATTACAAAATTAAAGCGTTTTTAGACTTCACTTTCCATGTTATCGAAGAAGGAAAGTCCCATAAAATTGCAGCGGCTTTTACTTTTGGACGAGAAGATTTAATTCCGAACATGTTTACCGAAATCCTCAAAAACTTTGAGCAAAACTTTCCAGAAACCGATTTGTCGAAACTGATTTATTACTTCGAAAGACACATCGAGTTAGATGCTGATGAACACGGACCAATGGCCATGCAGATGATTTCAGAACTTTGTCAGGAGGACGAACACAAATGGAAAGAAGTTGAAGAAGTTTCAATTTTGGCACTCGAAAAACGAATTGGACTTTGGGACGCTATTGAAGAAAAAATTGAAAATAAATTAGAATTAGCGTAAAGAGATTTAATCTGAAACCTTATTGATTTAAGCTACCTATAATAAAATAAAATCAAAACCATAAAACGGTTACTATTTTTCATTTGTTTTATTTTTTTACTGCGCTGAAGTAGTGATAGTATCATAATTACTTCCCAAAAAAAAAAAAGTATTTTGCACTTGGTAATAGTTATACTAAAAGCCAAAGCGTTTGTGAAATCTGTCGTTTTCCGGTTCAGCTGAAAGACCGTATTGGGAAGTATTTTTTAATTCAAATGATACGTTTCAGATTAAAATTATCGCACAAACGGGTTGGAGAAGCACTAAATTGAAATTTGTTCAGAGAATCTAGCCTGAAGCTAGAGTTAAAATGGTAGATTAATCAAAAAGACTTAATCCTCAATTTCCTAGTTATTGCTCTGGTGCAATCTCTATTTCCAGTCCGTCAATAGCTTCTGTAATTGGAATTTGACAACCCAACCGGCTATTTTCTTTTACATGGTAGGCTTCACAAAGCATGGCTTCCTCGTCCGGATTACGCTCTGATTTTAAAACATCATTTAAAACATAGCATTGGCAAGATGCACACATGGCCATTCCGCCACAAATACCAACGGTTCCTTCTGGAGCTAATTCATAAGCACGAATTAATTCCATAATGTTCATGTTCATATCCGTTGGTGCCTGGACTTCATGAGTTATACCCATTCGGTCTGTAATTTTTATAGTGATGTCTTGTGGCATTTTAGTCTATCGATTTTACTACGGCTTTTTCAGCCTCTTTTCTTGTTCCGTCAAATCCGTCAACACCTGAAACCGTTGTATATTTCAGGACATACTTTTTTCCCGGATTAATTCGATTGTAAACACTTTGACACATTAAAGTAGCTTCGTGAAAACCACACAAAATCAGTTTTAATTTTCCTGGATAACTATTTACATCGCCAATGGCGTAAATGCCATCAATGTTGGTTTGGTAATCCAAAGCATTGTTCACTTTGATCGCGTTTTTTTCAATTTCCAATCCCCAATTGGCAATAGCTCCTAACTTAGGTGTCAATCCGAAAAGTGGAATGAAATAGTCTGTCTGCACATTCATTCGAGCAGCATTAATCTGAATATCAACCGATTCAATACGTTCTGACCCTTTGAAACCAACTACTTCAGCTGGAGTTATCAATTTTATTTTTCCGGAATTTTTTAATTCCTGTACTTTTTCAACAGAATCTAAAGCGCCACGAAATTCATTTCTACGGTGCACCAAAGTAACTGATGCAGCAACCTCTGAAAGGAAAATACTCCAATCCAAAGCCGAATCACCACCACCAGAAATGACTACATTTTTTCCTCTATACTTTTCAGGATCTTTAATAAAATAATCAATACCTCTGTCGTGTTGCTCGTAAAAATCTAAATCTTTTAAAATGGGTTTTCTTGGCTCAAAAGTTCCTAAACCACCGGCAATCGCAACGGCTTTCGCATGGTGTTTTGTTCCTTTATTTGTTGTGACAATGAAAGTTCCATCTTCAAGTTTTTCGATAGTTTCAGCTGTTTCTGCTAAGGTAAATCCGGGTTGAAATTGTTTGATTTGTTCCATCAAATTGTTCACCAAATCGCCTGCTAAAACTTCGGGATAGCCCGGAATATCGTAAATGGGTTTTTTGGGATATAATTCGGATAATTGCCCGCCAATTTGTGGAAGAGCATCTATTAAGTGGCATTTTAATTTTAATAATCCTGCTTCAAAAACAGCGAAAAGTCCGGTTGGTCCGGCTCCGATTATTAGTATGTCTGTTTCAATCATTTTTTTGTGTGGCATAATGTAGCAATTTCTTTGCTGCAAAGTTTGGGAAACTTTCTATCAAATTCTATGATTTTTATCATTTAAACACTGCGTTAGGGATTGCAGCAAGTACCATGTACTGCGGAAAGCCCGACCCCGATAGAGAAAATCAAGTTTGTAAAACGTAGATTTTGCTAATCGAGGGGGAACGCCCAAAACATTAGGCAATATTCTCTACGGTTTCTATTTGTGGAGCATACTTTTTAATGGTAGTTTCAACGCCGGCTTTCATAGTGCTGATGCTCAAACTGCATGAAGTACATGCACCTTGCAAACGTACTTTTACGTGTTTTTCATCCTCAATAGAAACTAGGCTGATATCACCACCATCTGAATTCAGAAAAGGTCTGATTTCACTCAATGCTTTTTCAACATTTAAAGTCAATTCTTCTATGTTCATTATTTTAGATATTTTAGATTTATAGACTCCTTAGCCATTTTAGATTATCAGATTATTAGGTTTTTTTCTATGTCGTCTAAGCTTCTAAGTGGTCTAAAGCGTTAGCCTCTATTTTTTATTTACGGCGGAGCAACCAGCCATTGTTGTTATTTTGATAGCGTCGGTAGGCGGGAGACTTTCATTTCTGCTTACCGTCTCCTGTACTACATTCCTTGTGATTTCTTCAAATACTTTTTCGATTACCGAAGCGGTTTGCAGAGCTGCAGGACGACCGTAATCTCCAGCTTCGCGAATGCTTTGAACTAAAGGAACTTCTCCGAGAAAGGGCACTTGTAAATCTTCTGCAAGATTTCGGGCTCCACCTTGTCCGAAGATATAATATTTATTATTGGGCAATTCATCTGGTGTGAAATACGCCATATTTTCGATAATTCCCAAAACTGGAACGTTAATACTGTCTGACATGAACATTGAAACTCCTTTTTTGGCATCAGCTAAAGCAACCGCTTGCGGCGTACTTACGACAACTGCGCCCGTTATTGGAAGTGACTGCATAATAGACAAGTGAATATCACCGGTTCCTGGAGGTAAATCGATTAACATAAAGTCTAATGATCCCCAATCGGCGTCAAAAATCATTTGGTTTAACGCTTTAGAAGCCATTGGTCCACGCCAAATAACGGCTTGACTTGGAGAAGTGAAGAATCCGATAGAGAGAATTTTGATTTCATAACTTTCAACGGGTTTCATTTTTGATTTACCATTCACCTCAACCGAAATTGGTTTCTCGTTTTCAACATCAAACATGATTGGCATACTTGGTCCGTAAATATCGGCATCAAGGATTCCGACTTTGAAACCCATTTTAGCCAACGTCACAGCTAAATTTGCCGTTACAGTTGATTTTCCAACACCGCCTTTTCCAGAAGCTACCGCAATAATATTACTGATTCCCGGAATGGCTTTTCCTTTGATTTGGTTTGGATTTGCAGTCGCCTCTACTTTGATATTCACTTTGACAACAGCATCAGGAGAAAATTTTTCGTGAATTAACTTTCGGATGTCGTCTTCTGCACGTTTTTTAATGTGCATTGCTGGTGTTGAAATTAATAAATCTACGATTACTTCGTTACCAAAAGTCAGCACGTTTTTAACGGCACCACTTTCCACCATATTTTTTCCCTCGCCAGCAATGGTAATAGTTTCCAAAGCCAAAAGAATTTCTTTCTTATCTAATTTCATTTTGAGTTTACTGTTTACAGTTAACGGTTTACAGTCTTTTATTAAGACTTAATACAGATTGCAAAGATAACTTGAAAATAGTTAATAGGGAAAAGAGAAAAGGCAAAAGTTTTTGATGGTTTGATAATTAAAGTCTATCCGGTTTTTTCTTTTTTTGAAACGGGGCTTATTCGACTTCAGGAGTCCAAAAATGCTTTTCAAAATCGACAATCTGGTTATCTATTACTTTAATTCCTTCGCTTTCCAATAACTGCTGCATTAAATTAGTTCCTTCAAAATGATGTTTGCCCGACAACAAACCAGTTCTGTTTACCACTCTATGCGCCGGAATATCTTCTATATTGTGAGATGCATTCATTGCCCAACCCACCATTCGGGCTGACCGAGCTGTTCCCAATGCTTTGGCAATAGCTCCATAAGAAGTCACTTTCCCTTCTGGAATTTGGCGTGCAATGGCGTAAACTCTTTCGAAAAAATTGGGTTCCATTATTTATAAAGCAGTTTAAAAAGTGTCACGACCGCCATAAAAGTTGTTACCGAGCCCATGATGGTATTAAAATTTTTCATCAGGAAGTTAGTTTTCTTTTCAATCTTTTTAAAGGCAACAATGTAGATGTAAAAAACGGTAAATGAACCTATAACCACTCCAACTACAAAACAAGAAACGGGAAGTCTATCAAAACTAAAGTAACCCGCTGCGGATAAACTCATACTAGCAAACACATAAAACGGGATTGGAAGTAAGTTTAGTGTAGACAATAACATGCCCATAAAGAAACGCTTTGATTTACCTTTTACGGTTTTACCCGTTTTAATTTTCTTTGGTTTTTTGGCTATCCAGAAAAAATAAACACTGAGTAGCGAAAAAACCAAAATACCAATTTCTTGAAGCGTGGCAACAATTTCTTGGTGGTTGTTGATAAAACGAGCGAAAAGTACGGCTACGAATGTCTGGAAAAAAATAATTACCGCAGCGCCAATTGCAAAACTTAAGGCTACATTTTTACCATCTTGCGTACTTATTCTTGCTGCTGACATGTTTATTAACCCAGGAGGCATAACTGCCAGAAAGGCAATAAAAAAACCAAGAACAAGTGGTAAAAAATAAAGCATCTATTTGATTTTAAAACGAATATACGTAATTGCTTTGTTGATTTCCAAATATTGATTTTCGTAGAAGGTCTGGATGGCTGTTACCACTTCAGGTGCACCTTCATTTTTGTAAACATTGTGATTGGCATATAAAACGTCGTGTCCTTCGCCATGTAACAATCCTAAAGTGTATCCGTGCATGAATTCGCTGTCAGTTTTTAGGTTGACAACGCCGTCTGGTTTCAGGATTTTTTTATATAACTGCAGAAATTCTGAATTAGTCATTCGGTGTTTGGTGCGTTTATATTTGATTTGTGGATCTGGGAAAGTAATCCAGATTTCGTCGACTTCGTTTTCGGCAAAAATAAAATTGATTAATTCGATCTGTGTTCGAACAAAAGCAACATTGAACATGCCGCCATCAACTGCAGTCTTGGCACCACGCCAGAAACGCGCCCCTTTAATATCAATACCTACAAAATTCTTGTCAGGATATCGTTCGGCCAAGCCAACTGAATACTCCCCTTTTCCGCAGCCTAGTTCGACTATAATTGGATTGTTATTTTTGAAAAATTCTGTATTCCATTTTCCTTTCACTGGAAAATCACCGCCTACAACTTCTTCCCTTGTTGGCTGAAAAACGTTTTCAAATGTTTCGTTTTCTTTAAACCGCTTTAATTTATTCTTACTTCCCACAAATTTAATTTTTTGGTAAAATTAAGGAAATATAAACTATTGAAAATCTTTTTTACTTTGCAATGTTAAAACCGTAATTTCCCCAAGTGAAAAATTCAACAAGAAACATTTTGGTTGCCCCTTTAAATTGGGGTTTAGGTCACGCCACCCGGTGTATTCCAATTATTCGTGAATTAGAAAAAAATGGCTTTACGCCTATTTTGGCTTCTGATGGCATGGCGTTACAGATACTTCAGAAAGAATTTCCGCATTTGCAAGCCTTAACATTGCCTTCTTACCAAATTGAATATGCCAAAAATGGTGGTGATTTTAAATGGAAGCTAATTAAAAATAGTCCAAATATGATTGAAGCTATTTTTACTGAAAAAAAAATCGTCAAAAAATGGATTACAGCACATAATTTACATGGAATCATTTCGGACAATCGACTAGGAGTTTACAGCAAAAAGATTCCAAGTGTATTTATCACACACCAGCTGACTGTTTTATCCGGGAAAACAACCTGGATTTCAAGTAAACTGCACCAGCATTTTATCAAAAAATTTACCGAATGCTGGATTCCAGATGCCGAAGGACACCCTAATTTAACTGGGAAACTGGGACATTTAAAAAAAAGCAAGTTGAATTTAAGATATCTTGGTCCGATCAGCCGACTAGAAAAAGAGACACTACCCATCAAACAGGACTTGATGGTCATTCTCTCTGGACCGGAACCACAGCGTTCTTATTTGGAACAAAAACTTAAAAATGAAATTCGCTTGTTTGACGGGAAAGTAATTTTTATAAAGGGTGTAATCGAACCAGAACAAAAAATAGAAATCGCGGAAAATGTGACCTTTTACAATTTTATGACTTCTGGAGAGCTAGAGATAGCATTTAACGAAAGTGAAATGGTGCTATGCCGTTCAGGATATACCACGGTAATGGACTTGGCAAAACTTAAAAAGAAAGCTTTTTTCATTCCCACACCGGGGCAATTTGAGCAAGAATATTTGGCTAAACGATTAAAAAGAAATGGCTTTGCACCTTATGCGAGGCAAGAAGATTTCAAAATTGAAGATTTGAAAGATGTTAAATTATATCAAGGATTGCCGCAAGTCAAAAAAGACCTTCATTGGAAGCAGTTATTGATCCTTTTCGAGGGTGAATGAAAACTCTGAGCCTTTACCGAATTCGCTTTCGATGTAGATTTTTTCACCATGTGCTTCAATAATATGCTTTACGATTGAGAGTCCGAGACCAGAGCCACCTTGACTTCTTGCGCCACTTTTATCCACTCTGAAAAAGCGTTCAAACAAGCGCGAAATATTTTGTTTTTCAATTCCCTCGCCATTATCTCTAACTCTGACAATAATTTTATCATCTACTAAATCTTCTACGGTTACTTCGGTTGTGCCGTTTTCTTTTCCGTATTTTATCGAATTCATTATCAAATTGGAAAGTACCTGCTGTATTTTTTGTTGATCTGCGAAAACGTTAACTGCTCGGCTGTAGCGTCTGTCAAACATCAGGATAATATTCTTTTTGTCGGCAGTCATTTCGAGTAAATCGAAAACACTTTGCACCAATTCTACAATATCAAATCGGGACAATTCCAAGTTCACATCACCCATTTCGAGTTTGGAAATCATATCCAAATCTTCGACGATATAAATTAGTCGTTCGACACCTTTTTCGGCTCTATCAAGGTATTTTTTTCGGACACTCTTATCGTTTATTGCACCATCAATCAGCGTAGAAAGATAGCCTTGGACGGTAAATAATGGTGTTTTTAGTTCGTGAGAAACATTTCCAAGAAATTCTCTTCGGTATTCTTCGCGGACTTTTAAAGTTTCAATTTCGAGTTTTTTATCGGTAGCGAATTTTTTTACTTGTTTGGTCAAGGTTTCCATATCAGTTGTTATGGGCTGATTTCTAAAGGACGTAGATTCCAAAAGCGAAACATCATCGTAGATTTTTTTCACCCTTCGGTAAATAAACCGTTCGACACGATATTGGATAACAAAAAAAGAAAATGTAGCCATAGACACTGCAAACAGCAGTATAACAAGCAATGAAAATTCGTGAAAAAACCATAATAAAATGGAAAGAAAACCTGTAGAAAAAAGAGTGATGTATGCTGTTGAAACTAAAGCAAACGTATAGGTTTTCTTGAATTTTATTTTCATTTACACTTCTAATTTATAGCCAACTCCTTTAATGGTTTTGAACAATTCTTCTCCAATTTTTTCACGAAGCTTTCTAATGTGAACATCTATTGTTCTTCCACCAACGATGACTTCGTTACCCCAAACTTTATCAAGAATTTCTTCGCGTTTGAAGACTTTTCCTGGCTTAGATGCCAAAAGGTAAAACAGTTCAAATTCTTTACGAGGCAGGATGATTTCTTTACCTTCTTTAATAATCTTGTATTCTTCTCTATTGATTTCGATTCCGCCCACATTTAGCGTTTCAGATGCTTGTTCGTCATTTTTTAAACGGCGTAACAAAGCTTTCACTTTACTCACTAACAATTTTGGCTTAATTGGTTTTGTAATATAATCATCGGCGCCAGCATCAAATCCTGCTACTTGCGAATAGTCTTCGCTTCTTGCTGTTAAAAACGTGATAATAACATTACTCAATTCAGGCATTTTCCTGATGTTTTCGCAGGCTTCCATTCCGTCCATTTCAGGCATCATTACATCCATAATAATGAGTTGCGGCAATTCTTTTTTAGCTTTGATAATCGCTTCTTTACCGTTGGTTGCTGTTACAATTTGATATCCTTCTTGCGAAAGGTTATAGCCTACAATCTCTAGAATATCTTGCTCATCATCTACTAATAAAATCTTAATGTCTTTTTTTTTCATAATGAACATAATTGTATTTGTCGCTGTAAATGTAAAGATAATACAAAATGATTTGATAAAAGAGACTGGAGTTAACCGTAATTTAATCTGTTAACAATTTGGTAATGGTTAACCAACAAAAAGGTAATCTTTGAGTAACACGGCCTTTACATTGTGGTGGTTTCTTTGCACCAAAATTTAAACACACCTAAAAATGAAAATTAAATTAGTTATTACCTTCTTATTTATAAGTGTTCTTGGTTTCGCACAAAACAAAGGAACTATCACAGGGACTTTAACAGATAAAGATTTAAATAACGAAACACTTCCGTTTGCCAATGTGGTACTTAAGGGAACAACCATCGGTGTAACAACTGATGAAATGGGAAAGTATTCTATTAGTATCGAAGCTGGAACCTATACCATTCAATTCAGTTTTTTAGGTTATGAAAATATCGAGGAAAAAGTGGAAGTAAAAGCAGGAGAAACTATCACTTTAAACAAGGCGCTTGGATCTGGTAATTATCAATTGCAAGATGTCGTTATTCAAAACACCGTAAGCAGGGAAAAAGAATCTGTGTTGTTATTAGATCAGAAAAAAGCAGTTGAAATCAAACAAAGTATTGGCGCTCAAGAAATGTCTAGAAAAGGAGTTAGTGATGTTGCAACAGCTGTAACAAAAACAACTGGTATAACAAAACAAGAAGGTACTGGGAATATATTTGTAAGGGGATTGGGCGACCGATACAACTCTACTACAATGAATGGATTGCCTATCCCATCGCAAGATCCTGAGAAGAAAAATTTAAATTTGGAAATTTTCTCAACAGATATTGTAGAATCGGTTTCTATTGACAAAGTATATTCTACTAGATTATTTGGAGATTTTGCTGGAGGAAACGTGGATATTATTTCTAAAGATTATAAAGGTAAAGGATTTTTAAAGTTCGACATTGGTTCTAAAATCAACACGAATTCCGTTACGGAAGATAATTTCAAACTACAAAAAGGGTACAATAGCTTTGGATTTAGCACAACTACTATTCCGAACAACCCATTAACTTCCTACGGATTTAACACCTTACAACTAGAAAGTAAAAATCCGTTTGCTGGTACAATCGGATTGTCAGGAGGAAAAAATTTCAATATTGGATCGGAAGGAAAATTAAATCTTTTTGCTACTGCCAGTTATAGCAATGAATACAATTCTATTACTGATGGCAGCGTGAAAAGTATCAACGGAAGTGGAGTTGCCAACAAAGATTTTAATGATTTTACTTCAATGAGTTATTCAACCAATTTTACAGGAATGGTCAATATTGGCTACAAAATGAATAGCAATAATAAAATCAATTTTAATTCTATATTCATCAATACAGCAGCACTTTCCAAAGAAGAATATACAGGTTATTTTGTGGATGGTGGCGACGACGGAAATGGCTTCATCCGCAGAAACAAATACGACAAAAACACTTTGTGGATTAACCAATTATTAGGAGATCACAAACTATCATCACGTTCAAAATTCAATTGGGGCGTTTCCTATAATACCATTACAGGAGATCAGCCAGACAGAACCCAAAACACCTTAAACTTACAACCCGCTGGCGGTTATATTCTTTTAGGACAATCAGCGGCAAACAATCACCGGTATTTCCAAAAACTAGATGAAACAGAAGTGGCAACTAATTTATCTGTTGACTACAAATTCAACAAAAATGCAGATGGTGATTTTAAAGGTAAATTCACTGTAGGCTATTCAGCAAAAATCAAGAAAAGAAATTTTGAAGCAACACAATTCAATTTCAAACCAAGCAATGCCAATTCTGGAGATATAGTTGACATTAATAATTTAGATTTGTTTTTCAATCAACAAAATTACACTAATGATTTCTTCGAAATTTCTACTTTCAGAGGCAATTCAAATGCGGCAGGAGCAACTAATCCTCAATTTTACAAAGGTGATTTGTTTGTAAATGGCGGATATTTAAATACTGAATACAAGTTCAACAAAGTAACTGCTGTAATTGGTTTAAGAGGAGAGTATTTATTGCAAAAGGTGCAATGGAACACTTCATTGGATCCTGATGGCGGTAGTGATGAATTGGATAAAATAGCTTTTTTACCAAGTTTGATTTTAAAATATGAATTGAACGAAAAGCAAAATTTACGTTTTGGGTTCAGTAAAACCTATACCTTACCACAGTTTAAAGAAAGAGCTTTATTTATTTATGAAGAAGTAAATGAGTCTAAAATTGGTAATCCAAATTTATATGAGTCCGACGATTATAATGTGGACATCAAATGGGAATTGTTCCCAAAAAGCGAAGAACTTGTTTCGATTACAGCATTTGGAAAATACATTTTAAATCCAATAAACGAAGTAACTATCGTTTCCTCAACTAATGACGTTTCTTATGTAAACACTGGTGATTATGGCTATGTTGCTGGAGCAGAAGTGGAGTACAGAAAATTACTATTTAACTTTAGTGAAGGAAATGCTAAAAAACTTTCCGCAGGTATAAATGCCTCTTATCTCTATAGTAATCAGGAATTAAATTCAGCAAAAGTAATTAAAGAAACAGATTACAATGTTGCCTTTACCAACAAGGAAAGTAAATTAACTGGCGCATCTGATTTATTATTAAATGCTGACATTTCATTCCTTTCAGAATGGAATAATAAAGAAAGCAACTTAACAAGTACCATAGCCTTTAGCCAATTTTCAGATAGAGTATATTCTATTGGTACAAACAATAGAGGGAATCAGGTAGACAAAGCGTTTGGAACATTAGATTTTATTACAAAAGTAAAACTAAATAAGAATCTTGGATTTGGATTAGTAGCCAAAAATCTTCTAAACCCAACTATTAATAGAGTTCAGGAAAACAATAGTGGTGATGTAAATGTACTGTCATACAAAAGAGGCGTTGCACTAAGTTTAGGTGTAAACTATCAGTTTTAAAATTTTAAAATACGTTTGCTCTAAAAGAGTCGCCGGTGGTTACTCTTTTATATTTGGTCCCATTTTATTAACACACGAAACATTAAATTAATAGTTAGATAGGATTTTATTAATCAAACAATCACAATTACTTAACACCTTACAAATTTAAAAAATGCAAATTTGTACCAACAAAATAACTACAAATCATATTAAAAAAAAATGAAAAATTCAATCGTAAAATTATTTGGACTATTAGCTGTAACTGCTAGCTTATTCACTGGTTGTTCAACATCAGATAATGCACCATCCTCAACATTCATTGTAAATCCAGCAGACTTTAAAGGAACTATTGCTGACGGTGAAATTATTCTAGATGACAACATAGTTTACAACTTGACTGGAGCACTTATTGTAGGTAATGGTGCTAGTCTAACTATCCCAGCTGGAACTGTTATAGAGGCCACTGGTGGTACTGGTGCTTACATTGCTGTTGCTCAAGGCGGAAAAATATTTGTTAACGGAACAGCATCTAATCCAGTGGTGTTCACAAGTGGGAATGCTACACAAGCTCCTGGAGACTGGGGTGGATTAGTAATTTGTGGAAAAGCACCAATTAATACAGTTTCAGGCGGAACTTCTACTGCTCAATCTGAAGTGGCTGATTTGACCTATGGAGGCACAATTTCTAATGACAACTCAGGATCTATTAGATATTTAAGATTAGAATATACTGGTGCGAACTTTAGTTCAGTTAAAGAATTCAATGGAGCTTCATTATTTGGAGTAGGTTCTGGAACAACATTTGAATATGTTCAATGTTACCACGGATCAGATGATGGTTTCGAATTCTTCGGTGGAACTGTAAACACCTCTAATTTAGTTTCTTTTGGTAACGAAGATGACCAATTTGACTGGACAGAAGGTTGGAACGGAACAAACACAAATTGGTACGGTAAAATTTCTTTCGGAAAAGGAAATAGAGGTATCGAGGCAGACAACTACGAATTTGGATTTGCTAATACTCCAATAGCTAATCCTACAATTACAAACTTAACTTTAGTAGGTCCTGGAAGTACTGCAAGTTCAGCTATCTACACAGAAAATCAGGGACTAAAATTAAGAAGAGGAACTAAAGGTATTTTTACAAATGTATATTTAAGTGGTTTCGCAACAGGCTTTGACGTGGAGCATGATGAAACTATAGCTGGTGTTGGAACTGCACTAAAAGGAACAAATGTTACTTTTAATGACATTACTAACAAAACTAAAGGAAAAGCAACTGCTGTTCCACCAGCAACTTCAGGAGTTAGCGCAGATGTTACTGCAGTAGCAGCTGAAACTACAACAGCAACTGGAGCCGGAAATGGTGTTACTGCACCAACATGGGCTGCTAACTGGGCTATTGGATTGTAATAGTATTTGATAAATTAAAAATTAGAAATATCCCAAAATTAATTTTTTGGGATATTTTTTTTTGGTACAGTATTTGAAATAAATTTTTGTGTATATTTGTAATAACCAAATTGTTGACATGCGTAAAAACTACTTTTATATTATACTCTTTTTTCTTGCTTTCTCTTTCATCGGATTTTCCCAGGAAGTGAAACCACAAGGCGAATCTTTAGGGTTTTATCCTAACCCAGTTAGCAATGGCAAGATTTACATCACCTCAAAAACTAGCTTAGACAAAGAAGTTTTAATCTTTGATGTTTTGGGTAAAAAAGTATTGCAAACTACAATTTCATCGCGAGAATTAAATATTGCCGCTATTCCTCCTGGAGTATATATCATAAAAATAACCGAAGCAGACATAACTGCTACTAGAAAACTAATTATCAGATAGTTGATTTTTGGTTTTTTAACTTTTAATTAATCATTTTTTTACAGTCATTACTTTCCACAAATAAAATTTGTGCTTATATTTGTGGGCTAATTAAATTTAAAAAAATGAAAAAAATTTACTCTTTATTATTTATTGCATTAACAACTGCTTCTGTTTCTGGACAGGTAGTAATCAGCCAAGTTTATGGTGGTGGTGGAAATGCAAACGCAACTTTCTCTAATGACTTTATTGAATTATACAATAGAGGTACAGTAGCACAAAGTTTAAACGGATGGTCAGTACAATACGCTTCGGCTACAGGTACTTCATGGGCAGTAACTCAACTTCCAAATGTATCTATTCAACCTGGAAAATATTATCTAATACAACAAGCTGCAGGAACAACTCCATCTACAGCATTGCCAACACCAGATTTAGACGCAGTTACTTGTGCTTGTAGTTATTCTGGAGGAGCAACACCAACTGTACAACCAGGTACTGCAATGGCAGCTTCTAACGGAAAAATTATTCTTGTAAACACAATTACTGCACAAACTGTAATCGCGCCAACAGGACCACAAATCATCGACAAAGTAGGTTACGGAACTGCTAACGATTTTGAAGGTACCGCTGGAGCTCCAGCTATATCTGCTACTTTAGCTGCATTCAGAAAAGCTAATGGATGTACTGATACTAATGATAATGCTGCAGATTTCGCTGCATTAACTCCAGCTCCAAGAAATAGTGCTTCTGCTGCAGGAACATGCGCACCATTAGCCGTTAGTCAAAATAGTATTTCAGGGTTAAGAATTTATCCAAACCCAGTATCTAACGGAACTTTATTTATCGAAACTGCTGCTAATGCTGAAAAAACAGTAACTGTTTATGACGTTTTAGGTAAAAAAGTTTTAAATACTAAAACAATTGATACTGCTATTAACATTAGTTCTTTACACACTGGTGTTTACATTGTTAACATCACAGAAGAAGGAAAAACAGCTTCAAGAAAATTAGTTATCAGATAATTAGTTTCAACATAATTTTAAAAAGCTCTAACGAAAGTTGGAGCTTTTTTATTTTAAAACTTTACTGGTTCTTATATTTGCACTTTATAATTCGCCTTGATAAATTCACAAGACATATTCACCATTTCATCGCAAAAGCAATTTGAAAAAATAGCGCTTAAAGTTTTTCGTTTTCAACACGAAAATAATTTAGTATACAGAGAATTTTGCGATTATTTAAATGTGGATAAACAAGCCGTAAAATCTTTAAATCAGATTCCGTTTCTGCCCATTCAATTTTTTAAAAGCCGCGATGTGGTTTCCAACTCGGATGCTGTTCAGGAAACTTTCACCAGCAGCGGAACAACCGGAATGATTACCAGTAAACACTTGGTTACCGATGTTTCATTATATGAAGAAAGCTATCGAATTGCATTTTCTGATTTTTACGGAAACATACAAGACTATGTTGTACTTGCTTTACTTCCATCTTATCTAGAACGTTCAGGTTCTTCATTAATTTATATGGTTAAGGATTTAATTGAGCTTTCCAATAATGAAAACAGCGGTTTTTACCTTCATAATTATGACGAATTGATTACCAAACTTGTCGAATTGGATAATGCAGGTCAAAATGTAATCCTAATTGGCGTTACTTATGCTTTATTAGATTTAGTCGAAAAACAAAAGTTTCAGCTCAAAAACACCATAATCATGGAAACGGGTGGCATGAAAGGCAAACGCAAGGAAATGATTCGCGAAGAATTACACGAAATTCTATGTGATGGATTTGGCGTTCAAAACATCCATTCAGAATATGGCATGACCGAATTGTTATCTCAAGCCTACTCTTTGGGCAACGGAGTTTTCGAATGTCCAGCGTGGATGCAAATCCTAACTCGCGATACCGAAGATGCTTTGACTTACGTCGATTATGGAAAAACAGGTGGCATAAACGTAATAGATTTGGCAAATATCAATTCGTGTTCATTTATTGCCACACAAGATCTGGGCAAAAAATACCCCAACAATTCTTTCGAAGTTCTTGGCCGTTTTGACAATTCAGACATTCGAGGTTGTAATTTGATGGTGCTATAATAAACATGGCAGTTCTTCGTTATATACTAAATAAAAGCTGTGAAATATTTTTATCTATTACTTTTTTGCGCTACCCTTTTTGTGCAATCGCAAACTGTAGAAATAAAAATAATTTCGCTTCAAGCAACCAATGAGGCAAATACGAGAAGCTATAACTTAATCTATACGATTTCAAACCTTTCAGATAAAACAATAAATTTCGTATTGAATCCAAATTCAATTATTCCAATTGGTGCCGGTTCATTAAATCCAAGTGTCTATTACAAACTTTATGAAAATAACTCTTCAATAGATGTCAGTGGTGTTTTTACCCAACAAGGTAAAAGTAAAAGCTTTAAAGATGACAAAGAAATGCAAAAATATAGTGATTCACTCTTCAATACATTTAAAAGCAAGACTCTTGAAATACTTGAAAAAGAAAGAAAAGAAAGAATAACCAACAACATTCAAGAATTGAAACCCAAGGAAGAAAGACAATATGAAGCTGTTTTAAATTGGGACAAAACAAGATATTTCAGAAATGATGTTATCGAATATTACATCAACGAAACAGCAAAACATTATTTTGAACTTCACATAAATCTAATGCAAGATGAACTTTTATCGAAATTTACACCAGAGGAAAAGACAGAATTACTAAAAGAAAAAAATATTGTAAAAGGCTGGTTTACCTCACCTAAAGTCGAGATTGATTTTACAGAATAAAAAAGCCCACAATTTCTTGCGGACTTTGCGTAAACCTTTGTGAACTTTGCGATTAAACAATTCGCAACACAAAATAATTTTTCTTTCCGCTCTGCAACAAAACAAACCGATTATTAATCAAATCTTTTTTAGTTAGCTGAAATTCTTCAGTCACTTTTTCTTTGTTTACCGAAATTGAATTGGCGCTTAAAGCACGTCTCGCTTCACCATTTGATTTTAAAAATCCTGATTTTTCATTTAGCACATCAACAATGTTGATCCCAACCTCAATGTCATTTGTTGAAATTTCAGCTTGAGGAACGCCATCAAAAACTTCTAGAAAAGTAGCATCCTCCAAGTTCTTCAAATCAGCAGCTGTTGCATTTCCGAACAAGATATTCGATGCCTGAATTGCTTTATCCAATTCCGCCTTTCCATGAACCAACGTCGTAACTTCTTCTGCCAGCCTTCTTTGCAACACTCTCAAATGCGGTGCTTCTTTATGCTCAGAGATCATATTATCTAAAACATCTTTATCCAAAAAGGTAAAAATCTTTATGTATTTCTCCGAATCCTCATCTGAAGTATTCACCCAAAACTGGTAAAATTTGTAAACCGAAGTCTTATCAGCATCCAACCAAATATTACCGCCTTCCGACTTTCCGAATTTAGAACCGTCCGCTTTAGTAATCAAAGGCGTAGTCAATGCAAAAGCCTTAGCTTCGGTATGCGGATTCATTCTGCGAACCAATTCCGTTCCGGTTGTAATATTTCCCCATTGGTCTGAACCGCCCATTTGCAAAAGGCAATGGTACTGCTTGTGCAAATGATAAAAATCGTATCCCTGAATTAATTGATAAGTAAACTCAGTAAACGACATTCCGTCTCCAGCTTCACCAGTCAAACGTTTCTTAACCGAATCTTTCGCCATCATATAATTCACGGTAATTCGTTTCCCAACTTCACGAGCAAAATCAATAAACGAAAAGGTCTTCATCCAATCGTAATTGTTTACCATAATAGGCGCATTGGCTTCGGTCGAGTTGAAATCTAAAAATCGAGATAAAACGCTTTTGATTCCGGCTACATTCTTAGCCAATTGTTCTTCGTTAAGCAAATTACGTTCGTCCGATTTACCAGATGGATCTCCAATCATCCCTGTTGCACCTCCAACCAAAGCAATAGGCTTATGCCCAAAGTTTTTTAAATGCAGTAGTAAAATAATCTGTACCATACTTCCAATATGCAACGAATCTGCCGTTGGATCAAATCCGATATAGGCCGTCGTAGCTTCTTTCAACAATTGCTCTTCGGTGCCGGGCATGCTGTCATGGTACAAGCCACGCCATTTTAATTCTGTTACAAGATTCTTCATGGTAGTATCAATTTGGCGCAAATATAACAATTCATAAGAGTTTTTTGAAGCGAATGGCAAGTGATTTATCAGGAATCCATTTTCCTGCTTTCCGCACCACAAGGTGGATTGCTGCAATCAGGGCTAATATAAAATCTTTTGGCTTACTTGTAAACTTAAAAAATTCGTAAATCCAAGTTCGTATTTCGTAAATTAGCCGCATGATAGTAGTCACAGGCGGAACTGGATTGGTTGGAGCACATTTACTGCTGAATTTAGCAGAAAATGAAGTTGCTATTCGCGCTATTTATAGAAAAAATGCTGGAATTGAAAAAACAAAAGCTTTATTTCAACTGTACCAAAAAGAGCATTTGTTTTCAAAAATTGAATGGATTCAGGCAGATATCACTGATGTTCCATCTTTGGAAATGGTTTTCAATAATGTCGATTACGTTTACCATTGTGCAGGATGCATATCATTTGACCCAAAACACGAAGACAAACTCCGCAAAATAAACATTGAAGGAACCGCAAATATTGTAAATTTCTGTCTTGCCTATAACATCAAAAAACTTTGTCATGTAAGTTCAATTGCCGCTTTAGGCGATGTTATTTCCAACAAAACCAGCATCAATGAAGAAGCTGAATGGAATCCTGAAGTGCTGCACAGCGATTATGCAATTTCAAAATATGGCGCCGAGATGGAAATATGGCGTGCACAACAAGAAGGCTTGAATGCCGTAATTGTTAATCCGGGCGTAATTTTTGGTGCAGGATTCTGGAATCAAGGAAGCGGCTTATTTTTTTCCGAAATCAAAAAAGGGCTTCCATTTTACACCAACGGCACAACGGGCTATGTTGGTATTACCGATGTCGTAAAGATTATGATTCAGTTGATGAAAAGCGAAATAGTAGGTGAACGCTTTGCTGTGGTAGCCGAGAATTTAACGTTCAAAGAGGTTATTTTTAAAATTGCAGAAAACCTAAATGTCAGAAAACCAAGTACAGAAGCAAAACCTTGGATGACGGCAATTGCTTGGCGTTTGGATTGGATTAGTGCTACATTTTTCAGAACCAAAAGAAAAATGTCGAAATACAATGCGAATTCACTGTATTCGTCCGACGCTATTTCCAATGAAAAAATAAAAATTGCCCTGAATTTTGAATTTCAGAGCATTAATGATGTGATTATAGAAGTAGTTGCTTTACAGAAATAATTACTGAACCTGCGGCGTATCCGAATTTCTAGTACTGTTTGGATTTTGTGGAATTGCAATACCTTTTTTCTTCATTTCTGCTTCAACTTTGGCATTTTCTTTATTGAGTCTATCTTTAACTTTTTCAAACATCTTTTTATAATCTACCAAATCTGAGGCATAATACTTATTGCTTTTTGCAAATTGAATACTGTCAATTTTGTATTTTTTATAAATAAATTCGTTGGCTTTTTTTCTGTTTATTCCACCTTTAAGATTTTGCACTTTAATGGCTTCCAATAGTGAAATATCATATAAAATGTCAATCATTTTGTCCTTAGTAATCAAGTTATCTGGCTTCGCAACAGAATTTTCATTGCAACTGCTAAGTACAAAAACTACACAAATTATAAGTATAAACTTTTTCATATCTAAGTGTTATCTATCGAAGAGCAAACGCTTTCCAACGCGAATATCTTTAACTTTAAAATTTTGATATACTAATTCGCCGTTTACAAAAGTATGTGTAATTCTTGATTTAAAATTGAATCCCTCAAAAGGCGACCAACCGCATTTTGCGAGAATATTTTCTTTCTTTACGTTCCACGGCAAACTTGGATTTACTAGCACCAAATCGGCATAGAAACCTACTTTTATGAATCCGCGTTTTTCGATTTTAAAAATCTTTGCTGGATTATGGCACATCTTTTCCACAATTTTCTCTACCGAAATTTTCCCTTGATGATTGGCCTCAAACATCGCTACGACCGCATGCTGAACTAATGGGCCTCCGGATGGAGCTTTTAAATAAGATTGTTTTTTCTCTTCTAAAGTATGTGGTGCATGATCCGTAGCAATAACATCTATTCGGTCATCCAATAAAGCTTCCCATAGAGCAGCTCTGTCTTGAGTAGTTTTTATTGCCGGATTCCATTTAATCAAATTGCCTTTAGTTTTATAATCTTCATCTGAAAACCACAAATGATGAATACAAACTTCAGCTGTAATTTGTTTCTCCTCTAGCGGAATTTTATTGGTAAAAAACTCCAATTCTTTTGCGGTTGAAATATGGAAAATATGTAATCTTGCCCCAGTTTTTTTGGCTAATGCAACAATTCGCTCCGTCGATTTATAGCAGGCTTCTTCACTTCTAATTTGCGGATGCAACTCAACTGGGATATCTTCACCGTATGCCAATTTAAATTTTTCAAGATTGGCTTTTACCGTCTGCTCGTCTTCACTATGTACAGCAATTAATAGTTTAGTGTTAGAAAATATTTTTTCTAACGATTCCGTGCTATCCACGAGCATATCGCCTGTAGAAGAACCCAAAAATAGTTTTAATCCAGCAACATTTTTTGGATTTGTTTTTAAGATTTCCTCAAGATTATCATTTGTTCCACCCATCATAAATGAATAGTTAGCATATGAAGTTTGCGCAGCAATCTTATATTTTTCTTCTAGGATCTCCTGAGTAACCGCATTCGGAATCGTGTTGGGCTGTTCAATAAAAGAGGTGATTCCGCCAGCAACTGCAGCAGCACTTTCCGAAGCAATATCGCCTTTGTACGTTAATCCTGGTTCGCGAAAATGGACCTGGTCATCAATAGCGCCCGGAATTAGATAACTCCCTTCGGCATCAATGATTTTACAATTGGAAGATTTTGGACTGATGCTTTCGGCAATCTCAACGATGAATTCGTTTTCAATCAAAACATCGCCTTCAAAAATGGTTCCTTCGTTTACAATCTTGGCATTCTTAATTAAAACGGTGTTCATTTTTGGTATCATAATTTATTAAAAAACTTTCTAAATCTAAGAGAAATAACTCCAAAAATGGCTTCTTTAATAATGGAGCCGCTCATTTTGGATTGTCCCTTTGTCCTGTCCGTAAAAATGACTGGCACTTCTTGTATATTAAAATTCTTGGCGTAAGCCCTATATTTCATCTCGATCTGAAACGCGTACCCTATGAATTTTATTCTGTCTAAATTTATTGTTTCTAGAACTTTTCTTTTGTAGCAAATGAATCCTGCTGTGGCATCCATGATTTTCATTCCGGTAATCATTCGAACATAAACGGACGCGAAATAGGAAAGCAACACTCGGCTCAAAGGCCAATTTACGACATTTACACCTGTAACATAACGCGAACCAATTACTAAATCTGCACCATTAAAATGGCAGGTCTCATATAATCTCTCTAAGTCATTTGGATTATGCGAAAAATCCGCGTCCATTTCAAAAACATACTCATAGTGACGCTCAAGTGCCCACTTAAATCCGTGTACATAAGCGGTTCCTAAACCCGACTTTTTCATTCTGACGGACAAAAACAATTTGTGAGGAAACTCTTTTTGCAGTTCCATAACTTTTTCTGCCGTTTTATCTGGAGAATTATCGTCAACTATAAGAACGTGAAAGCTTTTTCGTAATGAAAAAACTGCACGAATAATACTTTCAATGTTCTCAATTTCGTTATAAGTGGGAATAATTACAATGCCGTCGCTCATGCTAAGTGTCGTCAAACTTCGTTGCAAAAATAAACTTTTTATTAGAGTACTATCTTAATAATTTTATAATAATTTAACAATTAAAAATTAGTAATTTTGCGGAGACTATGATAGAACTTGTTTTACAGCCCCGAATACTAGAAACGAAAGATTGGGCAACTTATCTTTTCATTTTTTCTTTTGTTTTAATTGCTATCACCAAGACTGCTTTTGAAGGAAGATTTAGCGAATTTTTGAGGATTTTAGTTTCTGATAAGTACATCAAAATCTACAAAGACAGTTCCCATTTGATGAGTGGTTTCACTATCTTACTATTTATTGTTCAAGTGATTTCATTTTCCTTTTTTATCCAGTTGCTGCTCTATCATTTTGATTACATAACCTCTAAGACAGATTGGGTAACTTTTCTCCGCATATTCACCTTTTTAGGAGTATTTGTAGTATCAAAATTCCTAATCGAAAAAATCGTAGCAGCTGTTTTTAATATTGAAGAATTCACAGAACAATTCAATTTGCAGAAAGTTAGCTATCGAACATTTATCGGTATGATCTTGCTTCCGGTAAACATCTATTTGTTTTATAACAATTACATATCAAATATTTTGATTTATTGCGTTATTATTATGATTTTGGTAATAAATTTATATTCTTATCTCATTTCTCTAAAAATTTATCAAAATATACTTATTGGTAAAATCTTTTATTTTATTTTGTATCTTTGCGCACTTGAAATAGCCCCCTACTATTTCATATATTATTTGATGAAAAAAAATCTAGTCCATTAAAATGTCAAATTTGAAAGTGAAAACAATTTTGGTGTCACAACCAGAGCCAAAAGTAGAGAATTCACCTTATTTTGATTTACAGCAAAAGCATAAGGTAAAAATAGATTTCCGCTCATTTATACATGTTGAAGGTGTAAATGCCAAAGATGTAAGGGCTCAAAAAATAGACCTTAATAACTTTACAGCCATAATTTTAACAAGTAGAAATTCTGTCGATCATTTTTTTAGAGTCGCAGAAGAAATGCGTTATAAAGTTCCTGAAGATTTAAAGTATTTTTGTCAGTCGGAAGCAATTGCTTATTACCTGCAGAAATATGTGGTTTATAGAAAACGTAAAATCTATGTTGGCCAAAAAGACTTTGTGGATATGTCGCCGTTGATTAAAAAATACAAAGAAGAAAAGTTTCTTTTGCCTGCTTCAGACCAATTGAATTTTGACATTCCTCAAACGTTAAATAATCTGAAGGTTGAATGGACACAAGCTGTTTTTTATAAAACCGTAATGAGTGATTTGTCTGATTTGGCAGATGTTTATTATGATATTTTGGCTTTCTTTAGTCCAACTGGAATTAAGTCATTGTTCAAAAATTTTCCTGATTTTAAACAAAACAACACCCGTATTGCTGTTTTTGGAAGCACTACTCAAAAAGAAGCTTTGGACAGTGGATTGCGAGTTGATATTTTAGCTCCAACACCAGACACACCCTCAATGACAATGGCTCTAGAGCGCTATATAATTGAAGCCAACAAAGGAAAATAATACATTAGTATACAACATAAAAAAAGCCATTCTCAATTAAGTGAATGGCTTTTTCCTTTTGGTTAGGTTTGTTTTTTTTATAGCTGTGGTCCTGCTTTAACCAAGCTCTGACCTTCATTGTTATCGGTGTATTGCTCGAAATTCTTAATAAAAAGCGAGGCTAAGTTATTGGCCTTTGAATCCCAATCGGAAGCATTTTCATAAGTATCTCTCGGATCTAATATTGTTGCATTTACATCATGCAAAGATGTTGGAACTTCAAGATTGAATACGGGAACCGTTTTAGTTTCCGCTTTTTCGATAGAACCATCAAGGATTGCGTCAATAATAGCACGTGTATCTTTTATAGAAATACGTTTTCCTGTTCCGTTCCAACCGGTATTGACCATATATGCTTTCGCTTCATTTTGTTCCATTTTTTTAACCAATTCTTCTCCATACTTTGTTGGATGTAATGATAAAAATGCTTTTCCGAAACAAGCAGAAAATGTTGGAGTTGGTTCTGTAATTCCGCGTTCTGTCCCAGCTAGTTTTGCTGTAAATCCAGAAAGGAAATAATACTTAGTCTGCTCCGGAGTTAATTTAGAAACTGGTGGCATTACTCCAAAAGCATCAGCTGTTAAGAAAATCACCTTATTAGCATGACCCGCCTTAGAAATTGGCTTTACAATATTATGGATATGATAAATTGGATATGAAACTCTGGTGTTTTGAGTTACCGAAGTATCTGCAAAATCGATTTTACCATCAGCATCAACAGTTACATTTTCTAATAACGCATCTCTTTTAATAGCTCCGTAAATATCTGGTTCGTTTGCTTTACTTAAATCAATTGTTTTAGCATAACATCCGCCTTCAAAATTAAAAACGCCCTCATCATCCCATCCGTGCTCATCATCGCCTATTAATTGACGTTTTGGATCAGTCGATAATGTCGTTTTCCCTGTTCCCGAAAGACCAAAGAAAACAGCAACATCACCGTTCTCACCTTTATTTGCTGAACAGTGCATTGAAGCAATTCCTTGTAATGGCAAATAGTAGTTCATCATAGAGAACATTCCCTTTTTCATTTCGCCACCATACCAAGTTCCTCCAATGATTTGGATTTTCTCCGTCAAATTAAAAGCAACATATACATCAGAATTTAATTTGTATTCCGCAAAATCTTTGAAAGAAGTTTTAGAAGCATTCATCACAATGAAATCAGGCTCACCAAACTTCTCTAATTCAGCTTCAGATGGGCGTATAAACATATTAAGCACGAAATGCGCTTGCCATGCTACCTCCATAATGAAGCGAACTTTTAATCGCGTATTTTCATTGGCACCACAAAAAGCATCAACAACGTATAATTTCTTATTCGATAATTGCGTTGTCGTAGTTTCTTTTAACGCATTCCATGTGTTTTGCGTAATCGGTTTATTGTCATTGACCGCTTTATCTGAATTCCACCAAATTGTGTTTTCAGTAATGCTATCTTTAACAATATATTTATCTTTTGGTGAACGACCAGTAAAAACCCCAGTCATAACATTTACAGCTCCAAGTTCGGTTAGCTGACCTTTTTCATATCCGACTAAATCCGGATTCAATTCATCATTATATAATTTTTCAAAGGACGGATTATAAATGATTTCGTGAACATTTGTAATCCCATATTTCTCTAACGAAATCGATTTCGTTGTTTGAGCGTAATTCTCCATAGAAATTAGTTTGTGTTGCATTATAAATTAGAGTACAAAGGTAAAAATTATATTGTAGAAACTATTTTTTTATTAAAATATTATCGTTTTGCTTTTACACTATTATAAAATAAAATACCCCAAGCCACTATTAATAAGGCTCCACCTATTGGAGTGATTGGTCCAACAAATTTGAAATCAACTCCACTTATAGGTCTTGTAGCTAAAAGATAAATCGAACCTGAGAAGAAAATTACTCCAAAAATTACTAATCGCAGAATGGTTTGTTTGGCTTTCTCATTTAATAAAGTATTCATTCCCAAAAACAGTAAAAACAAGGCATGATACATTTGATATTTTACACCGGTTTCAAAAGAAGCAAGCTGCTCGATTGATAAGTGTTTTTTTAGAGCATGTGCACCAAATGCTCCCAAAATAATTGCGGTTATTCCCATCAAAGCTGCGACAGAAGTTATTTTTCTTTCCATTTTTATAAGTCTATACTAAAAGACAAATTTATTCGTTATCTGATTAACTATAAAGAAAATTTACAATTCTTTTTACTATAAAGTTTTCGGGATGAACCATTTTAAAAATTTTATATTTGCACCATTAAATTTAAAACATGAAATCAAAGAGTCAGGAATACATACCCACCACTAATCAAAGCATGAATAAAAAAACATTCTTTTTTCTTTGTTCTTTTTTCATTTTATGTTCTTTAACAACGATGAATAGTCAAACGATTAAAGCTGGTGAAAAACTAGTTTTTGTAGGCTCTTATAATATGAGTGGATTGATGACGCAATTGGCACAAGTTACTATGTCGACTGAAAATGTTACTACAGCTAAAAATACTTATCTCCATTTAAGTTGTGAACTGTCAACTTATAGTAAGTGGGATTCCTTTTTCAAAATTCGCGACTTATATGAATCCTATGTAAATCCTATCAACTTGAAACCTAGTTTATACAAAAGAAGCATTGATGAAGGCGGTTACACCAAAAAAGAAAAATACGTTTTTAAAGGCACTACTGTTTCTAGTACAATGAAAAAAAAGAACAGGCCAGAAACCCAAAAAACTTTCACAATCGGCGCAACAACACAAGATGTGATTTCGTTATTATACAAAGTAAGAACGATGGATTTATCGAAATTCAAAGTCGGACAAACACAAAACTTAATGATTGTTTTCGATGAAAAGCAAATTCCAGTTACTTTGAAATACATGGGAAAAGAAACCATTTCTGCTGGAAATTTAGGCAAAAAAGAATGTTACAAATTATCAATTGGAGCCAAAACTGATGCGTTAAAAGGAAAAGACAAAAATCTTATTTGGCTTACTGCCGATGACAAGAAAGTTCCGGCTTTACTTAAATTCAGCATTCCTGTAGGAACGGGACAATTGGTTTTAACCTCAGCTAGCGGAATCTAATCATGAGAAAAACACTCTTAGTCGTAGCAATTCTATTTACCCTTTTAGCTATCGTTTTTGCACTATTACCATTGGACACAATCGCTTTTTTACCAATTGGACTCGCCGTATTGTTTTCCTTATTATTACTTAAAAAGTCAGCGGATAAGCAAAAGCAACTTCCTAAAATTTTATTATTAGTAACCGTTATTGCCTCTGCATTTGTATTAGGAAAAACGCTTTTAATAAAAGACGAAGTGATACAAGACACTAAATTCGAGCAACAAAAAATTGAAACCAAACAAGAAGCCAAACAAGAACTTGAAACGCTTGAAAAGGATTTAGAATAACAATAAAAAACCGCATGAGAAACATTTTAATCATTGGAGCCGGACGTTCTGCATCATCGTTAATACAATACTTATTAAATAAATCTACTTCTGAGCAATTGCATCTGACTATTGGCGATTTGTCATTGGAATTGGCGCAGCGCAAAACCAATAATCATCCGAATGCTACTGCTATTGCTTTAGACATTCATAATGTGGAACAACGTCAGGCCGAAATTCAGAAAGCAGCTATCGTAATTTCGATGCTTCCGGCGCACATGCACATTGACGTAGCCAGAGATTGTGTGACTTTTAAGAAAAATATGGTTACGGCTTCTTACATTTCAGATGCGATGCAAAGTCTGGATGCGGATGCGAAAGCAAACAATCTGATTTTCATGAACGAAATTGGGCTCGACCCTGGAATTGATCACATGAGTGCCATGAAAGTGATTCATGAAATTGAAGCCAAAGGTGGAAAAATGGTTTTATTCGAATCGTTCTGTGGCGGATTAGTCGCTCCCGAATCGGATACTAATCTATGGAATTATAAGTTCACTTGGGCACCGAGAAATGTAGTTTTGGCCGGACAAGGTGGCGCTGCAAAATTCATTCAAGAAGGAAAATACAAATACATTCCGTATCACAAATTGTTTAGAAGAACTGAGTTTTTATTTGTAGAAGGTTTCGGAAAATTTGAAGGCTATGCCAATCGTGATTCGTTGAAATACCGAAGTGTTTATGGTTTGGATGATGCGTTGACAGTGTATCGCGGAACGATTCGTCGTGTTGGATTTTCGAAAGCATGGAACATGTTTGTGCAATTGGGGATGACCGATGATACTTATGTTTTAGATGATTCTGAAAACTTAACTTACCGCGACTTTATCAATTTATTTTTACCTTATTCCCCAACGGATTCTGTGGAAATTAAAGCCCGTTTGCAACTCGGTATTGAGCAAGATGATATCATGTGGGACAAGTTATTGGAATTGGATTTATTCAACCCAAATAAAAAAGTGGGTTTACCCAATGCTACTCCGGCACAAATTTTAGAACATATTTTAAACGCCAGCTGGACATTACAAGAAAACGATAAAGACATGATTGTGATGTACCACAAGTTTGGATACGAAATCAATGGTGAACACAAACAAATAGATGCCAAAATGGTTTGCATTGGCGATGACCAAACGTATACTGCGATGGCTAAAACTGTTGGATTACCTGTTGCGATGGCTGCCATTCAAATACTGAACGGAAAGATAACAACTCCTGGGGTTCAATTGCCAATTACCAGAGAAGTTTATGAACCTATTCTAAAAGAACTTGAAGAATTTGGAGTAATTTTCAATGAAACTGAAATGCCGTATATCGGATACAATCCTGATAAGTTGATTGGAAATTAATAGTATTATGAAGAATATACAACCGGTTTACATCTACATTTTTGGTAGTATGCTAATTTTAATTGGTGGTTCTTTTAAAGATACTCCAGCAATTCATTATACACTTTCTGCTTTAGGATTCGTATTTGTTATATTAGGGATTGTCAAATACTTTCGTGATAAATAAAGAGTACGATGAATTCAGCTATTTACTAACCAAGATCTTAACTGATTTTGGTTTTTTTGTTTAGAATTAAAACTTAATGCTTAATTTTAATTTCTAAATTCTACTAAATGAAGATAAATCAACTACAAATAGAAATTGACGGCATCGATAAGGAAATCCTTCGTGACTTGATGGAAGATGCTCGAAAACCGATATTACAAATTGCTAATAAGATCGGAATATCGGGTGCGGCGATTCACCAACGTCTCAGAAAACTGGAAGATGCTGGTGTCATTGCAAGTTCTAAATTGATTGTAGACAACAAAGTGCTGGGTTATAAAACGATGGCGTTTATTGGCATTTACTTGGATAAAGCGTCGAGTAACTCGGAAGCCGTGAAAGAACTGAAAAAGATTCCAGAAGTATTGGAATGCCATTACACCACGGGAAACTGGAGCATTTTGATTAAGATGATTTGCCGCGATAACGAACATTTGATGCAATTACTCAACAAGAAGATTCAACCGATTGATGGCGTTTCGAGAACGGAGACGTTTATTTCTTTAGACCAGCAGATAGAGCGGCAGATTCAGCTTTAGACTAGCTTAGACAATTTAGATTTTTAGACTTCTTAGACCGGATTCGAAATGGATTGCTGACTAGCCCCGACAGCAGTGGCATCCCGATTTTTTTCGGGATAGAACGGATGGCGGGAATTACCCTTACTGAAACTGCCCGAACCATTCGCTCCTAACTAAAAAAAATCCGCTACTGTTGTAACGGATTTTATATATTATGAGTTTTTAGTATTTGCACTCTCCTTAGGTTCCACAATAATGTGACTCCAATTTTCACCGCTTTTGATGCGATGTACTTGCATTTCGCTGATGCCAAATTGCTTGGCCAACATTTTAATACGCGTTTTACGATTGGGATCTTGTAATAATTTTTTCAAATAAATAACTCGGGTTGTGGTCAGCTTTTTACCGTCAGCCTTTATGTTGTGCTCGATTAGCTTCTTCTTCGAGTTAATTATGTGCGGACTTCTTCTTACGTGCTCTTTAAATTCTTCGGGGGTGACCCATTTTAAATTGCTCACCAAATCATTATCGCGAACATAATCTAAATGGATCATATGCACTTGATCTTCTGACGTTTTGGGAATGAATAATTCGGCTACAAGTTTATAGATAAACGTATTAAAATAGGTTTTTTTACCGTTTATAACTTTAGTGTACCGAAATACTCTGTAGCCATCTGCGAGAGATCCTTTAAGTAAATTACCTTTCTGTACAGTCGTTGTAAAGCTAATCAACCTACCTCTGTTTGAAACAGCATATTTGTATTTCATAGCTTCTTTTACTTCGATTTCTCGAAATACTTCGTTTGGATAAAATCTTATCATGTTGTGGTATTTTGATAATGTTCGAAATTACAAAAAAAAAATCAATACACATTCTTAAAATATCCTTCAATCTCATGCAGGCTAAGGGATGAAAGAAAGAGATTACTATAATGCCTTTAATTGAATTCTAAATAAAAAATCCGTCTTACTTTTCTATCAAGACGGATTGTTCTATTTATCTTCTATCGCCAAAAACCTGCAGTGCCCAGTAGAGTAAAGAAGCTAATGCTCCGATAGCCGCCACTACATAAGTTCTTGCTGCCCATTTTAATGCATCTTCGGCACCAGCATATTCTTGTTGGGTTAGCATATTCTTATTTTTCAACCAAGCTAACGCTCTATTACTTGCGTCATATTCGACAGGAAGCGTGATAAAACTGAATGCCGTCGCAACAGCCATCAAAAGTAATCCTGCCACAGCGACATAAAATCCAAAGCCTAAACCAGCGGCTGCACCTAAAATTAATCCCCCAAAAATAAGCCATTGGGATAAGGTTGATGAAACATTCACAATGGGCACCAATTGCGAACGGAGTTGCAACATCGCATAGCTTTTTGCATGTTGCACGGCGTGTCCGCATTCATGAGCAGCCACGGCAGCAGCGGAGGCGTTTCGTTGATTGTACACTCCTTCGCTTAGGTTTACGGTTTTATCTGTGGGATTGTAATGATCCGTTAATTGACCTGGAGTAGAAATGACTTTTACATCATATATTCCGTTATCGTTTAGCATTTGAGTCGCGATTTCAGCACCACTCATGCCGTTGCGCAATTGCACGCGCGAATAATATTCGAATTTACTTTTTAGTTTGGAGCTTACGGCAAAACTTACCAAAGCTATAATTCCTAGCAATATATAATATCCTAACATAATTTGTTGTTTTAAATGTTACAACGATTCATCAAATTGCACGCCAGTAGCAAAACAATGACAACTTGGCATTTATCGGCAGTAGGTTATGAAGGCAATTAACTCGGCGCCTTCATAATAGGTGAAGGAAACGTTTATGATTTCGTAACCTGCATTCGCTTTAGCATTTAGAAATTGTTCTACTTTCTCGGTAAGTTTTTCCTTCATGCTTCCGAAACCAGCGCTCTCTGTAATAGTATGTACTTCAAATTTTTTCATGATACTTTTGAATTAAATTTAAATCTTAGACGGAGATTTTAAAAAAGGTTACAAAAAACCCCAAACTCATTGCTGAATTTGGGATTGAATTTGAGATAGCACTTCGACAGGCTCAGTGTGACACTTGTTGTATTCGATAAGCTTAATTACTAGGGACGATGATTGACTTAAGAAAAATACTCTTCCTTGAAAATTAGGGAAACTACTGTGTTATCCTACCAGATTAATTACTTTACCTGGAACTATTATTACTTTATTTGGTGTTTTACCGTCTAGTTGCTTGATGGTTCTTTCGTCAGCCATTACAATTTCCTGAATTTGAGCAACGGTTAAATCTAACGGTAATTTAATCGTGAAACGCATTTTTCCGTTAAACGAAACTGGATATTCTTTTTCAGATTCTACTAAGTACTTCTCTTCACAGATTGGAAAAGCAACGGTTGAAATTGAACCTTCGTGACCCAATTGACTCCATAATTCTTCGGCGATATGGGGTGCATACGGCGAAATGGTGATTGCTAGTGGTTCTAAGATTTTTCGATGATGGCATTTTAGTGCCGCCAATTCGTTTACGCAAATCATAAATTGGGAAACCGAAGTATTGAACGAGAAATTCTCGATGTCTTCCGTAACTTTTTTGATGGTTTTGTGAAGCGATTTGTACATGTCTGCTGTTGGTTCTTCCTCAGTGATATTCAAACCCGTGTTGTCATCAAAATACAAACGCCATAGTTTTTTCAGGAAGCCTGAAACTCCTGTAATTCCGGCAGTATTCCATGGTTTTGCTTGTTCTAACGGGCCAAGAAACATTTCGTATAATCGCAACGTATCGGCACCGTAATCATTACAAATGTCATCAGGATTGACCACATTGTATTTTGATTTGGACATTTTTTCGACTTCGCGACCAACGATGTATTTGCCGTTTTCTGTAATGAATTCAGCATTAGCATAATCAGAATATAACGGATGCTTTTTGAAAGCTTCAATATCTAATTCATTCGTAATGTCATTGATTACAGCTAAGTCAACATGGATTGGAGTAAAATGTTTCCAATCTGCTGCTGAACTTCTTATGTTTTTGTGATAAGAAACTAATTTTTCTAATACTTCTTTTGCTTGGTCATTAACTTCAGAAATGAATCCATTTTCTTTAATGGATTTTTCAATTAATCCTTTGCTAATAAAAATAACTTTGCGATTTTGAACTTCAGATTTTGAATCAATACCATACTCCCATCTATAAACAAACGCACTCATCCCCAAAATCATTCCCTGATTAATCAGTTTTTTGAATGGTTCTTCGGTTGGTGCGTAGCCTCTGTCTTTTAGGAATTTATTCCAAAAACGTGAGTATAATAAATGTCCGGTGGCGTGTTCGCTTCCGCCGATGTATAAATCTACGTTTTCCCAATATTTGATGGCATCTGCTGAAGCTATTTCGTTTTCATTGTGCGCATCCATATAGCGCATCCAATACCACGAACTTCCTGCCCAACCTGGCATGGTGTTTAATTCTAATAGAAATACTTTTTCATTATCAACAAAATCATTGTTTACAATAACATTATTTACGCTATCCCAAGCCCAATTCGTAGCGTTTCCTAAAGGCGGCTGACCGTCTTCGGTTGGCAGATACTTTTCAACTTCTGGCAATACAATTGGAAGGTATTTTGAGTCAATCATTTGCGGCATTCCGTTTACATAATACACTGGGAACGGTTCACCCCAATACCTTTGGCGAGAAAATACCGCATCACGCAAACGGTAATTGGTTTTGCCTTTACCTTGACGGATGGCTTCCAATTCTTCGATGATTTTTTTGGTTCCAGCTTTGTATCCTAAACCGTTTAAGAAATCAGAGTTTATCAATTCAAATCCATCTTTGCTTCCAAAAGCCTCTTTTGAAATATCCTGATTGAAAATATTTTTGATTTCGGGCATTCCTCCCGATACTTCGGGATTGCCTTTGAAATGATTGGCAAATGCATAATCTCTTTCGTCGCCACACGGAACCGCCATTACAGCGCCTGTCCCGTACCCTGCTAAAACGTAATCGCCAATCCAAACTGGAATTGATTCTTTGGTAAATGGATGTTCTACATAAGCGCCAGTGAAAACTCCAGAAATGGTTTTTACATCTGCCATTCTTTCTCGTTCTGAACGTTTGGCTGTAGCTTCAACATAAGCTTCAACCGCTGCTTTTTGTTCAGAGCTAGTGATTTTATCTACTAATTCGTGTTCAGGAGCCAAGGTCATAAACGTCACGCCAAAGATGGTGTCAGGACGGGTTGTAAATACTGAAATACGCTCTCTTGAATGCTCAACATTAAAATCTACTGTAGCGCCTACTGACTTTCCAATCCAGTTTCGCTGTGATTCTTTGATGGATTCGCTCCAATCAATAGTTTCTAAACCTTGTAATAATCTTTCGGCATAAGCAGAAATTCGCATCGACCATTGCGTCATTTTTTTACGAATAACAGGATGTCCGCCACGTTCGGAAACTCCATTTACAATCTCATCGTTGGCTAAAACGGTTCCCAATGCTGGACACCAGTTTACTTCGGTTTCTGCCAAATAGGTTAATCGGTATTGCAAAAGGATTTTTTGTTTTTCTTCTTCCGAAAATCCACGCCATTCGGACGGAAAGAAAACCGCAACATTATCATCACAAACCGCGTTGACGTTGGTATTTCCACCCATTTCAAAATTTGAAATAAGGGTCGAAATGTCTTCGGCTTTGTCAGTATCTTTATTGTACCACGAATTGAATAATTGGATAAAAATCCACTGCGTGTGTTTGTAATAATCGGGATTTGAAGTGCGCACTTCTCTACTCCAATCGAATGAAAATCCAATTTTGTCTAGTTGTTCCCGGTAGCGCGCAATATTCTCACGGGTTGTTTTTTCGGGATGTTGTCCGGTTTGGATGGCGTATTGCTCTGCCGGAAGTCCAAATGAATCATAGCCTTGCGGATGCAGTACATTAAATCCTTTATGCCGTTTGAAACGCGCAACAATATCAGAAGCAATATAGCCTAACGGATGTCCCACGTGCAAGCCTGCTCCGGATGGATACGGAAACATGTCGAGCACATAATATTTTGGTTTGTCACTAGTATTTGATGCCGCAAAAGTTTGGTTTTGAGCCCAATATTTTTGCCATTTTTCTTCTATTTTTTCGTGGAAATACTTCATTTGATAAGTTACAAAGTTGCAAAGTTGCAGAGTTACAAAGTTGCCGATGATTATAAAAATTCAATTCGTTTACTTTTCTAGCCCCGATTGTAGTGGAAATCCTTTTTAATGTTTTGTACTTTGACAAGCTCAGTAGGACAAAACAATAAAAAGATTGCAACGGAAAGCGGGAAAATGGTTTACTGAAACTGCGCAAGCCATTCGCTGTCATAAAAATTAAGCGGCAAATTTACATTTAATATAATAAAATTAAAAGTTTGTACGTTATAAAGAAGAAAAACAATTTTCTTTATTATTTTTACCACATCAAAATACTAATTATGTCATCATCATTTGAAAAGTTTCAAAAACGCAGGGTTCTTACCTCTTATTTTTCGGTAGTACTTAGCATCTTTTTAGTGCTGTTTTTATTGGGGATTTTGGGTCTTTTTGTCATCAATTCCAAGCGATTATCGGATAATTTTAAAGAAGAAATTGCCATGACTGTTTTCTTCAAAACAGAAGCTGCGGATTCCACAATTACCGCTTTTACCAACGAATTGAAAACAGCTGCTTTTGCGCGATCTTTTGAATATGTTTCGAAAGAAGATGCAGCGAAGAAACACATGAAGGTCATTGGCGAAGATTTTATGCAGTTTTTAGGCGTGAATCCGTTACAAAATTCGTTTGACATTCACTTGAAAGCCGATTATGTTACGAATGAAGGCATTGCTAAAATAGAAAGTCGTTTGCGTAAGAACGAAATGATTGCCGATATTGTTTACGACAAACAATTGGTGACATTGGTGAATGACAACATCAAAAACATTAGTATGTGGATTTTGATTATCAGCTGTGTTTTTGCATTTGTTTCGGTATTACTTATCAATAGTTCATTGCGATTGTCCATTTTTGCGAACCGATTTATCATTAAAACGATGCAGATGGTTGGTGCGACAAAATCGTTTATCAGAAAACCATTTATTGAACGAAGTGTTTATTTAGGATTGATTGGTTCTGCTTTAGCGATAGTGGCGTTGATCGGTGTGTTGGCTTATATTGAAGTGAACTTTCCAAATCTTGGAATTCTTGGAGATAAAATTGCGATTGCAGCGGTTCTTGGCGGCGTTTTGGTTCTTGGAGTGGTGATTACTTACATCAGCACGTATTTCGCGACACAACGTTTCTTGAACTTGAGAACGGATGATCTTTATTAGAAAGATAATAGACTGATAGATAATAGACTTACAGAAAATATATAATTATGAAAAATAACGAGCAACAACCCGATTTTCTTTTTGAAAGAGCAAACTATACCATCCTATTTATTGGAATTGCGGTTATTGCTTTAGGATTTATCTTAATGAGTGGCGGTGGAAGTGATGATCCGAAAGTTTTTAGTGAAGATGTATTCAGTTGGAGAAGAATCCGTTTGGCACCAACGGTAGTTTTGATTGGTTTCGGAATTACGATTTATTCCATCTTTAAAAAGAGCAAATAAATTTGCTTAGACATCTTAGAATCAATTAGACATTTTAGAAAATAAGTTTAAATCTATGAAGTCTAAAAGGTCTAACTAATCTAAAAATCTAAATTAATGGATTATTTACAAGCCATTGTATTGGCTATTATTGAAGGAATAACCGAATTTCTTCCTGTTTCTTCGACTGGTCACATGATTATTGCTTCTTCTTTTTTTGGGATAGCACATGACGATTTTACCAAATTATTCACGGTTGTTATTCAGCTTGGCGCAATACTTTCAGTCGTAGTTTTGTATTTCAAACGCTTTTTTCAGACGTTTGATTTTTACTTTAAACTATTGGTTGCCTTTATTCCGGCGGTTGTTTTTGGATTGCTTTTCAGCAAAAAAATTGATGCTTTATTAGAAAATCCTGTAACTGTTGCAGTTTCATTGGTTCTAGGCGGAATCATTTTACTAAAGGTCGACGATTGGTTTACAGCAAACGAAGAAACGGATACGATAGAGCATATAACCTATCCAACCGCCTTAAAAATTGGATTGTTCCAATGTTTGGCAATGATTCCGGGAGTTTCCCGTAGTGGCGCGAGTATAATTGGCGGAATGTCACAAAAATTATCAAGAACTACAGCGGCAGAATTTTCATTTTTCTTAGCGGTACCGACTATGCTTGGCGCGACGGTTAAGAAATGCTATGATTATTATAAAGATGGATTTATATTGTCAGACGACCAAATTAACCTGTTGATTATTGGGAATGTTGTGGGTTTTATTGTAGCGATGCTGGCCATTAAATCGTTCATCGGATACTTATCAAAACACGGATTCAAAATGTTTGGATATTACAGAATCGGTGCTGGTTTGGCCATTCTAATTATTCATTTTTTCATCTTCAAATTAACAAGCATTTAATGACTGCGGAAGATTATTTAGAAGGTCAAATTCTTTTGATTGACAAGCCGTTGAAATGGTCTTCGTTTCAGGCGGTCAACAAGTTGAAATACATTTTGAAACGTCAGTATGATCTTCCGAAGAAATTCAAAATTGGTCATGCCGGAACTTTAGATCCATTAGCAACAGGTTTACTTATTGTTTGTACTGGAAAATTCACCAAACGCATTACGGAAATTCAGGCTCAAGCCAAAGAATATACTGGAACTTTTACAATTGGAGCCACTACGCCTTCTTACGATTTAGAAACAGAAATCGACGCTACTTTTCCAACAGAGCATATTTCTTCCGAGTTAATTCAGGAAACTATCAAACAGTTTCTTGGTGAAATCGACCAGAAACCGCCTGTTTTCTCCGCTATCAAAAAAGACGGAAAACGGTTGTATGAACATGCTCGTGCTGGCGAAGAAGTAGAAATAGCGTTTAGAAAAACAACGATTCACGAATTTGAAATCACACGAATTCAGTTGCCAGAAATCGACTTTAGAGTGGTTTGTAGTAAAGGAACGTATATTCGTTCACTCGCTTTTGACTTTGGAAAAGCACTGCATTCAGGCGCTTATTTATCGGTTTTACGCCGGACTAAAATTGGGCATTATTCGGTAAACGATGGCGTTTCTCCTGAAGATTTTGAAAGTGCTCTTACTCCAAATTAACCATCAGATCTAAAATCTCTTTTTGCGTACTCAATCCTTTATCGTGCAAATACCATAGTTGCAAATCGGTTTTCGCTTGTTCATCCACTATTCCGTGTTTTGCTTTGTAATCAATTATTAATTGTCGCGCTTGGGTTGGTCTTGGTCCAAAATCACCTAAAACTTCCAACGTATTTTTATCGAGAATAATCAATTTCGGAATGGATTTCGTTCCATGGGTTAAAAACAGATTGATCAGGTCTTCATTTTCGTCACGAAAAACTAGTTTCAACTCTATTTTTTCTGAATACTGCGCCATCTTATTAATGACAGGAAGAATTTGCGCCGCATCGCCACACCAACCTTCAGAAATGACTAACCAAATATAGTCGCGCTTTAATTGCTTTACTATTTGAATATTTTCATCAGGAATTAAAATCGTCTTATCCAAGCGATTCATTCTGGTTTCGTTCAATTCGCTATAATGCGTTAAATCTTCAGATTGTTCATTTCCTGTTGCCTTTCCTTCTTTTAGCAAAGCCGAAACTACATTTTTATATTCAGTATAAGAGTGACTATTCGCTAAGCTTGTTTCAACAATAGGTGTCATAAATTTTAATTTTGATGGCGTAAAGTTACAAAATGGCATTGCGCTATAACGTGATATAAGTTACGTAATTTTCTTTTTTAACCTTTAGGTTTCAAAAACAGAATATGTTTATATTTGCATCACAAATCAAAAATTGAAATGAAATACAAAAGAATTCTTCTAAAATTAAGCGGCGAAGCTTTAATGGGCGACAGACAATATGGAATTGACCCAAAACGGCTAGCCGAATACGCTGATGAAATTAAAGAAATTCACGACAAAGGTGTAGAAATTGCCATCGTAATTGGTGGTGGAAATATTTTTAGAGGAATTGCTGGTGCAAGTAATGGCATGGACCGAGTTCAAGGCGATTACATGGGAATGTTGGCAACGATTATTAACGGCATGGCTTTACAGGGAGCGTTGGAAGATAAAGGAATGTTGACGCGTTTGCAAACGGCTTTAAAAATTGAAGCGATTGCTGAACCTTATATTAAAAGAAGAGCGGTGCGTCACTTGGAAAAAGGAAGAATTGTTATTTTTGGTGCCGGAACCGGAAATCCGTATTTCACAACAGATACTGCTGCAGTACTTCGTGGTGTTGAAGTGCATGCTGACGTCATTTTGAAAGGAACACGCGTGGATGGAATTTATGATTCGGATCCAGAGAAAAATCCAAATGCGGTTAAATTTGACAGTATTAGTTTTGAAGATGTTATCAAAAAAGGATTGAACGTAATGGATTCTACAGCATTTACCTTAAGTCAAGAGAATGAACTACCGATTGTAGTTTTTGATATGAATACCAAAGGAAATTTATTAAAAATATGCAGCGGCGAGAATATTGGAACCGTTGTTAAAATATAGACATTTTAGACTGACTTAGATTAGTAGACTTCTTAGATTGTCTAACTAATCTAAATATCTAACTACTCTAGAAATCTGATAAAAATGGAAGAAATAGAATTTATTTTAGACAGTACAAAAGAATCAATGATTGGTTCAATTGCGCATTTAGAAAAAGAATTTTTAAACATTCGTGCAGGAAAAGCAACACCACAAATGTTGGGAAGTGTTTTTGTTGATTATTACGGATCGCAAACACCGCTTTCGCAAGTTTCAAATGTGAGTGTTCCCGATGCGAGAACAATTACCATTCAGCCCTACGAAAAAGCGATGCTTCATCCGATTGAAAAAGCCATAATGATTGCTAATATTGGGTTTAACCCGATGAATAATGGTGATGTAATTATCATCAGTGTTCCTGCTTTGACGGAAGAAAGAAGACGCGATTTGGTTAAGCAAGCGAAAGTAGAAGCGGAAGATGCCAAAATCGGAATCCGAAATGCCCGTAAAGATGCCAATACTGATATTAAGAAATTGGAAAAAGATGGAACTTCAGAAGATGTTTGCAAAACGGCAGAAGACGATATTCAAAAACTGACGGATGGTTTTATTCGAAAAGTGGACGAACATTTGGCAACGAAAGAAGCCGAAATTATGAAAGTGTAACTTTGTTAATTCAATATTAAATCCGTTTCGATGTTTCGGGACGGATTTTTTTATGCCTATTTTTGTTAAAAATTTTGTGCAACTACTTTCTGATGAAGCGACTATTATTATTCTTATTCTTATTCTTTTTTACGCTGTCGCTTCAAGCACAATTTCAAATCAATGGAATTATCAAAGATTCTGAAAATAAAAAAGCACTTCCTTTTGCCACCATCAGGACCGAAAACGGCTTTTCTACTATCGCAGATGTTGATGGAAAATTCAATTTTATTCTGATATCGGAACCACAAACTTTGACGATTTCGTATGTTGGCTATGTGGCGAAAACCATTACATTATCCGGAGTAAACGCTTTTTTAACGGTTTATCTTTTACCAAAAGTTGACGAATTGAACGAAGTTACTATTTCGAATGTAAATCCGGCAAACGCAATAATCACCAAGGTTATTCAGAAAAGAGATGACAATAATCCACAAAAAAAACTGAATTATTTTCAATTTAAGTCGTACAACAAATTATTGGTTACAGCCAATCCTGATTCTATAGTTGGAAAAATTGATACGCTATTTGTCAATGCGGTTACGAAAGATAAAATAGCTAAAATTGATTCTTCTGATTACAAATTCAAGAAGATTATTGATAAACAACATTTGTTCCTAACCGAAAAAGTTTCACAATTTCAATTCGAAAAACCCATATTAAAAGAAACAATTCTCGGTACGAAAATGGCAGGTTTTAAAGAACCGATCTATGAACTTTTAGGGTTTGGATTGCAGTCGTTTTCAGTGTACAATGACAAATACGAATTGTTTGAAACCAAATACAAAAGTCCTATTTCTAATAATGCATTAAAGGAATACCGGTATAAAATCCTCGACACAACATTAATTGGCAATCGGGAAGTGGTTGTGATTTATTTTAAAAATCAGAATAAAAAAGGATTGGAAGGATTGCTCTATATTGACAACGAAAACTATGCAATCGCTAAGGCCGTGATGCGTATTCGAGGTGTTTTAGACATTACCGGAATTCACGAATTCACTTATTTACATAATGAAAAGCTGTGGTTTCCAATAAAGAAAAATTTTAAAATCGTAAAAGGAAAAAGCAAGGAACCAACAAAAATGCTGGGTGGAAGAATTGAATTTGCCGCAGAAGATGAAGATGAGTCTAGCACTAAAAAAGACGCTTCTGACTACACTTATCTTTCCTCAGAAATGCAGGTTTTTGATTTGGCTGTAAATAACAATGTAAAAATAAAAAAGTCTTCGGTAATCATTGAGGTTAAAGAAAATGCAATTAAAAGAGATGAAGCATTTTGGGTTCAAAACAGAACGGACAGCTTAGACATAAGAAGCGAACGCACCTATTTTGTTTTGGATAGCGTTGTTACCAAACAGAATATTGAGCGTAAAATAAAACTTGGAAGAAAACTATTTACGGGTTATGTTCCTGTTGGTATTTTCGATTTTGATATGCGTTATCTTTTGAGTTATAATAATTTTGAGGGTTTTCGTTTAGGAATTGGCGGTATTACCAACGATCGTTTTTCTAAAAAAATTCGTTTTGAAGGCTATACGGCTTATGGTTTAAAAGACGAAACTTTAAAATACAATGTTGGAACAGCCATCCGAGTGGGTAATTTTTCAAACACATGGATTGGTGGCTCGTATACCGATGACGTTCGCGAAATTGCGAGTGTGGCATTTGCAACAGATAAAAGGGTATTCAAAATTTATGATCCGCGTCCGATAAACATTAGTACATTTTATAATCATAAAACTTGGCGCGGATACATTGAGACCAAAATTATTCCTAAAACGGAGACTATATGGCAAATTTCGCACAGTGAAATAAGTCCGTTATTTAATTACGCTTTCAATTACAACAACAAGTTGTATACTGATTTTACAATGTCAACAGCAATGGTTTCTATGCAATGGAATCCTTTTAGTGATTATATGCAAACGCCAAATGGCAAAATTGAATTCGAAAAACGATTTCCGAAGTTCGCATTTCAATTTACGAAATCGTTACCTAATTTCTTTGCCAATGATTTTGATTTTGGTAAAATTGACCTGCGAATCGAATATGAAAAAAAATACTTGAACGGACAAAAATCAGCATTTTTACTTCAGTCTGGTTACACTTTCGGTGCTTTACCATTGACACATTTGTACAATACTTCGCCCAATAATTTGACGAAAGACAACATTTTACAAAGGATTACCATTGCGGGTAAAAACAGTTTTGAAACCATGTATTTCAACGAATTCTTTTCGAGCGAATACGTAATGCTTCAGCTAAAGCACGGTTCGAAAAGAGTAGAATTGTTCAAAAAAGTGAAGCCAACCTTTGTTTTAGTTACACGTATGGCTTGGGGAAATCTACAACATCCGGAGCGTCATATAGGCATTGGCTACAAGACATTGGACAGAGGATTTTTTGAATCGGGAATTGAACTAAACCAAATTTACAGAGGTTTTGGACTCACCGGATTTTACCGATATGGCCCTAACCAATTGCCACGATTTGAAGATAATTTAGCGGTTAAATTGAGCTTTGTCTTTGATTTCGGATTTTAATTTTCAGCTTTTGTTTTAGTATTGGTAAACATCAGTCCAAACATCATGATCAAAGCCGTTATGATTATCACCTGAATCAGCAAAGAATTATTAATTATTTTAGACGAATGACCTATCGGAATGGATAAAAACAACAACACGGTAATTAATCCTCGAGGCGAAATAAACACTAAGGGATGCAGTTTTATCTTTAGTAATTTTAAGGTTATAAATCGTATAATGAAAATACAAACAACTATTCCGACTGACCAAACAAGTGCTTTTACATTTAATAATTCACTTGTTTTTATCATAAAACCAAACAATATAAAAAATAAGGTTCTTATCAGAAATGTAAACTCAATGGTAAGTTCCTTAAATTTAGTAACTTCCTTATTTAATGTTTCAGATTGAATTTTATCCAAATATTTTATTTTTTTGATTTGATTTAGATTTCCCATAAAAATTCCAAATAATAATATGAAAACCAACGCCGGTAAATGATAGATCTTAGAAATATGATAAATCATAATGATTAGAATGATAATGGGTGCAAATTTTACTTTGTGCCTTATTTTACTCAATAAAAAGGACAACGCGATTGTTGCCAAGAACGAAATAATCAGAATCAGGAAAATATCTATAAAAAAATCAACGAACGATGAGGTATTAATTTCTTCGTGAAGCGCGACAAAGTTGAAAAATACGACACCAAAAACATCGGATAAACTACTTTCATACACAATGAATTCCTTTTGAGAAGAAATCAAATTTTTTGATCCGGAAATCGCCACAGCGCTACTAATTATAGAAAACGGAATCGCGTTTATTAAACTATCTTTAAAAGTATTATTGGGATCAAAGTAATAAATCGCCTGAGCCAAGCCGAAACTTATCAAAATCATTGGAAGTAAAGCTACCACCGCCGATTTTCCAATCATAGATAAATTTGATCTGTGGACTTCTATTTCCAAAGAGCCATCTAAAACAATCATTATTAATCCAATGGTACCGATAGCAGGCAATTGCTCTTCAATACCTGGAAATGAAATCTGAAATAAATCGGCAATTTGTTTCACGGTCCATCCCAAAATCAAAAGCAAAATTACGGATGGAATTCGCGTTTTTGACGAGGTGATGTCAAAGATGTAAGCCAAAAGTAATAATCCGCAAATAACAATAATAATCGATCCCGACATAATCTCTCAATTTGTTTTCAAATATAATTTTATTTCCAACAACTCCTATTTTCTTACCATAATGTTTTTATCAAATTACTACAAATCTTTATAATCTAACTTTAAGTTTATGCATCGTTTTAACTACCTTTGCAACCGTTTTTAAACTACAATGAAAAAGAAAATAAAGGTAGGATTCTGGGAATTTGTGGCCGGAATTGTACTCCGCAATAGAATACTAATTCTTAGTCTAATTGGACTAATCACAATTTTTTTGGCTTTCCAATGGAAATACATCCATTTTACCTACACTGAAGCCAATCTTCTGCCTGATGATCATGAAGTAAATCTCGAATACAATGCTTTTCTGAAAGAATTTGGAGAAGAAGGCAATCTTATTATTATTGGATCCAAAGATTCACGTTTATTCACTCCAAAAGTCTTCAGTCAATGGAGTCATTTGATGGAAGATTTAAAGCAACAGCCCGAAGTAGAATTGGTCGTTTCTGTTGATAATATTACCAAATTACAAAAAAATGACAGCCTGAATTCCTTTGAGTTAATTCCGTTTTTTGACAAACAAAAAGTAACGGATGCAACTTATTTATCTAAAACAAAAACGGAACTTTTTACCAGAACGCCTTTCTATGAAGGATTACTCTACAATAAAAAAGATGGAACCATTCGCTCCGCGATTTATTTGGATAAAAAAATAGTAAATACGCCCCAACGTAAAGACTTCATTTTAAATACATTCATTCCAAAAGTGGCAGCTTTTGAAAAGACAACCGGAATTGATTTGCACGTTTCGGGAATGCCGTACATTCGAACCTTGAATGCCAAAAGTATTTTGGGCGAAATAAGCCTTTTTATTGGCGCAGCGCTTTTCATTACATCCTTTATTTTCTTCTTCTTTTTCCGATCCCACAGAGCTACATTAATTGCCGTTCTGATTGTGATTTTTGGCGTAATGTGGACTTTCGGATTTATTGGGCTTTTCCGTTTTGAGATCACGATATTAACCGGATTGATTCCGTCTTTAGTAATTGTAATCGGAATACCCAATTGTATTTTCCTGACCAATAAATACCAGCAGGAATATAGGAGTCACGGAAATAAAGCCAAAGCTTTGCAACGTGTAATTACTCGAGTTGGAACGGCAACGTTGATGACCAATTTAACAACCGCGGCAGGTTTTGCCACGTTTATGATTACCAATAGCGAACTGCTGAAGGAATTTGGTTTGGTTGCTTCGGTAAGCATCGTTGCGCTGTTCTTTTTGTGTCTGATCATTATCCCTATTTACTACAGTTATCAGCCCGTTCCTAAAGCCAAACATTTGGAACACCTGAACCGAAATTACACTCAAAAATTCATGAATTGGATTCAGAGGATGGTAAAACACAACCGAACTAAGGTATATGTGGTTGCCGTTGCTCTTTTTGTTATTAGTTTTTTTGGAGCTTTAAAAATAAAAACTTCAGGTAGTTTAACTGAAGATATGCCGAAAAATACTGGATTCTTTCAAGATATTGTTTTCTTTGAAAAAGAATTTGGCGGCGTTATGCCTTTGGAAATAACCATTGATACCAAGCGAAAAAAAGGCGTGATGAAGCTTTCCACCATGAGAAAAATGGAGGAACTTCAAAAAACCATTGATTCTATTCCAGAGCTTTCAAAACCCATTTCAATTGTAAACTTGGTGAAATATTCGAAGCAATCTTTCTATAATGGAAATCCCGAATATTACGATTTACCCACATCACAAGAGCAAGCTTTTATTTTGAGTTATGCTAAAAATGCAACCAAGAATACCAAGAAAGACATCATGAAAAGTTACGTTAGTACTGATGGCAGTATTGCGCGAATCACAACATTCATGAAAGACATCGGTACGGGAAACATGGAGAAAGTCGAAAATGAATTGTTAAAAAAAACGAATAAAATTTTTCCTGCTGATCGTTATAAAGTTACTATGACAGGAAAGGCATTAGTGTTTGAAAAAGGAACTAAATACTTATTGGACAATTTGGTCACTTCGTTATTATTTGCCATTTTTATCATTTCGATGCTGATGGTTTTTATGTTCCGTTCGTTCAAAATGGTCATAGTTTCTCTGATTCCGAATTTGCTTCCGCTGATGATTACTGCCGGATTAATGGGCTATTTTGGAATACCTTTAAAACCATCCACTATTTTGATTTTTAGTATTGCCTTCGGACTTTCTGTTGATGATACCATTCACTTTTTGGCACAATACCGTCAGGAATTAAAAAATCACAATTGGAAAATAAAGAAATCCGTATTTGCTACTTTGAAGGAAGCTGGCGTGAGTATGTTTTACACTTCGGTTGTATTGTTTTCAGGATTTTCTATCTTTACTTTATCCAGTTTTGGAGGAACCGTCGCGCTTGGAGGCTTAATCGCCATAACGTTATTATTCGGAATGTTATCCAATTTAATGTTGCTCCCTTGTTTGGTTTTAACCTTAAACAAACGTTTGGCTAACGAGCAAGAATTTCAAGAACCCACAATAGACATCTTAGATCGTCAACAGGAAAACGAAGAAAATTTATAATCTTGTCGTTTTAAATTATATTTGCACTAGAAAAAAAGAATTAAAATGAAACATACAAAAGTTAAAAGCTTACTAAACAGCGAAACAACGATTTCAGTAGTAAATGCAAAAGGTTGGGTAAGAACTTTTAGAAACAATCAATTTATCGCGTTGAACGATGGTTCGACCATTAATAATATTCAATGTGTTGTTGATTTTGAAAACACAGCGGAAGAAACGTTGAAAAGAATCACTACTGGTGCCGCAATTTCAGTAACCGGCGCTTTGGTAGAGAGCAAAGGTGCTGGACAGAAATATGAAATTCAGGTTACCAAATTGGAAATCCTTGGCGATTCAGATGCGGAGAAATTCCCAATGCAACCAAAGAAACATTCTTTGGAATTCCTTAGAGAAAATGCACATTTGAGAGTTAGAACCAATGCTTTCGGAGCAATTATGAGAGTGCGTTCGGTTTTGGCTTTTGCCGTGCATCAGTATTTTCAAGAAAAAGGTTTTGTATATGTGAATACGCCAATCGTTACTGGTGCTGATGCTGAAGGTGCTGGAGAAATGTTCCAAGTAACTTCGTTGCCCTTAGATAATTTGCCAAAAAATGAAGAAGGTACTATTGACTACAAAAAAGATTTTTTCGGGAAACATACCAATCTAACCGTTTCTGGGCAATTAGAAGGTGAAACGTTTGCGATGGCATTAGGTCAGATTTATACTTTTGGACCAACATTTAGAGCTGAAAATTCAAATACTTCGCGTCATTTGGCAGAATTCTGGATGATTGAGCCTGAAGTTGCTTTCAATGATTTGGATGATAATATGGATTTGGCCGAAGATTTTATTCAGTATGTAATTAAATATACGATGGATAAATGTCAGGATGATTTGAAGTTTTTGGAAGGACGTTTGACCGAGGAAGAAAAATCAAAACCTCAAGCTGACAGAAGCGAAATGAGTTTATTAGAAAAATTAAACTTTGTGTTAGAAAACAACTTTAAACGTGTTTCGTATACTGAAGCTATTGATATTTTAAGAGATTCTACTCCGAATAAAAAGAAGAAATTCCAATACATTATCAACGAATGGGGTGCCGATTTACAGTCGGAACACGAAAGATATTTGGTTGAAAAACACTTTAAATGTCCCGTAATTTTATTTGATTATCCAGCAAACATTAAAGCATTTTACATGCGTCTGAACGAAGACGGAAAAACAGTTCGTGCCATGGATATCTTATTCCCTGGAATTGGAGAAATTGTTGGAGGATCTCAAAGAGAAGAGCGCTACGACGTTTTGGTTGAAAAAATGAGAGTTTTAGGCATTGACGAAGAAGAACTTTGGTGGTATTTAGACACGCGAAGATTCGGTTCGGCAACGCACTCCGGCTTCGGATTGGGATTTGAAAGATTGGTACTATTTGTAACGGGAATGACTAATATTCGCGACGTAATTCCTTTTCCACGAACACCGCAAAACGCAGAATTTTAAAAGTTAATTTGGTGATTTGGTTATTTGTAGATTCGAATAACCAAATAACCGAATAATCAAATAAACAAAAATGTTAAAGCAGTTTCTAAATCTAAAATTATCACAAAAGCTATCACCTCAGCAAATTCAGTTGATGAAGTTGATACAATTGCCTACGCAGGCATTTGAACAACGATTGAAGGAGGAAATGATAGAAAATCCGGCATTGGAAACCGGCAAAGATGAGGAAGAGCTTTACGAAAAAGATGAATTTGACAATAACGATGAATATGATGATTACGAAGGCAGCGAGAATATTGATACTGACGAAATCAATATTGACGAATACTTAAGCAACGATGAAACACCCGAGTATAAGCTCCAGGCAAATAATTACAGCGACGATGATGAGCAGTATTCTTCGCCCTTAGCAGCTCCAACAACCTTTCACCAGGATTTAATCAATCAATTGAATACTTTTATCTTAACAGACGAAGAACGCGAAATTGCAGAATTCCTTGTCGGAAGTATTGATGATGATGGATATTTACGCCGCGATGTTCAGGATATTGTTGATGACATGGCCTTTACTCAAGGGATTTATACCAAAGAGAAAACCGTTGAAAAAATACTGCATATAATACAAGATTTAGATCCGGCTGGCGTTGGAGCACGAAATCTGCACGAATGTTTATTATTACAACTCCGACATAAAACACCAACTGAATCGGTTGATTTGGCTATCGATATCATCCAGAATGAATTTGATGCCTTCACCAAAAAACATTACGAAAAACTTCTGGCTCATTATGAAATTTCGAAAGATCAACTTAAAAAAGCCGTTGAAGAAATAGAAAAACTGAATCCAAAACCAGGTGGAGTTTACGATAGCCAAAGCCGCGCAGTGGAGCAGATCGTTCCCGATTTTGCAATCCGTATTGTGGATGGCGAGCTAGAACTAACTCTAAACGGTAGAAATGCGCCAACATTGCACGTTTCCAAAGATTATCAGGAAATGCTCCAAACCTATAAAGATTCACGTGATAAATCGAATTCGCAAAAAGACGCGGTACAGTTTATCAAACAAAAATTGGATTCAGCAAAATGGTTTATCGACGCGATTCGTCAACGTCAAGAAACCCTTTTTGTGACGATGAATGCGATTATGCACTTTCAGCAAGACTATTTCCTTGACGGTGAGGAAACTAAGTTGAAACCTATGATTTTAAAAGACGTAGCCGACATGGTTGGTTTGGATATTTCAACGGTTTCGCGTGTGGCCAATAGCAAATATGTAGATACTCCTTATGGTACCAAATTGATTAAAGAATACTTCTCAGAATCAATGAAAAATGATCAAGGAGAAGATGTTTCTACTTTGGAAATCAAAAAAATTCTGAAAACGATTATTGAGGAAGAAGACAAACACAAACCGTTGCCTGATGATCAACTCGCCGATATTTTAAAAGAAAAAGGCTATCCAATCGCAAGAAGAACTATTGCCAAATACAGGGATTTACTAGATATTCCTGTCGCGCGAATGAGGAAGAAGATTTAGTATTACGACTTATTTGTTTTCTGCTTAAAGCCAATTTCCTTTCTTGGTTCAGTCGTGTCTTTTTTATCAATTAGTTCATCGAGGTAATTAAAAACAAGTTCTATGTTTTTAGTATTGTTGGAAAGTTTCTTTTTGATTTCTTTAATTTCTAATTTCATACTCAAAGTATCAGTAAGGACTTCTCTGATTTTTGTGAAAACTCTAATTATTTGAATGTTCACTTTTATAGATGTTGAACTATTTAGGACACTTGAAAGCATTGCAACTCCTTGCTCAGTAAATGCCATTGGTAAATATTTGGAATGCTCACCTCTCTTTAAGGTGCCGAATTGGCTCCTTAAAATCTCATGTTCTTGTTGCGTTAATTCAAACATAAAATCTTCTGGAAATCTCTAAATATTTCTGCGCACTTGTCGCTTAAGTTGCTTGGTTTCTACACCGTATAATTCGGCTAAATCAGCGTCAAGCATTACTTTTTGTAGTCTGATGAAATAAATTTTACTGCTAATAATTTCATCAGGAAGACTATTCTCATTATTCATAAATAACAAAATTTAATATTAAACTTACAACAAATCTAATAAATATAGTTTACTATTTCTTCCTTGAATTCCTATATTTGTTACAACAACAAAAACCACTTTGAAAAAAATACTTCCTTTTTTTTCGTACGCTTTCCATCCGATTTTCATTCCACTATTTGGAACTTTTTTTTACGTTTTATGGGATTCGCATTATTTTACGATGGCGCAGTGCCTGATACTATTTTTACAAATTATCATCATTACAATTCTATTGCCGATTGCATTTTTCTGCTTACTACGAACTTTCGGAAAAGTAGAAACCGTTATGCTTTCCGACATTTCACAACGCAAAATTCCGTTAATTTTACAAATAATGCTATTTGCTGTTCTGATCGAGAAAAGCATCACTTTTGAACGTTTCCCCAGCTTATATTTGTTCTTTTTTGGTGGAATAATTAGTTCAATATTGGCTTTCGTGTTTCTGTTTGGTAAAATCAAAGCGAGTATTCACATGATTGGAATCAGTTCGCTTACAGTTTACATAATTGGATTGAGCATTCATAACGAAATCAACACCATAAATACTGTTGCTTTTTTCGTAATCATAAATGGCGTAGTTGCTTCCTCTCGACTGGTGATGAAAGCCCATTCTAATAAAGAATTACTAATTGGCTTTTTTTGTGGAGCAATTCCACAATGTGTTTTATTTTACTTTTGGTTATAATATATAAAACATCAGACCAAAGTTGGCCGTGTTCATATCAATCGACTGATTGTCTATTTTCGCAGAAGATTTAAACAACGGATTGAGTCCGTAATAGATATAAAAGTTCCAAGTATTCCAACCAGCTGCTACATATGCTCCATATTGAAACTGGTTAACATCCTTATTATTGGATATGGCAACCGTTCCCGCTGAACCTTCTGATTTGTATAGGTCGTAAAAAACATAGCTGAATTTAAATCCCGTATAAACCCTCCAAAAAATATGACTTTCCGGAGTGGAATTGCGCCATCTAAATTCGACAGGCAGATCAATCGTATAAAGCGATAATTTGTTCTTAACAAATGAAGTATTTTCGTCTGGAACTTGATAGGAATACGTTCCGGCTTCTTCTGTAATTCTCAAATTTTGATTGTAAACCGATACGGAACATCCCAAACCTGCAGCAAGAGCAAAAGTTCTCTTCTTGTTAATAGGCATATCTCTCAGAAAACCAAAAGCTATTCCAGGCGAAAGTTTGTTCTGGTTAATTCCAAAAGGACGCTTTTGAAGCGCATTATACGTAATGTTGAGGTAAAACTGGTCTTCACGATATAACGAATCCACAGCATCAAAATCAATTTCTTGTTGCTGGGCAAAAGTGCCAAGCGCTGTAAAAAATGTTATGATGAAAAGATAGACTCGCATACCGCTATTTTAAGAAAGAAAAGCAGAGAGGAAGGGATTCGAACCCTCGTTATGTTACCATAAACACGCTTTCCAAGCGTGCGCCTTCAGCCACTCGGCCACCTCTCTAATAGTGTTGCAAATAACCGTAATTTTTTTCAGTAAAAAAAGTTAGTTTGACAATTTATTACTGCATTTCACCGCGTAAAGACGTCTCAAAAATAGTTTTGAAAACTGAAGGCGCCACATTTTGTCCTAACAGATACATCAATTTGGTAATTGCAGCTTCCGTAGTAATATCTTTTCCAGAAATTATGCCTATTTTTTTGAGTTGTGAACTGGTTTCGTATTGTCCCATATTGACACTTCCGCCCGAACATTGAGTAACATTAATAATATGTAAACCACCTTTGATGGCATTTTTCAAGATAGTGATAAACCATTCTTCGGTTGGTGCATTACCAGAGCCATAGGTTTCGAGAAGTATACCTTTCAGATTTGGAATAGCAATAATAGCGGACAAAACAGATTCGTTTATTCCTGGAAACATTTTCACGATCATAACATTGCCATCCATTTCTTTATGGACAAGTAGTTTCTTAGAATGTCTCGACAGCAACATATTCGAATTTACATTCAGATGTACTCCAGATTCTACTAAATGCGGATAATTTGGCGAAGCAAAAGCGTTAAAATGTTCGGCATTTATTTTGGTTGTGCGGTTTCCACGATACAATTTATATTCAAAATAAAGACACACTTCGTGAATTACAGATTTCCCTTTTTGCTGTAATGAAGCAATTTGAATTGCAGTAATCAAGTTTTCTTTGGCATCAGTTCTTAAATCTCCAATTGGTAATTGAGAACCTGTGAAGACCACTGGCTTGTTCAAATTTTCAAGCATAAAACTTAAGGCTGATGCTGAATAGGACATTGTATCTGAGCCGTGAAGCACTACAAATCCGTCAAAATTAGCATAATTTTTTTCGATGATTTCTGCAATATCTACCCATTTTTGCGGATTGATATTCGAGGAATCAATAGGCGTTTTAAAAGAAATGGTTTCAATATTACAATCAAGAAGTTTGAGCTCCGGAATTTTTTGCAACAATTTTTTAAAGTTGAATGCTTTAAGTACTCCCGTTTCAAAATCTTTAATCATACCAATGGTTCCGCCGGTATATATTAAAAGTATGTTGGACTTAGACTGCATTCTCGTATTTTGATTTATTCACCACAGGATTGGCATACATGGCTAGGAAGCTTTCCACCATCTGTGGATTATTTTCATCTATTCTCATTTCAAGTCTGCGTTCAAATAAAGATTTTTCATCTTCCGTATAACAATGGCTGTATTTATCAGATTTATTCAATAAATCATAAGCAATATAATTAGTGGGCCACAACTTATAACTTTGTAAAATAGAATCGTCTATTGCCTGAGCTACAGCCTGAACTTGCTTATTATTATTGTCAAATTCGACAGCAATTTTATCTAATTCTTGGTCTAAGACATCTCCAATATGAATATGAATGTGTTTCTTTTGCCCAATGATTCCGCTAAGTAATGTGATGAAATCTTCATTTTTTTCTTTGATGTAAATTTGATCGTTTGCTTGAGCAATCAACTGTGGCATTTTCAAAGCATCCGTTGGATCGTATTCGTATGAAATAGAAACGGGAACAATCTTTATCTTTTTGAAATACTCCGTCAAATTCTTTTCATCAGAACCCATGGCGAGCATCTTTAATACCCCAGAATGTGTGGCATCGTTTCCATCTTTAGTTCTTCCTTCACGCTGTGCAATCCAAACTGAACGATTTTCGCGCAGCAATAATTGCCCAATGTATTCCGACATTAACTTAGAACTTTCCAGTAATTCTCTTGGGGATAAACCGCGTTGTACTAGAAAATTTCTATTAAGTTTTGCTAGTGTATTCATAAAATCGCGCTTCACCAAATTATCTCCAATTGCCGAAGCCGTCATTACCAATCCGTGTTCAAATAAACAAGCATTTAGCAAAGAAGTGTCTAAAATAATATCTCTGTGATTGGAAATAAAAAGGTAAGCAGTGTTTTTTTGTAATTTTTCAAAACCCGAAGTGGATAAGCCATCCGAACTCTTTTCCAACACTTTTTTCAAAGCTTTGTATATAAAATTACACTGAAAATCGCGAATAGAATGGGTTCGTTTTAATTGTGCTTTCCAAATTTCATCTTCAACCTCAGGAAAGGTAAAATCCATTATTGCTTTCATCATCGGATGATTCACCGAAGCACAAATGGCATCATTTACCTCAGTATCATAAAACGGACGAATTGAATCAAATTTCTGCATCATGGATTAAATTTAACAGGGACAAAAGAACAAAAATAACTCAATTTTTGTCGATTACAACATTAAATTCCAAAAACTGCTTTGGAATTTTCGGTAGTGATTTGGGCAATTTTTCCCAACGGCAATTCATAAATCTGCGCTAATTTTTCGGCTACCAATGTAGTATAACTGCTTTCATTTCGCTTTCCGCGATAAGGCACTGGCGCTAAATAGGGTGAATCGGTTTCGAGGACAATATGTTTCAAGTCGATATCCTTTAAAAATTGATCAATCTTTCCGTTTTTGAAAGTGGCAACTCCACCAATTCCCAGTTTCATGTTTAGGTCGATCGCCCTTTTAGCTTGACCGAAATCGCCAGTAAAACAATGGAATATTCCAAATAAATCGGCTGCTTTTTCGGAATCCAAAACTTCAAAAACTTCATCAAAGGCATCGCGACAATGAATATTTATAGCTAATTTATATTTTTTAGCCAATTGAATTTGGTATTGAAAAGCGTGTTGCTGTTGTTTCAAAAAAGTCTTATCCCAAAACAAATCAATTCCGATTTCGCCTACAGCGTAGAATTTTTTCTTGGCCAATTCCGTTTCAACATGGGCTAATTCTTCTAGATAGTTTTCTTTGACATACGTTGGATGTAAACCCATCATTAAATGAATATTTTCAGGAAATTGGTCTTCCAAATCATACATTTTCTGCGTATGCTGAGAATCAATTGACGGCACAAAAAATCGAGAAACTCCGGCTTCAATCGCCCGTTGTATCATTTCAGTTCGGTCTTGGTCAAATTCTTCAGAATACAGATGCGTATGCGTATCGGTTAAAATCATTGTAAAAAAGTAACTGCGTTTCTAAGTTGCAAAGTTTATTAAAAAAATCCGTTCGGCAAGCCTTGGGTCAAAGTTTGTTGCCTATTTTTGAATTACATTTGACATCATTTTACAATTTTATGGAGCAACTTCAACTCATTCTCAAAAAAGAAAAATACAAAAAAATAAAATTCAAAGTCTCAAAAACCCAGCATTTACTTATAAAGGCTACAATTAACGGAATGTCTGGAAATTTTATTTTAGATACTGGCGCTTCTAATAGTTGTGTTGGTTTTGAAGGCATTGAATTTTTTAATCTTAAAGCGGGAAAATCAAAAACGAAAGCTTCGGGTGCTGGTGCAACGGGAATGTTTACCAAATTAGCAAAAAACAATTCACTTCAAATTGGACGATGGAAAACAGAAGGTTTGCACTTGATCATTTTTGATATGGAACATGTAAATGAAGCCTTAAGACAGCACAAAGCCAAGCCCGTTCAAGGAATTATTGGTGCCGATATATTATTAGAAGGGAAAGGAATTATCGATTATTATAATCATTGTCTGTATTTAAAGTAATATCTATATATTTGATTATTAAATACATTAGTCATGAAAAAAAACTACCTTTCTTTATTATCATTATTAGTGTTTGGATTACTCAGCACAATTTCTTTCGGACAGATTAATGCTGTTGATGATACTTTTGCTGTTGTTTATGGTACGGGTCAAGTTACCGCTGGCGATATCCTACTAAATGATACACGGAATGGTGTTTCGACACAAGCTGCGAATGTTATTATTTCCACTATTTCTACTACGAATCCGGGCATTTCTATTTCAGGAACTACTATTGTTGTAGCTTCGGGAACACCACGAGGAACATATACTTTGACCTATCAAATATGTGACGCGTCAAATCCGACCATCTGTGATACCGCTCTTGCGACAATAAATACAAAAATCATAGCAAATCCGGATAACATTTTTATATCTGCTTGTGGATTTATTGTTGCTGGAAACGTTTTAGGTTCAGGCTCTGATTTGAACATAATTGATTCTTTGAATGATGAACCTGCGATACTAACTCCTTATTATACTCAACCAGGAAATGTATTGCATCCAGCCACTGTCACTTTAACTTACATACAAACCTATCCCGACATTCAGATAGTATCAAATGGTGATATTATTATAACTAATTCAATCCCTTCTAATAATTATATTTTGACTTATGAATTATGTGAAATAGCGCATCCAAATAATTGCAGTACGGGTTATGTAAACTTAAATGTTTATCCCACATACGTCATTGCTAGCGATGATGATTTTAGCTTTTTACCTATTGACAATACTGTTGGCGGAACCACTTCCAGTGTTCTAGATAATGATTTTTCAGGATGTTTTGGAATTCTTAATCCGGGTAACTCATTTGTAATGCCAATGTCTGTTCCTAATGGTTTAACTTTTAACTTCGATGGAACAATTACGGTAGCAATAGGAACTGCGCCTGGCACTTATTTAGTAGACTATACCGTGTGCGAAAATGGTTTTGGGGGTTGTGATCAAGCTACAGCAACTGTTTATGTAACTGGCGTTTCAAGTGTAGTAGCCCTCTATGACAATTTTACTGCTAATTACCCAAATACCACTACCACAAGTGTTCTAACTAATGACACCTTGAATGGCAGTTTAATAACAAACCCTTCAAGCGTAAGTATCACAGCGCTGAATAACCCTTCCGGTTTTACACTAAATGCCAACGGGACGATAACAATTGGGGCTGCAGTAACCGAAGGAACTTACACTGTTCCTTATCAAATTTGCAGCAGCGCAAACCCAAGTGATTGTTATGTAAATTATGCCTATGTCGTTGTTTTTAAAAACAGGATTTTAGGAAACGTCAAGTTTGATGCCAATGGTAATGGATGTGATGTAAATGATGGTTATTTAAATAATATCAGCGTAAAAAACATAAATGGAGCCAATACTTATACCAGCTATACAAATTATAATGGCACGAGTGGATATTATTTAATTGGTGATGCAGGAACAAACACCGTTTCTGTAACGAATTTACCAAGCTATTTTACAGTTACTCCTACAAATCAAGTGGTTAATTTTGCAACGGCGGGATTAACGTCAACTCTAGGCGATTTTTGTGTTTCTATCAATTCTAATGTTAATGATTTAGAAGTGGTATTGATTCCCAAATTCAATGTGGTTCCTGGTCTTCCAGCATTTTATACTATTTGGTTTAAAAACAATGGAAGCACGACCTTGAGTGGCCAAATCGCATTCCAATTTGACAATACAAAAATGTCGTTTTTAAGTAGTAGTCCTACACCAGACACTATTGGAACCAATACATTAACGTATACTTTTTCAAACATACTCCCTTTTCAAAGTAGAGAAATTAGCAATGTTAAATTCCAAGTCGCTACTCCTACTACTGTAAATTCTGGAGATGTAGTTTCTTTCACAAGCTCCATAACACCAGCAGTTTCTGATGCTACACCAACAAATAATACTAATAGCATCTCACAAACTGTCGTAAACTCGCAAGATCCAAATGACATTGTAGTTCATGAAGGAGCAACAATAACTTTAGCAAAAGCGCAACAAGAGTATTTACATTATACAATCCGTTTTCAAAATGTTGGTACTTCAGAGGCTATAAATATTAAAGTTGTAAACGATTTAGATGCAAAATTAGATTGGAGCACATTTCAATTACTATCAACAAGTCATGTTTGCAGAGTGAAAAATCAAAATAGTCATAATGAATTTTTATTCGAAGGGATCAACTTACCTGGAAGTACAAACGAACCTTTGAGTCATGGCTATATAACGTATAAAGTAAAGCCAATTTCATCTATTGCAGTTGGGAATGTAATCCCAAATTGGGCCAACATCTATTTTGATTACAATGCACCTATTGTAACAAATGTGGCTTCGACAACTATTGGTCCTAACTTAGCAAATGACACTTTTGCTTTCAACAACTTTAAGTATTCGCCGAATCCCGTAAAAAGTTCATTATTTATTTCAAATGGGGCAACAATTGACTCTATCGAAATCACTTCAATTACTGGGCAAAAGGTGATGAATCTACCCGTAAATAATTTACAAACAGAAATAAACCTATCAAAACTTTCCAAAGGAATTTATTTTGTAAAAGTTAGTTCGGAAAGTCAGGAAAAAATAGTTAAGGTAATTAAAGATTAAACCTTACTGCTGTCTTTATTTGAAGAAAAATGTTTTTTGAGCGAATAATAAGCAATAATTGTACTCACCAACATTAAGATACTACCTAATATAAAAGGAGCTCCAGGTAGTTTAAACGGTGCCTCATCGTGCGTGAAATAATAAAATGTATTGGTCATCATTACTGGTCCAATAATTGCCGACGCACTCATTAAACTGGCTAAAGTTCCCTGAATTTCCCCTTGTTCATTCGCTGGAACTTTTGAAGAAATCGTCGCTTGTAATGCTGGACCCGCGATTCCGCCTAAGCAATACGGAATTAGAAATACAAACATCATCCAGCTCTCTGTGGCAAAGGCAAAAAGCAGCATACCAATGGTGTATAGCGCTAGGCCAATGTAAATACTTTTTTCGTTTCCTAATCTTGGACTGGTAAAGCGAATCAATCCCCCTTGAACTATTCCAACCAAAAGGCCGACTACACCTAAAGAAATTCCAACCATTTTTTCATCCCAATTGAAACGATACATAGTGTAAAAACTCCAATTGCTATGAACGGCATGCGAACCAACGTATAAAAGAAACATACACAATACTAAACCCACTAATGTCGGATGCTTTTTCAACCTCAATATGGCTGTTATTGGATTGGCACGTCTCCATTCGAATTCTCTTCTGTTACTTTTAGCTAAGGATTCAGGCAAGATAAAATAGCCGTAAAGAAAATTGAGCATGCATAAAACTGCCGCAGCATAAAACGGAACTCTCGAACCATATTGGCCTAATAATCCACCCAGAACTGGCCCAATTATAAATCCGAGTCCAAAAGCAGCGCCTATCATACCGAAGTTTTTAGCTCTGTTTTCGGGAGTACTCACATCAGCAATATAAGCCGAAGCGGTTGTAATACTTGCCCCTGTTAACCCAGCAATAATTCTTCCGATAAAAAGCCACAGAATTGTTGGTGCAAAAGCGAGTAGTAGATAATCCATTGAAAAGGCAAAAAGTGAAATTAAGATTATGGGTCTGCGCCCAAATTTATCACTCAAATTCCCAACTAATGGGGCGAAAACAAATTGGGTAATCGCGTAAGCGAAGGTTAGCCATCCTCCAATTTTGGCTGCTTCGCTAATGTCGCCATGAATGAGTTCTTGGATTAATTTTGGAATTACTGGAATGATAATTCCCCAACCTGTGATATCGATCAGCATAGTAATAAAAATAAATCCTATCGCTGCTTGTTTTTGGTCTTTTTTCATAGCTATTTTTTGGGCGTTACCACAAGGGTCGGGCTTTGCGCTCCAATCTTTTGTAAAAACAAAAGGATTTCCACTGCACTCCCTAACGCGGAATTGCAAATAAACGAAAAACCTCGCTTAGAAAAGCAAGCGAGAATATATTTATATCGACTCTATTTTATAATTTTTTAAGAAAAATTTAATAATTAAAATTTTACGAATTTCTTTGAAATAATCTTAAAAATTCTTGCGTTTTTGAAATAAAAGTTTAGTTTTGCGGTCAATAATCTAAAAAACAAAACATTATGAAAAAATTATTTTTATTCGTTTCATTAATTGCAGTAACAGTTTCACTTAATTCTTGTTCAAGTGATAGTGATGGTGGAAGCTCAATGAGTTTAAAAGTTGACGGAGTTAAAAAAAACTTTAAGACCGTAATATTCTCGTTTGGTGGAACAACATCTGTATACGGATATACTGGTAACGTTGACACTCCAACTGAAGAAGTAGAATTTGATCTTGCAACAGGTACTGGTGCTGGTAAAGTTACTAACTTTAATTATTACACCGCTACAACTGATTACACAGCAGTAACTTTTACTTCTAATGTTACAGAAAACAGCGCAACTTCAGCAAAAGGAACTTTTTCTGGAACTGTTGAGCCATTTGGAGCAGGAGCTGACGTAGTTATTACTGAGGGTACATTCTCAGGTAAAGTAACTGTTGGTCAATAATTAATTTATATTAATTCGAATAAAAAAAGCCGTTTAGAGTTTTGAACATGCCCCAAAAAGTTAGACACTATTTGAGGCATTTTTTATGGAAAGAAAAGTAAAGTATGATTACGCATTTAAATTAGAATGTGTAGAATTGGTTTTAAAGA
>NZ_JAQSDH010000015.1:0-32453 GCF_029945805.1 Flavobacterium sp.
GTCTTCCATTAAGAGGACAAAGAACTAAGAACAACTCTAGAACAAGAAAAGGTAAAAGAAAAACTGTTGCGAACAAGAAAAAAGCAACTAAATAATAAGTAATATGGCTAAAGCAACAACAAAAAAACGTAAAGTTATCGTTGAATCAACGGGTGAGGCTCATATTAGTGCAACCTTTAACAACATCATCATTTCTTTGACTAACAAAAAAGGTGAGGTTATTTCTTGGTCTTCAGCTGGTAAAATGGGTTTCAGAGGTTCTAAAAAGAATACTCCGTATGCAGCTCAAATGGCAGCAGAAGATTGCGGTAAAGTAGCATTAGAAGCTGGACTTAAAAAAGTAAAAGTATATGTTAAAGGACCAGGTAACGGACGTGAGTCTGCTATCAGATCAATACACAATACTGGAATTGAAGTAACAGAAATCATTGACGTTACTCCAATGCCACACAACGGATGTCGTCCTCCTAAAAGACGTAGAGTATAATTTATACTGAATTTATTTTAGTATGTTATTAAACAAATAGTAAGTATAACAAAAGATAGATTATAAGATTATCGAAGGATTCGACCTGAATTCATAATCTCTATCTTAAAACAATTTAAAATGGCAAGATATACTGGTCCAAGTACAAGAATTGCTCGTAAATTTGGCGAAGCAATATTCGGAGAAGACAAAGCCTTCGAAAAAAGAAATTATCCACCTGGACAACACGGGATGGCTAAAAAAAGAGGTAAAAAATCTGAGTACGCTATCCAGTTAATGGAAAAGCAAAAAGCTAAATATTCTTATGGAATTTTAGAAAAACAATTCAGAAACCTTTTTGAAAAAGCAGCAGCTTCTAAAGGTGTAACAGGTGAAATCCTTTTGCAATTATGTGAAGCGCGTTTAGATAATGTAGTTTTCAGAATGGGAATTGCGCCTTCAAGAAGAGCAGCAAGACAAATCGTTTCTCACAGACACGTTACCGTGAATGGAGAATTGGTTAACATCCCATCATATCACTTGAAACCAGGTGATAAAGTTGCTGTTCGTGAAAAATCTAAATCAGTTGAAGCTATCGACCGTTCACTATCTAATTCATCTCATGTATATGAGTGGATTACTTGGAACAACGATACAAAGGAAGGAACTTTCGTTTCTGTTCCTGCTAGACTTCAAATTCCAGAAAATATTAAAGAGCAGTTAATCGTAGAGTTGTACAACAAATAATAACTGACATTAGTCTAAATTATGGCAATATTTAATTTTCAGAAGCCCGATAAAGTTATCATGATCGATTCAACCGATTTTGAAGGTAAGTTTGAATTCAGACCTTTAGAACCAGGATACGGATTGACAGTTGGTAATGCACTTAGAAGAGTTTTACTTTCTGCGTTAGAAGGTTATGCAGTAACATCGATCAGAATTGATGGTGTTGAGCACGAATTCTCTACTATTTCCGGAGTTGTTGAAGATGTAACTGAAATTATCCTTAATCTAAAACAAGTACGTTTCAAACGTCAGATCGAAGATGTAGATAATGAAACAGTTTCTATCTCAATCTCTGGTAAAGATCAAATTACAGCTGGTGATTTTCAAAAATTCATCTCTGGTTTTCAAGTATTGAACCCAGATTTAGTTATTTGTAACTTAGACAGCAAAGTAAATCTTAATATGGAGATGACTATCGAGAAAGGTCGTGGTTATGTTCCAGCAGAAGAGAATAAAAAACAAAACGCAGCAATCGGAACTATCTTTACTGACTCAATTTTTACTCCGGTAAAAAATGTGAAGTATGCTATCGAAAATTTCCGTGTGGAGCAAAAAACAGATTACGAAAAATTAGTTTTTGAAATAAAAACTGATGGTTCAATCAATCCAAAGGATGCTTTAACCGAAGCTGCTAAAGTTTTAATTCACCACTTTATGTTGTTCTCAGATGAGAGAATTACATTGGAAGCGGATGAAATTGCTCAAACTGAGTCTTATGATGAGGAATCATTACACATGAGACAATTGCTTAAAACAAAACTTGTTGATATGGATTTATCGGTAAGAGCATTGAATTGTTTGAAAGCTGCAGAAGTTGATACGCTTGGAGATCTAGTATCTTTCAACAAAAATGACCTTATGAAGTTCCGTAACTTCGGTAAAAAATCACTAACTGAGTTAGATGAATTAGTTGCCAATAAGAATTTAACTTTCGGAATGGACTTGGGTAAATACAAATTAGATAAAGAATAAAGTACTTCATATTTTGCTCTCCAAAGAGGATAGTAGCAAGATGAGGGTTAAAAAAACAAGTCATGAGACACGGAAAAAAATTCAATCACTTAAGCAGACAAACTGGACATAGAAAAGCTATGTTAGCTAATATGGCTTGTTCTCTTATCGAGCACAAACGTATTAACACAACTGTTGCTAAAGCAAAAGCGCTTAAACAATTTGTTGAGCCACTTATAACAAAATCAAAAGAAGATACTACTCACAACCGTCGTATCTGTTTCGCTTACCTACGTAGCAAATATGCCGTAACTGACTTGTTCAGAGATGTAGCTGCTAAAGTTGGTGACCGTCCAGGTGGATACACTCGTATCATCAAAATGGGTAACCGTCTTGGAGATAACGCTGATATGGCAATGATTGAGTTAGTGGATTTCAACGAGATTTACAACGGTGGTAAAAAAGAAGAGAAAAAAGGTAGAACTCGTCGTGCGAAAGCAAAACCTGTTACTGCTGAAAAAGCTCCTGCCGCTCCAGTTGTTGAAACTCCTGCTGCAGATGTTGTTGAGGAAACTCCAGCGGTTGCAGAAGTTGAAGAAACTCCTGCTGTTGAAGAAACTCCAGAAGCACCAGCTGCTGATGAAGAATCAAAAGAAGAGCAAGCATAATGATTGCCACTTCATAAATATAAAAAAGGATAAGCATTTTGTTTATCCTTTTTTTTTGTGTTACACTGAGCGCAGTCGAAGTATTTTTGAGCAGAAGTATTAGGTTCTATTTAATCATGCTCCCGCTATCCGCTATATCTTTTTCCTGCTTATCAGCAGAAAAAAGGATGCCGCTACTATCGGGGCTAAAGAGAACTTTTGTCTTTTGAAAGATGTTTAAAAAAAAGCTCCTATCATCTCAAGTAATAAAAATTAAAAAGTAAATTTTCGGAATGTTTATAAACTTTTATAATTCTTTCTTAAAAATTGAACCTAAATAAATAAATTTGCCACACACAACTACAACATGCAACACACAACAAAAACTCCCGCAATTTTACTACTAGCCGACGGAACTATCTTTCACGGTAAATCAATCGGAATCTCAGGAAAAACCTTTGGAGAAGTTTGCTTCAACACCGGAATGACAGGGTATCAAGAAATCTTCACCGATCCATCTTATTTCGGTCAAATTATGGTAGCCACCAATCCACACATTGGAAACTATGGCGTAAACGCCAACGAAGTAGAGGCCGATCGAATTATGATTTCAGGGCTGGTTTGCAAGAACTTCAGCTTTAACCATTCGCGCCCCAATTCAGAAAGCAATCTGTACGATTATTTCGAAAAACAAAATCTAATCTGTATTTCAGATGTCGATACAAGAGCTTTAGTAAGTTACATTCGTGATAATGGTGCGCAAAATGCAATAATCTGTACAGATGGGACCGCAGTAACCGAATTGAAACAATTATTACGCAGCGTTCCCGACATGAAAGGTCTGGAACTGGCTTCAAAAGTGTCGACAACAGCATCGTATTTGTACGGCGATGAAAATGCAACTTACAAAATCGCCGCTTTAGATTTGGGAATCAAAAGAAACATTTTGAGAAACCTTGCCAAAAGAGATTGTTACATCAAAGTATTTCCATACAACGCCTCTTTTGAAGATTTGAAATCGTTTAATCCCGATGGGTATTTCCTCTCAAATGGGCCTGGTGATCCAGAACCTTTAGTGGGAGCAATCGAAGTGGCAAAAAAAATCTTTACTTCTGATAAACCTCTATTCGGAATCTGTCTAGGACACCAAATCATCGGATTGGCAAACGGCGTTTCAACCTATAAAATGTTTAACGGGCACAGAGGCATAAATCATCCCGTAATGAACGTGCTAACAGGAAAAGGGGAAATCACTTCTCAAAACCACGGATTCGCAGTCAATAGAGAAGAACTAGAAAAACATACCGACTTAGAAATTACACATTTCCATATCAACGATAATACAGTTGCTGGAATGAAAATGAAATCCAAAAGTGTTTTCTCCGTACAATATCATCCAGAAGCAAGTCCAGGTCCACATGATTCTTCCTATCTTTTTGATGACTTTATCAAAAACATCCAAAAATCAAAAAGTCCAATCGAAGCTTAATTCGATTGGACTTTTCTACCCAAACCAATAATTATAAATGAATTTTTTCTAGTTGAAAGCGTATTTATCATAGAGGTTAACAAACTCTCCATTGTTTTTCAAGAAGGTGCTATTAACAGTAAACCAGTTATCATACAATGCTTTTTTCTGTGATTGCACGTTATTAAAAACAGTATAGAATGAATTCTTTTTGGCATTGAAACTATCTACTGCATTATTGTAAGCTGTAATTGCTGCACTAGATCCTGATTGTGCTCCTGATTTCAAGGATTGAACTTTAGTATATTCAGCTACATAATCAGTAAATAAAGTGTTGATTTTAGCTTTCTGACTTGCAATAAATTTCGAATATTCGATATTAGCTGCATTAAGTGTATTGTCTTTGAAATAACCATTCAATTCACTAGTTTTTGCCATAACTTCTTGATTCATTAATTCAATCATATTAGTACAATCAGCAAATCCTTTTGCATCTTTTGCGGCTACAACAGCGGCAAGTTTTTCATCAATAACATTTAATTTGTAAAATAATACATTTTGTTTCGCATTGTACTCTAATAAGTTTTTTCCTTTTCCACCTTTAAAATGCAATTTATAGCAAGATGCAAATTGTTTTTTGTCATTGTCATATTGTCTTAACGCATCAAAATATGCTATTAATTGTATTTCTTTACGAGTAAGATTTTCTCCTATTTCTGGTAATGACAAAGCACTTTGTGTATCATAATCTGTTAATATTAAGGTGCCATTAGTTAAACATTCAATAGTTTTTTCATTCATTTTTATAAAACTATCTCGCAACATCGTATTTCCTTCAAAACCTTTATCTCTAAGTTTCAAAATGTTATTTAATTTTTCTAATTTCTCAACAATTCTCACCACGGTAGTTTCAGTTCTTGAGTACAATTGCGATTCAACAATCGTAACCGTATAATCCATAAACGTTTTTTTAAGAAACAATTCGTTTTTCCCAAAATCCTCCATGTAAGCATCTATAGTTCTGTAATTTTGAGCAGTCGATATTGTTGGAACTAATCCAAGGAATAAGAATAAAAATAACATTCTTAAGTAACTTTTTGGACTGTTTGTAAGGGTAAAATTTTTCATAGCAATTAGCGTTTATTTCTTTGGTAAAATTATATTGGAAATCAACTCTGGGTGTTATATGATACTACTTTAAACTTATATAATTATCATCAAAAGTAATACTTTAAAAATTATTCTTACTAAAACGATTGCGTTTATAACTTGTACAAATAATTAATGATGTCATTTCTTATTTTCTTAAATTTGTAAACCATTAAAATCTTAAAAACATATATATAAAATGAGTATAATCATTAAAGTTCACGCAAGACAGATTTTTGATTCCAGAGGAAATCCAACAATAGAAGTAGATGTAGTTACTGAAAATGGCGTTTTAGGAAGAGCCGCAGTTCCATCTGGAGCTTCTACTGGCGAACATGAAGCTGTAGAATTACGCGACGGTGGAAAAGCATATTTGGGTAAAGGGGTACGCAAAGCCGTAGATAACGTAAATACTATAATCGCTGCTGAATTATTAGGGACTTCTGTATTTGAACAAAATCATATCGACCAATTAATGATTGAATTGGATGCAACACCTAACAAATCAAACCTAGGTGCTAATGCAATTCTTGGCGTTTCTCTAGCCGCTGCTAAGGCCGCTGCCAATGAATTAGGCTTACCTTTATATAGATATGTTGGTGGCGTTTCAGCCAATACGTTGCCTGTACCGATGATGAACATCATTAATGGTGGATCGCACTCTGATGCTCCTATAGCATTTCAAGAGTTCATGATTATGCCCGTAAAAGCAAAAAACTTTACTCATGCTATGCAAATGGGAACGGAAATTTTCCATAATCTTAAAAAAGTATTGCACGATAGAAATCTTTCTACCGCTGTAGGTGATGAAGGCGGATTTGCTCCAAACTTAGCAGGTGGAACGGAAGATGCATTAGAGACAATCAAAACGGCTGTTGAAAATGCAGGGTATAAATTGGGTGACGAAGTGATGATTGCATTAGATTGTGCTGCATCTGAATTTTATGTAGATGGAAAATACGATTATACTAAATTTGAAGGGGCGACAGGAAAAATAAGAACTTCAAGAGAACAAGCAGAATATTTAGCTTCTTTAGCGGCCAATTATCCAATCATTTCTATAGAAGATGGAATGCAAGAAGACGATTGGGAAGGATGGAAATACTTAACCGAATTAATAGGCGACAAAACGCAATTAGTTGGTGACGATTTATTTGTAACCAATGTCGAGCGTCTTTCTACTGGAATTGAACAGGGAATTGCCAATTCAATTCTAGTAAAAGTAAACCAAATCGGAACCTTAACAGAAACCATTGCAGCAGTAAACATGGCACACAATGCCGGATATACTTCAGTAATGTCACACCGTTCAGGAGAAACCGAAGACAATACCATTGCCGATTTAGCTGTAGCATTAAACTGTGGACAAATCAAAACCGGTTCGGCTTCCCGTTCAGATCGTATGGCAAAATACAATCAGTTATTAAGAATAGAAGAGGAATTGGGCGACACTGCTTATTTTCCGGGGGTAAGAGCTTTTAAACAGAAGTAATTTCAAAATCATAATGATAAAAAACACCCGATAAGATTTAATCCTATCGGGTGTTTTATTTTCTATTCCACCGCTTTTAAATTATCATCTGGAATTCTATCTATCAAATAATTGCAGGGTTCAATTCCTGCTTTGGATGGTTTTTATTGAGTGCGGAAAACAAAGGTATCGTCCTTTTTATCAATATTTAAACGTTTGTAAAACAGTGCTTTTACTAAAAAATTTGATTTTTTTGACTCCCCAAAAACTCCAATATCAATATAATCGACCATAGGAATTGCAGTTTCTTTTCCGAGTGCATTTGATCTTCATTTTTCAGAAGTAGTTTTAATAGTTACTTCATAGTCGGATCCTATTTTTTATGTGTTAAACAAAAAGTACTCACAAATAATAAAATAGCCGTAAAATTATTTTTAAGGAATAGATTTAAATAAAATCCATAAAATAGTAGCTTAAAGTAAATACTTAATAATATTTTCAGAAGTTAGAGGTTTGTTTAAATAGTCTATAACGTAGGGATTGCTTTTAGATTTTATTATATCATCAGGATTACTCGAAGAGCTCACGATGAATAATTCTAATTTAAATTTTAACGATGAATTTATGACTGCTAACTCTTGTAAAAAGCCCCAGCCATCCAGAACGGGCATGTTAATGTCTAATAGTGCAAGTATAGTATCATTCTCATTTAATTGATTATTTAATTTTAACAACTCGTCGATAGCTGTTTTCCCATTATAAAGCGTTATAATAGGATCTGTAATTCCTGCTCTGATCAATAATTTTTTGTGCAAAAAATCTATAACACTATCGTCGTCAATTAATAGAATTACACTTCGTTTTTTTAACATATTAAATATATTTAGATATAGTGAAATAAAATGTACTCCCTATTTCGGGAGTGGATTCTACCCATATATTACCATCATGAATTTCAATTATTTTTTTACAATGAGCTAATCCTATTCCGTTACCTGCATAGTCATTGTCATTGTGTAACCTTTTAAAAATAAGGAATATTTCACCAAAATTTTTTGAATCTATCCCAACACCATTATCTTGTACTTGAAACAACCAGTCCGACTCTCTTTCAATACAAGAAATAGTAACCTTTGGAATTGTATTTTTTGAAGTAAACTTGATCGCATTACTAATTAAATTTTGTAGCAATATTCTAATAAATGTTGGATAGCAATTTAAGGCAGGTAAATTTTCCCATGCGACATGAGCATTATATTCATTAATTTTATTTGATAAGTCTTCTTTTACATCAGTAAGCAAGTGATTAAAATCAACTAACGATAGAATTTCTTTTTTTTCAATTCGGCTGTATTCCATTAAAGCGGTGATTAAATTCCGCATTCTCGTCACTGATTTTTTTATGAAGTTGAGATATATTTTTCCGTCATTATCAAGCTTTTCATAATAATCATCTTCTAGTAAATTGGAGTATCCTAATATAGATAAAAGTGGTTCTTGTAAATCATGCGAAGCTACATAAGCAAATCGCTCTAGTTCGTTGTTTTTATTTATTAATATTTGATTTTTAAAATCGAGGTCGTTTTGAGTTTGCTTTAATTCGGTTACATCTATCCCATACCCAATCATATATACAAAAATGCCTTCAATAAAAAAAGGATAGAACCTTCTGAAAATATATGTTTTAGAGCCCTCTTTATTAATTTCATCAATCCAATCTACTTGTTTCTTGGTTCTAATAGCTTCATTAAAATAGTTTCTTCTAACCTGAGCTAAAGTAGCATCAATGCCCTTAAAATCACAATAGTCAAAATCATTTTTTCCAATCAACCATTTTCTTATTTCATCATTTTTAATTCCATTTTGGTTAATGAATAAATAGTTGTGATCTTTATCAAAAAGAGCAATATCTGCGGGAATATTATTTAAGACTAAATCATTAAATATGGTTTTTTTTCTTAAATCATCTTCTAAGTTTTTAGTAGTAGTGATATTCTTTATAGTCCCATCTAAAATAAAATTACTGTTTTTAAAAATAACATTAGAATTGATTTCAAACCATATAATTTCGTTATTTGCTAAAAATCTTCCGATAAAATTAAAATCTTCCGACTTTGCGTCTAATTTGTTTAATTTATTTAGTAATAACTCATAATCATCAGGGTAAAAATGTATAGATTTTATCCAATTAATATCATTTAACGGTAATTCAATTGGAAATGTTTTTTTAAATGAATTACTGATGTAACTGAAGTAATTGGTCTTGTTTTTATTAAGTATCAACTGAAATAAAGTTATCGGAATATTTTGGTGAATAAGTTTTAATTCAATTTCCTTTATTCTGGATTGTTTTGTTTTTTCTTTGAGTTTTTTTAAGGTAGAATCTAAAAGAATTTTATTCCTTCTGTTTTCCATCAAATACACTACTTGATTGGCTAAGGCTTTTAATAATTTTATTTGTTCTTTAGAAATAGTATGCAGCTTTTGATCTATTACACAGAGTGTTCCAAATGGCAGATTTTGTTCATTTTTTAATACAACGCCAGCATAAAAAACAATATAGGGTTCGCCTGTTACTAGTGGATTGTCATAAAACCGCTCATCATTCCTGGCGTCTTCAACAATCAAAAATTCTTCAGATTGATTTATCGCATGGTCACAAAAAGAGTAATCTTTGGGCGTTTCAGATACATTTAAACCGTGATGAGATTTAAACCATTGCCTATTTTCATCTAAAAGACTTATTAGTGCTATAGGGGTATCACATATTTGAGAGGCAATAGCAGTTATGTTGTCAAAATCTTTTTCAGGGTTACTATCAAAAATACAAAATGATTTTAACAATTTTAACCTTTTTTCTTCGTCTTGATGGAGTAAGGCTTTAGTCATGTCCGCATGGTTTTAAAAAAAAACATTTTGTCACAAAAGTTTAATCAAATTAATGAAAACAATCATAAACGATAAAGTAAAAGTTAAAAATATCGTTAAAATATCATTACCTGTAGACTAAGGGTATTTGAATGTAGGTAAATGATATCATTTTATATAAATTGAGATCTTATACATGAATTTTAATTTTCTAAAAAGGAATTTATTTTTATTAAAAACTTGATGAACAAATTTTGTTTTCTTTTCTTTTTATTTAAAGTAAAACTAAATATTGAACCTTCGCCTTTTTTTTGAGTCAATATTTATTTCACCTCCTAATTGCCCAACTATTTTTTTTACTGTGGCCAACCCAATACCATTGCCCACAAAACCATACTTATCTTTGATGGAAAGTGTTTTAAAGAGTTGAAATATCTTTTTTTGATCCATCTTTGAAATACCTGAACCATTATCTTTAACTAGAATTTCATATTGTGTTTCACTTTCTTTAATTTCAATAACTACATTTTTTTTGTCACAATATTTTATAGCGTTAGCAATAAGATTTATTAAAATTTGTTCCAAGGCTATTTTATTAACAACAATGTGAGATAAATTAGAAATGAAAATAAAGCTGCAGTTTTTTTCGGCGAAAAAAATGTTTTTATGTCACTTTTTATTGTTTCTAGTTTTAGAATTACTCTGTCTTCTAAAAGTAGTTCTGGCGATTTAGTATAATTTAAAAACACATTATCTGTACACTAATTGTCTTTTAATGTTGGTAAATTACTTAATTTATGATTTATAAAGTTAGATATTAACTTCTTATGATGTGAAAATTCTATTGAATAAATGGGTGGAATTTACCAAAAAATAAATTTTGCTTATTATATTAAATGGGTCTTTATTTTGTTAGCTGTAATGTAATATACTTCAATTACGTAGTAAAAATTAAACTTCTCAATTCCATTTTTTACTTTCAACTGAGAATAGTACTTTTGCACATGCAACACAACGTACTAATTTTAGATTTCGGCTCGCAATACACACAACTCATTGCACGCCGCGTAAGGGAATTAAACATATTCTGTGAAATATTCCCTTTTAATCATGTTCCAAATGATTTATCGTCCTATAAAGCAGTGATCCTTGGCGGAAGCCCTTATTCTGTTCGTTCGGAAGATGCTTTACAAATTGATTTGACCAACATTCGAGGCAAATTACCCTTACTCGCAGTGTGTTATGGCGCACAATATTTAGCTCATTTTTCGGGTGGAGAAGTGGCTGCTTCTAACATCAGAGAATACGGAAGAGCCAACTTGTCCTACATGAAAGAAGGAGAAACATTTTTTGAAAATGTAAATCTGAATTCTCAAGTGTGGATGAGTCATAGCGATACCATTAAACATTTACCAACTAACGGTATTAAATTGGCAAGTACGAAAGACGTCGAAAACGCCGCTTATAAAATTGAAGGCGAAACCACGTATGCTATTCAGTTTCATCCAGAAGTGTATCATTCAACCGATGGGAAACAAATTTTAGAAAACTTTTTGGTTAAAATTGCCGCGGTACCACAAACTTTTACACCTAATGCATTTGTAGAAGATTGCGTTAAAGAATTACAAGAAAAAGTAAAAGGAGACAAAGTAGTTCTCGGACTTTCGGGCGGAGTAGATTCGACAGTAGCGGCAGTTTTATTACATAAAGCTATTGGAAAAAATCTCTACTGTATCTTTGTTAATAACGGATTGCTTCGTAAAAACGAATACGAAAGTGTGCTAGATCAATACAAACACATGGGATTGAACGTCAAAGGGGTTGATGCTTCAGAACGTTTTCTTTCTGCTTTAGATGGAATCGAAGAACCGGAAGCCAAACGTAAAGCAATCGGTAAAGCATTTATTGATGTTTTTGATGACGAAGCACACCAGATAGAAGATGTAAAATGGCTGGCGCAAGGAACAATTTATCCTGATGTTATCGAATCAGTTTCGGTAAAAGGGCCATCGGCAACCATAAAGTCACATCATAATGTTGGTGGTTTGCCCGATTATATGAAACTTCAAATTGTAGAACCTTTGCGAATGTTGTTCAAAGATGAAGTCCGTCGCGTTGGAAAAACATTGGGGATAGATCCTGAACTTTTAGGAAGACATCCATTTCCTGGTCCTGGATTATCAATTAGAATTTTAGGTGCAATCACACCAGAAAAAGTTAGAATTCTGCAGGAAGTTGATGCAGTATTTATCAATGGTTTGAAAGAAGACGGTTTGTATGATAAGGTATGGCAAGCTGGAGCGATTTTGCTTCCGGTAAACAGTGTTGGAGTAATGGGCGATGAGCGTACGTATGAAAAAGTCGTAGCACTTCGGGCAGTAGAATCAACAGACGGAATGACGGCAGATTGGGTACATTTACCGTACGAGTTTCTGATGAAGATCTCTAACGAAATTATCAATAAAGTAAAAGGAGTTAATAGAGTAGTGTATGATATTAGCTCTAAACCACCAGCTACAATTGAATGGGAATAGTTTTGTTAACACAAAATAGTTGATGAAAAAAGTAGCATTAAAGATTTGATTAAAAAAGATTTGTTAACTTAGACGTTAAATAAATAATAAGTAGATGAAAAACCGTATTCTTTTTACACTATTCCTAACAGTATTTTCTTTTATTTTTACTGTTTCTGCGAAGCAAGAAAAGTATATTAAACATACTGTTGTTAAAGGGGAGACCATCAATAATATTGCTCAGAAATATAAGGTTACGCCTTATGATATTTATAAGTTAAATCCAGATTCCCAAAATGGGATCCAATTGGATAGCGTATTGTTAATACCATCTTCTGGAGAAGTTACAGCTTATGTTGCTCCTAAAGTTGCGCCAAGTATAGTGGCAACTTCGGTTCAAAACACGAAACTTACAACGCATTTAGTACAGCCTAAAGAAACATTATACAGCCTTTCAAAACAATACAATATAACGGTTGATGCGTTAAAAAATGCTAATGGTGATTTATTAAATAATGGACTAAAAATTGGAATGAATATTAAAATTCCGACTTCAGATGGTCAAGCTGCAGTAGTTTCAACTCCAATTGCAGTGAAAGAAGTTGTAAAGGAAACTCCAAAAGTGGTTGTTCCAAAAGCAGAGCCAAAAACGGAAATAAAAACTGTAGCTTCAAGTGCGGGCCCTGCATTTCATGTAATTGAACCAAAGGAAACCAAATACGGTATTTCTAAAAAATACGGAATATCTATCCCTGAATTAGAGCGTCTCAATCCGCAAATTGCAACTGATTTCCCTATTGGATTTAAACTCGTTATATCAGGGAATAAGCCAAATCAAACTGTTGTAGAAACTGTTAAATCCGCAACTGAGATTACAAAACCTGCAGTTGAAACATCAACTATACCAAGCGCTACCACTAAGAAATATTTGGAAGAATATGTGGTAAAACCAAACGATACGCCTGCAACTATTGCCAGTGATTACGGAATAACTGAAAAAGAATTAATTTCACTAAATCCAGAATTGAAAAAAGGAGTGAAACTAGGAATGATTCTCAGAGTTCCTAAAGGCCAGCGTAAAGAGCCTGTCCGGAAAGAACAAGGAAATTTAATAAAATCAATCAATACTAATGCGAGGAAACAACTCGCATTACTTTTTCCGTTTAATATCTCGAAAATCGAAAGTGACACCGTTAATTCGACACAAGCGCGATTGAAAAAGGATAAGTTCTTGAATCTTACTTTAGATTTTTATTCCGGAGCGCTAATGGCAATTGATTCGGCTAGGGTTTTGGGAATGAATGTGGATATTAAAATTTTGGATTCGCAAGAAACTAAAAACACATCGAATGTTTTGGCATTGGCTGATCAGAATGATTTAAAAAGCATGGATGCCATTATAGGGCCATTTTATCAGTCTAATGTAGAAAATTTAGCCCAGTTTTTGGGACCGACAAAAACTCCGGTAATTTCGCCACTATCAAAAGACGAAGCTGGGAACTATCCTAATTTGTATCAATCAATGCCTACTACTGATTTGATGAGAAGTTCCGTATTCAATTATATGAAATCTAAAAACGGCAATATCATCGCGTTAATAGACAATAAAAAAGGAAGTATTACACAATACATTCAAGAGAATCAAAAAGAAACTAGGATAATTGGACTAAGTGTAAAAGGAAGTGTTGTTGCAGATAGCTTGACGATTCTGCTTCAAAAAGACAGAATGAATTATGTTGTTTTAGCTTCTGAAAGTACAGGGATGATTTTGGCAACAACCAACGCAATGCTGGCTGCACAAAAAGAATTTCAAGTACAATTGGTGATTTTGGAGCCAAATGAAACCTTGGATTTTGAGGAAATTTCATTAATCCGATTGACCAAGTTGAAACTTTTATATCCGTCGCTTTCAAGACCAAATGAAACAATTGAAGCGAATCAATTTGATGCTAAATATAAAAAGTTAAACAAGATTATTCCGAACCAATATGCAATTCGCGGTTTCGATGTAACGTTTGATACTTTATTGCGATTGTCCCAGGGTTCAACTTTTGACGAAACTATTCAGTCATCGGTAACGGAACATATAGAAAACAAATTTGATTATGTTCAGAATGCAACTTATGGGTATTCCAATAACGGAATTTACATTTTGTACTACGACACGGATTTAACCATAAAAGAAGCTTTGTAATGACCACATCAATCGTTAGATATTTAGGTGACTTAAGAAGTTCATCCATGCATTTACAATCGGGAACAGAAATCTTGAATGATGCTCCAATCGACAATCACGGAAAAGGAGAAGCCTTCTCTCCAACAGATATGGTCGCTAATTCTTTGGCGACTTGTATGCTTACAATTATGGCAATTAAGGCAATCGATCTGGAGTTGGAATTAAAAGGGACAACAGCAGAAGTAACGAAAATTATGGTCGCTGATCCGCGAAGAATTTCTGAAATTCACATTACGTTTCAAATGAATCTTGTCGAAGATAAAAAAATTTCAACTATTTTGGAACGATCCGCATTGACTTGTCCTGTGTATTATAGTCTGCATCCGGATGTCAAAAAAGTAATTACTTTTAATTGGAAGTAAATCACTTAAACTGCAAAAAGTCAATCGACTATATATTATGATTTTTTGCAATGCAGCTTTATGACGATAAGATCTTAAACTTTGGACAAAAATCAACAAATTCTCATTAAACTCGCGCATACTAAAATGCCTTTCGGTAAATACGAAGGACGCTATCTTATTGAATTACCCGAATATTATGTCGTATGGTATAGCCAAAAAGGCTTCCCAAAAGGGCAACTCGGCGAACAATTGCAACTCGTTTATGAGCTCAAATTAAACGGTTTAGAAGACTTAGTACGCAATATCAAAAAGCAATATCCAAAACTCTAATTCAGTTTTTCTTGACTTCTCAGACACATCAGATTTATAGATTGTAACAGCTAATTTTTTTTTCTGAAAATCTAACAATCTAACAATCTAACAATCGAATTATAATCGTATTTTTGCCTCGTTTTTTACAGCAACAACAACACAACAACTATGTACGGACGTAAAATTTTACGTCGGTGCGAAACAATTACCTTAAAATGAATCAAACAAAATACATTTTCGTTACAGGCGGCGTGACTTCTTCTTTAGGGAAAGGAATCATTGCAGCATCTTTGGCCAAATTACTGCAGGCGAGAGGATATCGAACGACCATTCAAAAATTTGATCCTTACATTAACGTAGATCCAGGAACTTTAAATCCTTATGAGCACGGAGAATGCTATGTTACAGATGATGGAGCTGAGACGGATTTGGATTTAGGGCATTACGAACGATTTTTAAATGTGCCTACTTCACAAGCAAATAATGTTACTACGGGAAGAGTTTATCTTTCTGTGATTGAAAAGGAGCGAAGAGGTGAATTTTTAGGTAAAACAGTTCAGGTTGTTCCACATATTACCAACGAGATTAAAGAACGCATGCAATTGCTAGGAAAAACTGGTGATTTTGATATTGTGATTACTGAAATCGGTGGTACTGTTGGAGATATTGAATCGTTACCTTATATTGAGTCGGTACGTCAATTGGTTTGGGAATTAGGGGAAGGAAATGGAATCGTTATTCACTTAACCTTGGTTCCTTATTTGGCCGCAGCCGGAGAATTGAAAACTAAACCAACGCAACATTCCGTTAAAACCTTGATGGAAAGCGGAATCAAAGCGGATATTTTAGTATGTAGAACTGAACATGAATTGTCGGATGAACTGCGTCAAAAATTAGCCTTGTTTTGCAACGTCAAACGTGAAGCTGTTATCCAATCTATTGATGCGTCTACTATTTATGAAGTGCCCAATCTGATGCTGGAAGAAGGTTTGGATGTTGTAGCATTAAAGAAATTAAATTTACCTAAAAAAGCAGCTCCAGATTTAAAAAACTGGAATACGTTCTTGCATAGATTAAAGCATCCTAAGCAAACTGTAAATGTTGGTTTAGTTGGAAAATATGTAGAATTACAGGATTCTTATAAATCAATTATTGAGTCTTTTATTCATGCTGGTGCTGCAAATCAAACTAAAGTTAATATTATATCCATACATTCTGAATATCTTGATGCCAAAACCGCAGAAGAACAATTGCAGGACTTAGACGGTATACTTGTTGCTCCAGGATTTGGCGGTCGTGGAATTGAGGGTAAAATTGATACGGTTCGTTATGCTCGTGAAAACAACATTCCATTTTTGGGAATCTGTCTCGGAATGCAAATGGCAGTCATCGAATATTCGAGAAACGTTTTAGGTTTGAATGATGCAAATTCAACGGAGATGAATGAGGAGACAAAAAATCCAGTTATTTCAATAATGGAAGAACAAAAAACTATTACGGATAAAGGGGGAACAATGCGTTTGGGTTCATGGAAATGTGATATTACCGAAGGAACATTAGCCTACAAAATTTACGGAAAAACTCAAATAGAAGAACGCCACCGTCACCGGTACGAATTCAATAATAAATACAGACAACAATTAGAAAAAGCAGGATTAATTTGTTCTGGAATTAACCCAGAAACAGGTTTGGTAGAGATAATAGAGTTGAATAATCACCCATTTTTTATAGGTGTTCAATACCATCCTGAATATAAAAGTACTGTTGCAAATCCACACCCAATTTTTGTTAGCTTTGTGGCCGCAATGGTAAAACATAAAAACAATTAAAAGACTGGAGTAGGTTCAGCATTATTATGGAAAAAAAGAAATTTGATTTTAATACAATTATTGGTTTTGGATTGATATTCGTTATCATCGTGTGGATGAGTTATAACAGTCAAGCTGATGAGGTGAAGGAACAAGCAAAAGCCAAACAAGCAAAAGTAGAAGAAGCTAAAACGACTGCGGCCAGTGCAAAAGAGATTGCCCCCATAGTAACGGCAGCGGACTCTACGGTACTAGATTCGGTTAAAATAAAGCAGTTAACAGGAACTCTTGGCAGTTTTGCTTACTCTGCTACTTTGCCTTCTGCAAAAGAGAATTTCACCACACTCGAAAATGAGTTTATCAAACTAAAAGTAGCTAATAAAGGGGGTCAGGTATCTGAAGTAATTTTGAAAAATTATGAAAGATTCAAAAAAAATTCAGGACAGTTAGTCGAGTTGATTAAAAATAATAATGCCAGTTTTAATCTTGAATTACAAACTAAAGATAACAGAGTTTTAAATACCAAAAATTTATATTTTGAGCCAACTTTAACAAAAGTAGGACCTAATCAAGTGCTTTCTATGAAATTGAAAGCGGGAGCGAATGAGTATTTGGAATATAAGTACGTTTTGGCTCCCAAAGAATATTTAGTTGATTTTGACATTCACTCGCAAGGATTAAACACAGTTTTAAATACTACAAAACCGATTGACCTGCAATGGGATTTAAAAACATATCGCAACGAAAGAAGTATTTCATATGAAAATCGTTATGCCGAGATTTATTTCGAACATAATGATGGAAAAATCGATTACGTCGGACAAGGAACCGACAAGGAAGAAAACCCGGAAAAAATTAGTTTTATCGCTTACAAGCAACACTTCTTTTCTAGTATATTATTGACTAAAACGCCACTTGTAACTGCAAAATTGCATTCACATAATTTAGTTATTGACGAAAAGAAAGATACAATCTTTACAAAACAATACAAAGTCATAGCACCCTTAGCTTTTACAAATGGGGAACTCGATTATAAAATGAACTGGTATTATGGTCCAACGGATTATAAAACATTAAAAAAATATGATCGAAATCTCGAGAAAATCGTTCCGCTTGGATGGGGAATTTTTGGATGGATAAATATGTTTATTTTCATTCCGTTATTTGGATTTTTGAGTTCCTATATGGGATTTGGAATTGCCATTATAGTATTTACTATTCTGATAAAAATTGCGATGTCGCCTATTACGTTTAAGTCGTTCTTGTCGCAAGCGAAGATGAAAGTATTGCGTCCTGAGATTACAGAAATTGGAGAAAAATTTTCTAAAGATCCAATGAAAAAACAACAAGAAACAATGAAGTTATACAATAAAGCTGGAGTGAATCCGATGGCTGGTTGTATTCCAGCTTTGATTCAGCTTCCATTTATGTATGCCTCGTTTCAGTTTTTCCCTTCAGCTTTTGAGTTAAGACAAAAAGGATTTCTTTGGGCAGACGATTTATCTTCATTTGACCAAATCGCAAAATTACCGTTCCATATTCCTTTATACGGAGATCATATCAGCTTGTTCCCAATTTTGGCCGCAATTGCAATTTTCTTCTATATGAAAATGACTTCAGGCGACCAAGCAATGGCACAACCACAACAAGAAGGGATGCCTGATATGGCTAAGATTATGAAAATCATGATTTATGTTTCTCCTGTTATGATGTTGATTTTCTTTAATAGTTATGGTTCGGGATTGAGTTTGTATAACTTTATTTCCAACTTGATTACCATCGGAATTATGTTGGTTATCAAAAGATATTTTATCAATAGCGATAAGATTCATGCCCAAATTGAAGTGAATAAAACGAAGCCAAAAACGGAGAGTAAGTTCCAGAAGAAAATGAGAGAAATGATGGAAGAGTCTGAGAAACAAAAACAACTTCAAAAGAAAAAGAAATAATATTTCAAAACTACATTTTCAAAACTCTGTTTAAAAACATATCTTTAAACAGAGTTTTTTAATTTTAAGTACTATGAAAGTTTTAATTATAGGCTACGGCAATATGGGTAAAACCTATGCCAATAGCTTTATTGCTTCGCGATTTATCAAGCCGGAAGATATCTTTGTATTGGTTAGAAATACTATTTTTCCAACGATTAATAACGGTATTCCAGAAGTTAATTTTTCACATTTGTCCACTGAAAGAATAAGCGATTTTGATATTGTGATTTTAGCTGTTAAGCCTCAGGATTTTTCAGTTTTAGCACAATCCATAAAGCCTTATCTGAAAGACAGTCAAATTATATTTTCGGTCATGGCCGGAATAACTTTGGCTAAATTAGAAGCAGAGCTTTCTTGTTCTAAAGTTGTGCGTTCAATGCCTAATATTCCGACTCAAATCGGAATGGGAATGACCGTTTTTACGGCATCAGCAAATGTGGACCGAAAGGAATTGTTCATCATTCAGAATCTTATTAATACTACTGGAAAATCAGTATATGTTGAAAACGAAAAACTAATTGATGCTGCAACAGCCATCTCGGGAAGCGGACCAGCTTATGTATTTTATTTTATGCAATCAATGACTAAAGCTGCAGTAGATTTAGGCTTCAACGAATCAGAAGCAGAATTGTTGGTCAATCAAACGTTTATGGGATCGATTGCCATTCAAAATAGTTATTCGTTATCTAATGAAGAATGGATTGCTAAAGTGGCTTCTAAAGGCGGCACCACTGAAAGCGCATTGCGGGTTTTTGAAAAGCGATTGTTAGAAGAGACGATTATTCACGCTGTAATAGCTGCCAATGATAGGGCTGTCGAGTTAGGATCATAAAAAAAGCGCAACCTTTAAGGCTGCGCTTCTTCTCTTTCATAGCAATTACGTTTATATAGCAGGTAGTAGTACTTGGCTTACAGCATGCACAACTCCGTTAGAACATTGTACATCAGTTAAAACGATATTAGTTTGTCTGTTTGCCTCGTCGGTAATTACTGTACCAGCAATAGTGAAAGTTCCAGTTTCCAATGTGGTGATTGGAGTAGTAGGGATAGCGTTTGATAAAACATTCGCTCCTCCAACAACATGATACGTCAATACTGCAGTTTTCTGAGCAGAAGTTAAGCCAGTATATAATGCTAGAGTAGCAGTGTCAAAGGCTGAATTTAATGGTGCGAAAACTGTGAACGGAGAACTCGCTGTTCCATTTAATGTTGTAACTAAATTTTGAGCAGTTAATAAAGAAGCTAGTGTACTAAAGTTTGGATTTGCTACAGCATGTGTTACAACTGTTGGTAGTGTAATTACTTTATCAACAACATGTACAACACCGTTAGAAGCTACTACATTTGCTCCACCAGTTACAACTGTTGAAATACCATTAAACTTAACATTAGGTGTAGTTTGTATAAATAAACTCAAAGTATTAGTGCTTGAAGCGGCTCCTTTTGCTAAAGTTTTAGCATACGAGTTATTAGTCAAGTCTGAAGATAAAATTTTACCAACTAATACATGATTCAACAATATTTCTTTTAAAGCAGGTATGCCACTTTGTGGTAAAGCGTCAATTGCTTCACTTGTAAATCCCGCATCAATAAATGCTTGATTTGTTGGAGCTAAAACAGTGTAGTTACCAGTTTTAAGCGTGTTGTAAAGATCTGCTTTTTTTAATGCCTTAACTAATAATGTTAAATCTGCATTTTTTGATGCAATTCCAGATATGGAATTGTCTGTGCTGTCATCGCTGCTACATGAAAATGTAACTAAGGCAATTAATGTAATCCCAATAATTGTTTTTAAATTTTTCATTGTTTTTGTTTTAAAGTTTTTGTAAAAGTAAATAATTTTTGTTTAACTAAAATTAAAAAAAGTTAAACAAAATCATTTTTATTAAATATTTAACAGTTTTGTTTAACTTATAACTATCTAGTTTATAAGTAGTTATTAATAAAAATGCCATTTTTTTTTAAATTGAAAGTAAAACAGTTAAACAAAAAACAAGTGAATATGTTAATAAAATGATAACGTAATTCATGGTATAATAGATTGGTATACCATATTCAATTTTACAAGTTTATTATTGAAGGTACCTATTTGGCAAAAAAAAAGAGCTTCTCATTGAGAAGCTCTTTTAAATACTATTTTATTGTTTTAGCTACCGCCTCCTGGAAGTAAAACTGCATCAATTGGATGAATAACTCCATTAGTACATTCAACATCGAAAGCGGTAATGTATGCAGTTCCAGCGTTAGCATCGGTAATAGTTACTTCACCTGTTTCAGCTGCAATATTTACTGTGAAGGTCTGACCTTGCAAAGTTGTTACGCTTTGTCCGTCTGACAATGCACCAGATAAAACTTTCGAAGTTACTACATGATATTTTAAAACAGTTGCTAATAATCCTGGGTTTGCAGTATTAAATTCTTCAACTGTTAGTCCACCAAGAACAGCATCAAAAGCATCATTATTTGGAGCAAATAAAGTGTAACTTCCTGCATCTTCAAAAGTTGGTGTTAATCCTGTGATGTCTAAAGCTTCTTTAAGGCTACTGAATTCAGGACTTATTTCGATGATTTTAGCAATAGAAACAGTACCATAATCTTTTGCTTCATCTTTACTACAAGATACTGCAGAAAAAACTAATGCTACTAATGCAATGCTTTTAATAAAATTTTTCATATTGGTTTGAGTTTTAAATTTTCTCAAATATAAAAAGAATAATTTAATTTCCCAATATTATCTTAAAACAAAATATTTTAGTAAATATTTAATGCGCTTAGTAATACTAAATATTTATAATTTTCGTTATCCCTAAATTAAGTCTAATTTTGAAAAAAAATAATATTAAAATGAAATACATTTTTGCAAGCTTTTTAATGACAATCTCAGTTTTTGCACAAGAAATCAATAAATTCGATGGAGATAACAAGAAGCAAGGAATGTGGAAAGGAGTCTATGAAGAATCAAAACGTCCCAGATATGAGGGTACCTTCGACCATGGGAAAGAAAAAGGTATTTTTAAGTTCTTTGATGATACAAAGGCAGGAACCGTCATAGCCACGCGAGAGTTTACTGCAAAAGATAATTCATGTTACACGATTTTTTATAATCAGAATAAGAATAAAGTTAGCGAAGGGAAAGTTGTTAATAAGCAATTTGAAGGAGATTGGAAATATTATCATGAAGATTTGTCAAGTGTAATGACCTTGGAACACTACGTCAAAGGAAAGCTCACCGGAATTAGGAAAGTTTTCTATAAGAGCGGCGAGATAGCGGAAGAAGCAACTTATAAAGAGGGCCTCAAAAACGGAATTTATAAAAGTTACGCCGAAAATGGATTTGTACTGGAAGAATCGTATTTTAAAAATAATCTGAATGATGGCCCAGCAATATACCGAAGTCCAACTAACGAAATTACAAGCCAAGGTCAATATAAAGAGGGAAAAAAAGTGGGAATGTGGAAGGTCTTGATAAAAGGAAAAATGAAGGATGTCAATATGAATTATCAGAATAAAAACTTCAATCGGCCTAAAATGCCAAAACAATCTGACGTAAAAGTTGAAGTAAAATCGGAAGAGAAAATCAATAATGATAATCTCGAAGAGGAAATCAAAAAGAAGATGGGTAGATAAATAAGTTTTGTTTACTACCAAATTGTTTTAACTGATAGTACAATATAGAATTTTATAGAATTTGCGGTAACTTTGCCGCATATTTTTGTTATAATGAAACGAGTTGTTGTTGGACTTTCTGGAGGTGTTGATTCGAGTGTTGCTGCTTATCTTTTAAAAGAACAAGGCTACGAGGTCATTGGTCTTTTTATGAAAAATTGGCACGATGATTCGGTGACCATTTCCAACGAATGTCCATGGCTTGAAGATAGTAATGATGCCCTTCTTGTCGCTGAAAAACTCGGAATCCCGTTCCAAACGGTTGATTTAAGTGAACAATACAAAGATAAAATTGTGGACTATATGTTCAAGGAGTATGAACAAGGACGTACTCCAAATCCCGACGTATTGTGTAATCGCGAAATAAAGTTTGATGTTTTTATGAAAATTGCATTATCGCTTGGCGCCGATTATGTGGCAACCGGTCACTATTGTAGAAAAGGCGAAATTGAAGTTGGCGGATTACCCGTTTATCAATTATTAGCTGGAAAAGACGATAACAAAGACCAATCGTATTTCTTATGTCAATTATCACAACAACAATTGGCAAAATCATTATTTCCAATAGGAGAATTAACCAAACCAGAAGTTCGAGAGATAGCAATGCAATTGGATTTGGTAACAGCCGAAAAGAAGGATTCACAAGGTTTGTGCTTCATTGGGAAAGTGCGTTTACCCGAATTCTTGCAACAGCAATTACAAGCCAAAGAAGGTTTAATCTATGAAATTGATGCTAATAGTCCATTATACAATCAAGAGCAACCTATCTTTAATTCGCTAGAAGAACAGTTGGTTTTCGAATCCACTTCTATTAAATATGTTCCCGAAAACGGAAAAATTGTAGGCAAACATCAAGGGGCTCATTATTTTACCATCGGACAACGAAAAGGATTGAATGTTGGCGGAACAAAAGAAGCGCTTTTTATTATCGCAACAGATGTAAAATCGAATTCAATTTTTACGGGTCAAGGTGTCAGTCATCCGGGTTTATTCAAGAAAGCATTGCGTGTCCAACCTTCAGAAGTTCATTGGGTTCGCGAAGATTTAGCTTTAAAAAATGGAGAAACTATGCAAGTCATGGCGCGTATACGTTACCGTCAGCCTTTAGAAAGAGCTACTTTGTATCAGTTTGAAAGCGGTTTGTATGTTTCTTTTGAAAATCCGCAATCCGCAATCACCGAAGGGCAATTCGTGGCATGGAATATTGATGACGAATTAGTTGGTTCAGGAGTAATTTCATAAATTAGCATATCGGAAACGAATAAATGCTATGAAATCAAGGATTACTGTGTCGCTTCGCCTTTAAGACTCGAGTCACAACCACCATTTAAAAAAAAATCGTTCAAACATGAGTAAAAAATTGTTTATTATCTCGCTTCTCCTAATAAGTTTTTTCGGATATTCTCAGGAAGATGCTTGGGTATATTTTACAAATAAACCTGAATCTCAATACTATTTCGATAATCCTTTACAAATGCTTTCGCAGCGTTCATTAGACAGAAGAACAATTCAAAATATCGTTATTGATCTAAAAGATGTTCCAATTCACCAACCTTATGTTGATCAAATTAGTGCATCAAATGGAATTGAAGTCAAGGCAAAATCAAAGTGGTTCAATGCGGTTCATGTTCGAGGAAGTATAGCCGATATTCAGAATTTGTCATCGCTTTCGTTTGTGGACCATCTCCAATTTGCTAACAGAAATTTAAATGGATCCAACAAAATTAAAACTAGTAAAATTACTAATAATTCTAAATCTGCTGCGCTTCACAAAGGCAGTAAAATAGCAGAAACCAATAGTGCTTTTCTTTACGGAAATTCAGCAAATCAAGTTAATATGCTCCATGTTGACTATCTTCATAACCAAAATTATACCGGTTCTGGAAAAATAATTGCCGTAATGGATGCTGGATTTCCAAATGTAAATGTAGTAGCACCTTTTCAACGATTAAGGGATAATAATCAAATTTTAGGCGGCTATAATTTTGTTAACAGAAATGATAATTTTTATACTGGAAATTCTCACGGTACATTGGTGCTATCGACCATGGGCGGTTACGTTGAAAATGAGTTGGTAGGAACTGCTCCTGACGCAAATTATTATTTATTTATTACAGAAGATGCAGCTACTGAAAATCCAGTTGAGGAAAGTAATTGGGTGGAAGCAGCCGAAGTGGCTGATTCACTTGGGGTTGATATCATTACTACGTCGTTGGGCTATTCTGATTATGATAATCCAAATTACAGTTATACTTATGCTGATATGAATGGAACTACTTCCTTTATATCAAGAGGTGCTGACATTGCTTTTAGTCGCGGAATGATTTGCGTTGTGAGTGCAGGGAATTCAGGATCAACTGTAAATCCAAATATTAGCGTTCCGGCTGATGCATATACTGTTTTATCCGTCGGAGCCGTTAAATCTGATGGGGTTTATGCGACTTTTAGCTCAATTGGACCCTCATTTGACGGACGAGTTAAGCCCGACGTTATGGCGCAGGGTCAAAATTCAGTGCTTTCAAATGCATCGGGTACAATTACAACAGCTAGTGGAACGTCATTTTCAGGACCAATTATGGCAGGTGCAATCGCGAGTATTTGGCAAGCTGCTCCTGGTTTAAACAATCAGCAAATCGTTACTTTTGTGAAGGAATCAGCAGATAGATTTACGAATCCCACCAATCAATATGGATATGGAATACCTGATTTTCAACAAGCTTTAAATAATGCTTTGGTACTTTCACTAAATGATACTTCAAAAGCTAAATTTTTAGTTTATCCAAATCCAGCCAATAGCACCTTATTTGTTTCATTTCCAGATGGTTTTGAAGAGGCGAAAGTTGTTTTTTACAATTTTTTAGGTCAGAACATTTGTGAAAAAATAATTCAGAATTCAGAGGATTCGGTATCCCTTGAAACTTTAAATTCCGGCATTTACTTTTATAAAATCGAAAGCAATTCAATTGTGCAAACTGGAAAAATCATAAAAAATTAAAAGGCAAAATCAAAAGCTTACATGAATCGAATTACCCAACTTTTCAATATTAAATATCCAATAGTTCAAGGAGGAATGATTTGGAATAGCGGTTATAAATTAGCAAGTGCCGTCAGTAATGCCGGAGGTTTGGGATTAATCGGTGCGGGTTCAATGTATCCCGATGTTTTGCGAGAGCATATTCAGAAATGTAAAAAAGCAACAGATAAACCTTTTGGGGTAAATGTGCCCATGTTGTATCCTAATATTGAGGAAATCATCCAAATTATAATTGAAGAAGGCGTAAAAGTTGTTTTCACTTCTGCAGGAAATCCAAAAACATGGACATCGCATCTTAAAGACAACGGGATTACTGTGGTTCACGTGGTGAGCAGTTCAAAATTTGCGCTAAAGGCCCAAGAAGCTGGAGTTGATGCAGTGGTTGCAGAAGGATTTGAAGCGGGTGGTCACAATGGAAGAGAAGAAACGACTACCTTTACTTTGATTCCAATGGTAAAAGAAAACATCAGTGTTCCGCTTATTGCTGCTGGTGGAATTGCCACCGGTAAAGGTATGCTTGCAGCTATGATATTGGGAGCAGATGGTGTTCAGATGGGGTCTCGTTTTGCAGCTTCTTTTGAAAGTTCGGCTCACGAGAATTTTAAGAAAACCATTGTTGATGTAAAGGAAGGTGATACCCAATTGACATTAAAGGAATTAGCTCCCGTTCGTTTGATCAAAAATAAATTTTTTAATGATGTTCAGGAATTATACTCTAAATGTCCAACAAATGAAGATCTGCAAAACTTATTAGGGAAACGAAGAGCAAAAAGAGGAATGTTTGAAGGAGATTTACTAGAAGGTGAATTAGAAATTGGACAAATTGCAGGGTTAATCCATGAAATTAAAACAGTAAAAGATATCGTTGATGTGGTTATTTCCGAATTCGAATACACGGTAAAAAATATTCCCAATATGCAATTTTAAAGATATTCAGATTTAATAAAAAGTTGTTAATAGGTTTATAATACGTTATAAACTTGTTAACATTTTTTTTATTTTCAAGTATAAAAAAATCTAATAACAATTTTGAAAAATAGCAAAAAAGAACTTTAAAACACTATATGTCAATTACATAGAACACGTGTAACTAGTTAACAAACTGTTAATAATGTTGATTAATTTGTTTATAACATTTTAATAAGTCAAACACTGTAATTGTTATTATGAGTAATATAGTAGAAGCTTTTTTTTGCTTGAAAGGATACCGTCTTATCTGGTTGTTAAATTTTTTTTAGCATAATAATAAGGTTATGATTTTGTATCAATCGGCATCGAATGGTTTAAAATTGACTTGCTTATGAGAATCATTACTCCAGTTAAAAATTATTTCATTTATTTCGTTGTATTAGTATCTCTTTTGGGATTTAATAGCGCTGTATATTCTCAATGCCCTACTGTTACAAATCTGAATCAGTCTTTTTGTAATATTCAATCACCTACAATTTCGAGTTTAGCAGCTTCAAGCAATGGAGGAGGTGTAAGTTGGTTTGCAAACGCAACCGGTGGAACTGCTTTGTTAGCAACTACAGGTTTAGTAAACGGTGAAGATTATTTCGCCGATGATGCTACTGGAGCTTGTGGAACAAGACAACGCGTTATTGTTACGGTCTACTCTGCACCAACAGGAGCCAATTTTCAAGGGGTTTGCGTTACGAGTTTAAATCAAGCAACACCTTCCAATCCGCAATTCGTAATATCGGGCAATAATTTGAGGTGGTATACAACTTCGTCGGGAGGAACTCCAATCTCAAATGCTACCATTTTAACGGACAATACCATTTATTACATCAGTCAGACTAATCCTGATACCGGATGTGAGACTTCAAGATTACAATTGTTTGTTAATGTTGGATTAGTTCCAATTCCCACAGGTTCTGCAGTTCAGGAATTTTGTAATGTTACTGGTAATCCACCAACAGTTGCAGATTTACTGGCTACTGGAAATAACAACTGGTATTTAACTTCTACTTTCGGAGTGCCGTTAGACTTAAGTACTCCTTTAGTTAATGGACAATTTTACTATGCTACCTCACTAGATCCGCCATGCGAAAGTAGTGACAGGTTAGAAGTTTTGGTTACTATTTATGAACCTAACGATGCAGGAAATGATGGAAGTAGAAGTTTGTGTGTCAATCAAATCCCTACAACTTTACCTTTTAATTTATTCAATTTAGTAGGAGGAACACCGGATGCTACTGGCGTTTGGTCGGGTCCAATCGCAACGACAAATGGTTCGCAAGGAACGCTAAATCCATCTGCACTAACTTTGGCAGGAAGTCCTTATGTTTTTACTTATACAGTTTCTTCTGCATTATGTGCTACAGATGCTTCAATAGTAACAATAATTATAAATCCGACACCAACAGTAACAGTTACCAGTCCGCCTGTTTGTCAGGGAACATTAGCTACTGTAACAGCAACAGTGAGTCCAGCCGGAACTTACAATTATGTATGGACGGTTCCTGCGGGTGCAACAAATCCGGGGAATGTAGCAACATTCACGACTACAATAGCAGGTGTTTATAGTGTAATTGCTATTAGTATTAGTACAACTTGTCCTAGTCAGCCTGCACAAACGACCGTTATTGTTAATCCGAGACCAACGGTAACGATTACTAGTCCTCCGGTTTGTCAAGGCTCGTTAGCAACAGTTACGGCTACCGCAACTCCAGCAGGGACCTATAATTATGTTTGGACAGTTCCATCTGGCGCTGCAAATCCAGGCAATGTTGCATCATTCACAACAACTACGGCTGGAGTGTATAGTGTTGTAATTACAAACCCAACAACAACGTGTTCGAGCCTTCCGGTACAAACTACAGTTGTTATCAATCCAATCCCAACGGTAACGGTAACAAGTCCACCGGTGTGTCAAGGTACTCCAGCAACTGTTACGGCTACGGCAACTCCGAGTGCATCTTATAGTTATGTTTGGACAGTTCCATCAGGGGCATCTAATCCAGGAAACGTGGGATCATTCCTCACGAATACTCCGGGTATATATAGCGTGATTGCAACCAATACAACTACGACTTGTCCAAGTCTTCCAGCACAAACCAATGTAGTCATAAATCCTAGACCAACAGTGACGGTAACTAGCCTAGCAGTTTGTCAAGGTATACCTGCACCGGTTATAGCCACAGCGACACCAATTGGAATATATACTTATACATGGACCGTTCCAGCGGGAGCAACCAATCCTGGAAATGTAGCTGCATTTGTTACTACAACGCCGGGAGTTTATAGTGTAATTATCACAAATCCTGTTACTACATGTCCAAGTCTTCCAGCTCAGACAACGGTAGTTATTAATCCAAGACCGGTAGTAACGGTTACTAGTCCGCCGGTTTGTCAAGGTACTCCCGCAACAGTAACGGCTACTGCAACTCCAGCAGGGACCTATACTTATATTTGGACTGTACCAGCGGGTGCAACTAATCCTGGTAATGTAGCCACATTCACAACAACTGTTCCCGGAGTTTATAGTGTAATTGCAATTAATACAATTACAACCTGCCCAAGTCTTCCAGCTCAGACAACGGTAGTTATTAATCCAATCCCGACGGTAACGGTTACTAGTCCGCCGGTTTGTCAAGGCACTCCAGCAACAGTAACAGCTACTGCAACTCCAGCAGGGACCTATACTTATATTTGGACTGTACCAGCGGGTGCAACTAATCCTGGTAATGTAGCCACATTCACAACAACTGTTCCCGGAGTTTATAGTGTAGTTGCAATTAATACAATTACAACCTGCCCAAGTCTTCCGGCTCAGACAACAGTAGTGATTAATCCAAGACCGGTAGTAACGGTTACTAGTCCGCCGGTTTGTCAAGGTACTCCCGCAACAGTAACGGCTACTGCAACTCCAGCAGGGACCTATACTTATATTTGGACTGTACCAGCGGGTGCAACTAATCCTGGTAATGTAGCCACATTCACAACAACTGTTCCCGGAGTTTATAGTGTAGTTGCAACCAATACAACTTCAACCTGCCCAAGTCTTCCGGCTCAGACAACAGTAGTGATTAATCCGACACCAACAGTAATCATAACAAGCCCAACGGTTTGTGAGGGGACACCGTCGACTGTTACAGCAACCGCAACTCCATCAGGGACCTATACTTATATTTGGACTGTACCAGCAGGAGCGACTAATCCGGGTAATGTAGCCACATTCACAACAACTATTGCTGGAGTTTACAGCGTAATTGCAACTAATGCAGCTTCTACATGTCCAAGTCAACCGGCTCAAACTACAGTCGTTATTAACCCAAAACCAACCGTAACGGTTACTAGTTCACCGGTATGTCAAGGTATTCTTGCCACAGTTACGGCAACACCATTGCCAGCAGGAATATATACCTATGTTTGGACCGTTCCAGCCGGAGCAACCAATCCGGGGAATGTTGCCACATTTACCACAGCTACAGTTGGAATTTATAGTGTAATTGTTACTAATCCAACAACTACCTGTCCAAGTTTACCAGCACAAACAACAGTAGTTATTAGTCCAAGTCCAACACTAACGGTGACTAGTCCACCAGTTTGTCAAGGAACACCGGCGACAGTTACAGTTACACCAAATCCAGCAGGAACCTATACTTATGGTTGGACATTTCCAGCAGGAGCATCCAACCCAGGCAATACCGCCACATTTACAACTACAATTCCCGGAGTTTATAGCGTAATTGCAACTAATACTACTACAACCTGTCCAAGTTTACCTGCACAAACAACTGTAGTTATTAATCCCGCGCCAGATGCTGGAACAAACGGGACTAAAACATTTTGCTCTAATACTGCTCCAGAAGATTTACTACTTTCCCTTGGTGGAACACCTCAAGCAGGCGGAATATGGACACCAACATTAGCAAATGGCGACGGAGTTTTTGATCCTGTTGTAGACGCTTCGGGAACCTATACATATACCATTGTTGGAATAGCGCCTTGTGTGGATGCTACCGCTACCGTTACCGTAAATGTAATTGAAGAACCACAGGCAGGAAATGACGGCGAATTAATTGTTTGTTCTGATAGTCCATCTGAAGATTTGTTTTTGATATTAGGTCCGGGTACGCAAACTGGAGGAACTTGGTCGCCAGCTATGGCAAGTGGCACTGGAGTATTCAATCCAGCAGTTGATCCTCAAGGTGATTATACGTATACTGTAACTGGAACACCACCGTGTGCAAGTGATACTGCAGTGGTTTCAGTCACGGTGAATTTAGCTCCAGATGCTGGAACAAACGGGACTAAAACATTTTGCTCTAATACTGCTCCAGAAGATTTACTACTTTCCCTTGGTGGAACACCTCAAGCAGGCGGAATATGGACACCAACATTAGCAAATGGCGACGGAGTTTTTGATCCTGTTGTAGACGCTTCGGGAACCTATACATATACCATTGTTGGAATAGCGCCTTGTGTGGATGCTACCGCTACCGTTACCGTAAATGTTATTGAAGAACCACAAGCGGGAAATGACGGCGAATTAATTGTTTGTGCTAACAGTCCGTCTGAAGATTTGTTTTTGATATTAGGTCTGGGTACGCAAACCGGTGGAACTTGGTCGCCAGGAATGGCAAGTGGAACAGGTGTATTTAATCCAGCGGTCGATCCTCAAGGTGATTATACGTATACAATAACTGGAACACCTCCATGTGCTAGTGATATCGCAGTAGTTACAGTAACGGTGAATCCGTTACCAGATGCAGGAACGGATGGAAGTTTGGCCATCTGTTCTAATCAAAATCCAGTTGATTTATTTGCTTCACTACAAGGAACACCACAAACCGGAGGAACTTGGTCGCCAACTCTAGCTAGTGGAACTGGAGTATTTAATCCAGCAGTGGATCCTCAAGGAGATTATACGTACACCATAACTGGAACAGCGCCATGTGCTAATGATACAGCAGTAGTTACAGTAACGGTAAATTTAGCTCCAGATGCTGGAACAACCGGGACTAAAACATTTTGTTCTAATGCTGCTCCAGAAGATTTACTACTTTCCCTTGCTGGAACACCTCAAGTAGGCGGAATATGGACACCAACATTATCTAATGGAGATGGCGTTTTTGATCCTGTTGTAGACGCTTCGGGCACCTATACTTATACCATTGTTGGAATAGCGCCTTGTGTGGATGCTACCGCTACCGTTACCGTAAATGTAATTGAAGAACCACAAGCAGGAAATGATGGCGAACTTATTGTTTGTGCTGACAGTCCCTCTGAAGATTTGTTTTTGATATTAGGTCTGGGTACGCAAACCGGTGGAACGTGGTCGCCTGCCTTGGCAAGTGGAACTGGAGTTTTTGATCCGGCACTAGATGCTGCTGGAGAGTATACGTATACCATAGCTGGAACATCGCCTTGTGCTAGTGACTCTGCAGTCGTAACAGTTTTAGTGAATCCAATTCCAAATGCAGGGACAAATGGAAGTTTAGCTATTTGTTCCAATCAAAATCCAGTTGATTTATTTGATTCATTACAAGGAACCCCTCAAGCAGGAGGAATCTGGACGCCAACTTTAGCAAGTGGAACTGGAGTTTTTGATCCTGTTGTTGATGTTGCAGGAACCTATACTTATACCGTTTCAGGAATCGCACCTTGTACCGATGCCACCGCTTCAGCTACTGTAGTTGTTACAGATGAACCACAGGCAGGAAATGACGGCGAATTAATTGTTTGTGCTGACAGTCCCTCTGAAGATTTGTTTTTGATATTAGGTCTGGGTA
>NZ_JAQSDH010000015.1:32553-62244 GCF_029945805.1 Flavobacterium sp.
CATTACAAGGAACCCCTCAAGCAGGAGGAATCTGGACGCCAACTTTAGCAAGTGGGACTGGAGTTTTTGATCCTACTGTGGATACCGCAGCAACCTATACTTATACGGTTGGCGCGTGTACTCCTCCTTCTACAGCAACAGTTATTGTCGATGTAATTGCGGCACCAAATTCAGGAGGAATAGGGCAAACTTTAACAACATGCGCCAATGTAACTTCTGTTGACTTGTTCGCAGGACTAGATGGAACTCAGGGAACTGGATCATGGAACGACGATGATGCATCTGGAGCTTTAGTAAATAACATTTTCAATCCATCAACAGTTGGAGTTGGAACATACAATTTCACTTATACTGTAGTTGGAACTGCTCCTTGTGGAACTAGTGCTTCAACGGTAACTGTCGTAGTCAATTTACAAGCAAATGCAGGAACAGCAGTTGCCGCTCCATCAATTTGTACTTCGGTTGGAACTATAGATTTGAATACATTACTGACAGGTCAGGATTCTGGTGGAACTTGGTCAGATACAACACCAGTTGATATCAGTAATTTTGTTGCAGGAACATACACTTACACGTATTCAGTTTCAAATTCATGTGGAATTGTAGATACAGAAGAAGTACAATTCATAATTTTACCAAATCCAATATTAACCAGTGCAAATGTTACTTCTTCACAGGCTTGTATCGGTACTGATGTTGTTGTCAATTTAACTGGAATGGTGGATGGACCTTACAATTTGAATTACAGTCTAAGTGGAAGTAATACCTTGGCAAACCAAATTACGACAGTTACAATTATTGGTGGCATAGGAAGTTTCACTATTCCGGCAGCAAGTGTCCCTAATGCTGGAACTAGTACCATTACATTCAATACAATTCAGGATGCAAATTCAACTTGTCAAATTACGTTAACTTCTGTAATTGCAACAATTACAATTAATCCATTAGTTCAAATTGACAATGCTAATATTGCTGTTTCTGCTGTTTGTTTGGGAAGTGACGCTATAGTTGTTATTTCGAATGCAGTGAGTCTTCCTGATGGCGTTTATCAATTTGATTATGCAATTCCAGGTGCAACTCCACCGACAGGAAATTCCGGAAACGTAACAATTACTGGAGGAAATGGTCAGTTTACAGTTCCTGCTTCAGTTTTCGGTACGGTTAGTAATTATACAATTACCATCAGCGGAATTATCTATACTTCGGGTTGTTCAAACACAACTCAAGATGCAAATATTACGTTCTCCGTTGTCGGACCTTTAACTGCGGGAACATTTAGCGGTATTCAGTCCGTTTGTCCATCCGTTGGGATATTCGATTTAGCAACGCTTTTAACCGGACAATCATCTGGTGGAGTTTGGACAGATAGTGCTTCAGTAGCAGTAACTTCTCCTTTGAACATCATAAATTTTGCAGCCGGAACGTACAGTTATACGTATATCGTTACCAATGCGTGCGGAACAGATACAGAAGTAGTGCAGTTTACGATTTTGGCCACTCCACAATTGACTACTGTGAATATTTCAACAATACCAAGTTGTATCGGAACGAATGCCACAATTAATCTTAGCGGAATGGCAGACGGAACGTATACTTTAAATTACGATTTATCAGGTAGTAATACTTTAGTTGGACAATCAGTAGTTGTAACAATAGCGGCTGGTATAGGAAGTTTTACTGTTCCAACAGCATCGATTCCAAATGTAGGAACAACGATTATCACCTTTACGAGCATAGCTAACACAACATCGACTTGTACTACTATCTTAACAAATGTTGCGGCACAAATTAGCATCATACCATTAGCTGATATTGACAATACGAATTTATCTGTTGCCAATGGTTGTCTTGGAGATGCTATAGTGGTAGCAATTGCAGGAGCTACAAATCTTCCGGATGGCGTGTACCAATTTAATTACTCCATTCCAACAGCGAATCCAGTTTCAGGAACAAGCGGAAATGTTACTATCACTTCGGGTGTTGGATCATTTACAATTCCGAGTGCTACATTTACTGCTGCTGCAAATTATACGATAACAATCACTGGAATTATAACTTCTACAGGTTGTTCGAATACTAATGAGAATGCTTCAGCTAATTTCACTATCAATCCACTCTTGAATACTACAGGAGCAACCGTTTCGGCTCAAGATACGTGTCCTACTTTTGGTAGTCTAGTAACAATTTCAGGAGCAACTGGTTTGACAGATGGAACCTATTCTATAACCTATCAATTAACAGGAGCTAATACAGCAACCACCACTATTTCTGTAACATTTACTGGCGGAGTTGCAACGTTTGCAATTCCCGGAGCAGCTATTATAACTAACGGAGATACTACAATTACCTTCACTCAATTGACATCAACGATAGCAACTTGCGGAATCACAGGTACTATATTTCCAAACGATGTTTTCAATGTTACTTCATTGCCTTCACCGGAATTAATTGCTGACGGATATCAATTCTGTGGAACCAATGTTCCAGCACCAACTATTGCCGATTTATCTGCGAATGTTGTTGGTACGCCAAATTTGATTTGGTACGATGCAGCAACAGGTGGAACGGCTTATGGCAATACTGATTTATTAGTTGATGGAGCCACGTATTATGGAGCTGTACTTTCAGTAAATGGTTGTGAAAGTTCTAGACTTGAAGTTCAGATTGATTTGTCTTTCTGTGATATCGAAATTCCAGATGGATTCTCTCCGAACAATGACGGAATCAATGACACTTTTGAAATTCCGAATCTTGCTATTCTATATCCGAAGTTCAAAATGGAAATTTATAACCGTTACGGAAATTTAATCTATACAGGAAATAAAAACTTTCCAAATTTTGATGGAACAACTACTGAAAACGGATTTAAATTAGGGAATAATTTACTACCAACTGGAGTCTACTTCTATATTCTCGAATTCAATGACGGAATAAGAAAAGCGATTCAAGGTAGATTATATCTAAACAGATAATGGAGAAAAGAGCCACTATGAAACATAAAATTATAAAATATCTCTTAGTAGTGCTTGTTGTATTTTTGACTTCAAAACTACAGGCGCAACAAGATCCGCAGTTTACACATTATATGTATAATATGAGTGTGATAAACCCAGCCTATGCAACCGATAATGCAGACGTAATTAACCTTGGCGGATTATATCGGGCACAATGGGTTGGTATAAAAGGTGCACCTACCACACAATCGTTCTTTGCTCACAAACCATTGTCAAAAAGGGTTGAAGTTGGTATTTCAATTGTTCATGATGAAATTGGTGATGTAGTAAAAGAGAATAATATTTTTGCCGACTTTGCCTATGTGCTGCCTTTAAGCGAAACTACCAAGTTATCTTTTGGATTAAAAGCTGGAGTCACTTTATTTGACACAAATTTCAATGGATTCAATCTAACGGATCCTGCGGTTGATCCTGCATTTCAGAATAACATTAGCCAAGTGTTTCCCAATATCGGAGCAGGGACATATTTATTCGGGTCAAATTATTATTTGGGATTTTCAACGCCAAATTTGATGACCTCAAGACATATTGAAACCATAAACGGTCGGTCTGGAAGTGGAGTAGAAGCGGTTCATTTTTTCATGACTGGTGGCTACGTGTTTACTTTTAACGGAAACGACAACTTTAAATTTAAACCTGCTTTTATGGCAAAAGGGGTTGAGGGAGCGCCGGTTTCATTAGACCTAACAACCAACGTATTAATCAATAATAAATTTGAAGCGGGAGTTGGTTACAGATTGGGCGATTCCGTTAGCGGATTAGCTAGTTTCTATGTTACACCAACACTCAGAATAGGATATTCTTATGATTATACGCTTTCCAATTTGAGAAATTTCAATTCGGGTTCGCATGAAGTTTTTATACTATTTGATTTAGATTTAAGTAAACTTTCTTCTTCTGGAAAAGGATATGATAAATCGCCGCGATTCTTTTAAAATGAAAATGATGAAAAAATTCTACTACATACTTTTTGTTTTTTGCAGTATCACCACTCTTTTTGCCCAAAAAAAGTTCAGTGTTAAAGAGGCAAACACTTTGTTCGCCGGTAAATCCTACGTTAAAGCTGCGGAAGCTTATGAACAACTTCCGCAATCGAAAATGGTGCTGCAAAATTTGGGTGACAGTTATTATTACAATTTTCAAATGATTAATGCGGTTCGTGCCTACGGACAATTGTTTTTCACTCACAAAGACAGTGTGAAAAAGGAAGTGTTTTTTAGATATGCCAATGCGCTAAAAGGAACAGCCGATTTTGATAAAGGCGATGCAATAATGTCGGAATATTTAGGATTTGATCAAAACACACCAAAATTCATGAAGAATGTTACCCGAAATACTCCAAGTAGTTTCAAACTCGAAATGATGTCGAAGAACAAAACCAACGGTGATTTCGGAATTTCTTTTTTTGGAGATAAAGTAGTTTTTGCATCCGTTAGAAATGCGGTTGAAAAAGCATACGGCTGGAACGACAGACCTTACTTAGATTTGTTTTCGGCAACAGTGGATAGTAAAGGACAATTGTCTAACGTGGTCCCTTTTTCATCGGACATCAATACTAAAAAACACGAAAGTAATGCCACATTCAGCGCTGATTTGAAAACGATGTATTTCAACAGAAGCGGTGAAAAGCGCGTAAAGGTTGGTGAGGAAAAAATAGCCATGATTAAAATCTACAAAGCCGAATTTGTTGAGGGAAAATGGACGAATGTGACAATGATGCCTTTTTCAAGCGATGCGTATTCCGTAGAACATCCTTTCTTGACTAAAGACGGAACGAAGCTTTATTTTGCTAGTGATATGCCTGGTTCTTTAGGCTCATTTGATATTTATGTTGTCGATATAAACGATGACGGAACTTATAGTGTTCCTAGAAATTTGGGTGAAACTGTCAATACCAGCCAGCGGGAACAATTTCCTTTTTTGACTGCTGATGGAACGTTGTATTTTGCTTCTGATGGACATCAGGGAAATGGAAACTTAGATGTTTTCATGGCAATGAAAATTAGTGATACCGAATTTGATAAACCATTAAATTTGGGCTCAACAATCAATAGCGAAATGGATGATTTCAATTTCATCCTTGACGAAAATGATAAGGGATATTTTGCTTCCAACAGAACAGGCGATGATAATTTATACACTTTCGTTCGTGAAGATAATAAACTGCAATACTTAGTTGAAGGTGAAGTTAGAGATATGAAATCAACGCAACTTTTACCTGGGTCAACTGTAAAATTATATGATGAAGCAGGAAATCTTTTAGAAGAAGTTCTGGTGGGTAAAGACGGAACATTTACGTTCAATACGGAGCCAAACAAAAAGTATAAAATCATGGCTTTCAAAGATTTTTATATTCCAGCTGAAGCAACATTTGATACAAGCGAAAAAGGCAAAGTGTATATCGATTTACAGATGAAAGTCGAGTCGTATTATGATGCGGAAGATATTATCAACAAAAAGGAAGATGGAACTGTTTTAATCGATCTGGAAAATATTTATTTCGATTTGGATAAATGGGATATCAAGCCGCAAGCAGCCGAAGTTCTTACTGTACTTTTGGACATACTTAAGAAATATCCATATATGGAAATTCAGATAGGTTCACATACGGATACCCGTGCATCGGAAATGTATAATTTGAGGTTATCCAACAAAAGAGCCGCGTCTGCATTGGAATATTTAGTGCAGAATGGTATTGATAGAAAGCGACTGCGTTCGATTGGTTATGGCGAAAGCAAGCCGTTAATTATTTGCCCAAATAACGATTGTACTGAACAAGAGCATGCCACCAATCGTAGATGCACGTTTATGATTTTAAAATAAAAGTTAGTTATTGTTTTAATAGAGTAGAATTTAGATTTTGAATTAAATGTGTGTCTTAATTGGCACACATTTTTTTTATACTATTCCTCCCAAATCCGTATTTTTGTAACTCAATATATTAAATCATGAAAAACCTTCTGTCTTTCACATTTTTTTGCTGTATTCTAAATCTTTCCGCTCAAGAACGTCCAAAATTAGTAGTCGGAATTGTGGTAGACCAAATGAAAATGGAATACCTGTACCGTTTTCAAAATGATTTTTCCCAGAATGGCTTTAAGCGAATGATGAATGATGGGTATACTTTTCATAACATGCATTTCAATTACATGCCAACCTATACTGCTCCAGGACACGCTTCAATTTATACGGGAACAACCCCAGCAATGCACGGAATTGTTAGTAACGATTGGTACAGCAGAAGTCTTGGAAAAGAAGTGTATTGTACAGAAGATACCTCGGTAAAAACCATTGGTGACGGAACTAAAGACGAAGGTGAAATGTCTCCAAAAAACCTTCAAACCACTACAATTACTGATGAATTACGGTTATCTACCAACTTCAAAGGAAAGGTTATTGGAATCAGCATGAAAGATCGAGGTTCCATTCTTCCAGCCGGGCATTTTGCCAATTGGGCATTTTGGTACAGCAAAACCGGAAACTTTATTTCAAGTACCTTTTATGGCGATAAACTTCCGGATTGGGTAACCGAATTCAATGCGAAAAAAGGGTATATGAATTATATTAATAAAGGTTGGGATTTGTTAAAACCTGTTGCGACTTATGGCGAAAGTTTGGCAGACGATAATCCGTATGAAGGTAAATTATACAAAGTAGATAAGCCTGTTTTTCCGTATGATTTAAAATTGATGGTTGAAAAAAACGATGCTGGAGTTTTACGTACCACGCCGTTCGGAAATGATTATGTAGCGGATTTTGCCAAATTAGCTATCGAAAAAGAAATGCTAGGAAAAGATGATGTTACTGATTTTCTAACAGTGAGCTTTTCTTCTACAGATTATGTTGGACATATTCTTGGGCCGCGTTCAATGGAATTACAGGATACATACTTACGTCTTGATTTAACGATTGCTGATTTTTTAAATTATCTGGACAAAACTGTTGGAAAAGGAAATTATCTTGTTTTCCTTACCGCCGATCACGCTGGAGCAGAAAATGCCAGATTCCTAAGAGATAATAAATACAATGTAATCAATGTGGATTACAAAGAAATTACCAAAGATTTAAAGAAGTTTTCTGTAGATACTTTCGGAGCAGATTTAGTTAAGAATTACGGCAGCTTTAATTTACATTTCGATAAAGAAATCATCAAAACTAAAGGCTTGGATTTGGTAAAAGTAAAACAAGCTTTTAAGGACTATTTAATGACGCAAGAGCAGGTAAAAAGAGTATATACGGAAGAAGAAATCCTAGCAAATCCGGGAGCAGATTACCATTTAAATTGTATTGCCAAAGGATATGACGTAACGCAAAGCGGTGATATCGTAATTCTTGATAAACCAGGTTACATCGAATACGGTCCAACCGGAACTTCACACGGAACAACCTATAGTTACGACACTCATGTGCCACTTATTTTCTATGGTTGGAACATCAAAAAAGGAGAAAGTCACGATAAAAAAGCAATTACAGAAATTGCACCAACATTAGCTCAAAAACTAAAGATCACCTTGCCAAACGGAACAGAAAGTGAAGTTTTAACTGAGATTTTGGATAAATAAGAAAACACAGATTTCACAAATTTCGCAGCTAAAATCTGTGAAATCTGTGTTTATTTAAACCTCAATCAATATCTGATTCTGCAGCAAATCCTCAAAAGTTTCGCGTTCTCGTATCAAATGCCCTTTGCCATTTTTCCACAACACTTCGGCTGGTTTGAAACGGGAATTGTAGTTGGATGCCATTGAAAAGCAATATGCTCCAGCATTTTTGAAACAAAGCGTGTCGCCTTCATGAATTTCAGCAATTCTTCGGTTATTGGCAAAAGTATCCGTTTCGCAGATGTAGCCTACCACAGTGTAAAAACGCTCTTTTCCTTTGGGATTGGAAATGTTCTCAATTCCGTGTTGCGAACCGTAAAACATCGGGCGAATCAAATGGTTAAATCCACTATCAATTCCGGCAAAAACCGTTGATGTTGTTTGTTTGATTACATTCACTTTGGCCAAAAAATAACCGGCTTCACTTACCAAGAATTTTCCTGGCTCAAAAGCTAAAGTCAACTCGCGTCCATATTCTTTTTCGAAAGCCAAAAATCGTTTGGTTAATTTTTTACCCAATTCTTCAATATTGGTTTCAATATCTCCTTTTTTATAAGGCACTTTAAAACCAGAACCAAAATCAAGGAATTCTAAATTCTTAAATTGTTTGGCAGCATCAAATAAAATTTCCGAGGCATACAAGAACACTTCGATATCTAAAATATCGGAACCAGTATGCATGTGAATGCCGTTGATGTTCATCTTGGTATTTTCAACAATACGTAATACATGTGGAATTTGGTATATAGAAATCCCAAATTTACTATCAATATGTCCAACAGAAATATTCTCATTTCCACCAGCCATCACATGCGGATTGATACGAATACAAACGGGAATCTTTGGATATTTAGCCCCAAAATGTTCCAATATTGAAAGATTGTCAATATTAATTTGAACGCCCATCTTTGCCACTTCTTCAATTTCTTCGAAGGAAACTCCGTTGGGTGTAAAAATGATTTTATCGGGAGTAAATCCGGCATGTAAACCCAATTGTACTTCCTGAATGGAAACCGTATCCAAACCAGAACCCAAATTCTTAAGTAGCTTCAGAATTGAAATATTTGACAAGGCTTTCATCGCGTAATTGATACGCAATTTTTCAACCTTGGCAAAAGCACTGGTCAAACGATTGTATTGAACCTCAATTTTATCGGCGTCATAAACATATAACGGATTCCCGAAAGTGGTAGCTAAGTCTAATAATTCTTTGGGTTGCATGTTTTTTTGGCAAATATATAAAATAGCCGTAAAAAAAGAGCCAATCGGCTCTTTTCTATTTTTAATACAAACTCGGAAATTGCTCAGGTTTGGCCTCGTGCATAATAGCATATACCTTTTCAAAAACATCTTCCGAAGAAGGTTTTGAGAAATAATCGCCATCGGTTCCATAAGACGGGCGGTGCGCTTTTGCTGTTAGTGTTTGCGGTTGACTATCTAAATAATGATATGCGTTTTGTTCGTCAATGATTTGCTGTAAAATATACGCACTTGCTCCGCCAGGCACATCTTCGTCAATTACAAGCAAACGATTCGTTTTCATAACCGATTTTAAACAATCGTGATTGATGTCAAAAGGTAATAAAGATTGTGCATCAATGATCTCGACATCGATACCAATTTCCATTAATTCTTTAGCGGCTTGTTCAATGATTCTTAAAGTAGAGCCATAAGAAACGATAGTTATATCGCTTCCATTTTTGATTGTTTCTACCACTCCGATTGGGGTTTTGAATTCGCCTAAATTGGTTGGCATTTTCTCTTTCAAACGATAGCCATTAAGGCATTCAATAACTAATGCAGGCTCATCTGTTTCTAATAATGTATTGTAAAAACCAGCCGCTTTGGTCATGTTTCTCGGAACCAAAACGTGAATTCCGCGAATCGCATTGATAATCATTCCCATGGGTGAACCCGAATGCCAGATGCCTTCCAAACGGTGACCACGTGTTCTAATAATCAACGGTGCTTTTTGCGTTCCGCGAGTTCGGTATTGAAGTGTAGCCAAATCATCACTCATGATCTGAATGGCGTATAATAAATAATCTAAATACTGAATTTCGGCAATAGGTCTCAAACCACGCATCGCCATTCCAATACCTTGCCCAAGAATCGTAGCTTCACGGATTCCTGCATCGGCAATACGAAGTTCGCCATATTTCTCTTGCATGCCTTCCAATCCTTGATTTACATCGCCAATATTTCCAGCATCTTCACCAAAAATTAGGGCTTCAGGATATTTTGAAAAAAGAGCGTCAAAGTTATCACGCAACACCAAACGTGCATCAACTTCCTCTGCAGCATCATTGTAAGTTGCAGCTACTTCAGAAGCATTCAGTACATTTTTATCCGATTGTGAAAACAGATGTGAACTGAATGTGGGTTGAATTTTATTCGTGTAATTTGTTATCCAATTTGCCAAGGCTGTTTTGCCGTTTTCAGAAACAATCATGCGTAAAACTTTACGAGCAACGACTAATATTTCTTTACGGATAGGTTGTTTTATTGCAGCTAAATCAGCGGCTTCTTTTTCGATAAAAGCTTTCTTATCACTTGAATTTGCAATTGAATTTAATAAGGAAACTAATTCCTGTTGTTCTTCCTTCATTGGCGCCACGAATGCTGCCCATGCTGCTTTTTTTCCTTCGAGAACTTCTTTTCTCGAGTTGTTTTCAATAGACTCTAACTCTTCGATTGTGGCCAAATCATTTTGCACTATCCAGATTCTCATTTGAGCCAAACAGTCAAAATCCGCTTCCCACGCTAAACGGGCTTCATTTTTATAACGCTCATGAGAACCTGAAGTTGAATGTCCTTGCGGTTGTGTCAGTTCTTGAACGTGAATCATAACTGGAACGTGCTCTTCACGGGCAATTTCGGCTGCTTTTTCATACGTAGAAACCAAAGCCGGATAATCCCAACCTTTAACTCGGAAGATTTCATAGCCTTTAGTATTCTCGTCTCTTTGGAACCCTTTCAAGATTTCAGAGATATTTTCTTTTGTGGTTTGGTGCCGTGCGTGAACCGAAATTCCGTATTCATCATCCCAAACGCTGATGATCATCGGAACTTGTAAAACTCCGGCAGCATTAATGGTTTCAAAAAATAAGCCTTCAGAAGTAGAAGCATTGCCAATGGTTCCCCAAGCTACTTCATTTCCTTGATTTGAAAAATCAGTAAAATTTTCCAATCCGCGAACGTTTCTATAGATTTTTGAAGCTTGAGCTAATCCCAACAATCTCGGCATTTGACCGGCTGTTGGAGAAATATCGGCACTTGAATTCTTTTGTTGTGTTAGGTTTTTCCAATTGCCATTTTCGTCAATCGAATGTGTGCTAAAGTGTCCACCCATTTGCCGTCCGGCGCTCATTGGTTCTTGAGCTAAATCGGAATGTCCATATAATCCGGCAAAAAATTGTTGTATAGATAAATGGCCAATCGCCATCATAAAAGTCTGATCACGATAGTAACCCGAGCGGAAATCTCCGTTTTGAAATGCTTTGGCCATCGCCAATTGCGGCACTTCTTTTCCGTCACCAAAAATTCCGAATTTAGCTTTACCTGTTAGCACCTCTTTTCGTCCTAAAAGACTGCATTCTCTGCTTATGGTAGCAATTTTATAATCATTTAATACTTCTTGTTTAAAGTCTTCAAATGTGATTTCGGTTTTGGATGTAGCTTCAGACATAATTTAAATTTATTTCTTAAAGAAACAAATTTAAATAAAAAGTAGCAATAAAGTTAATTCTCGGCTAAAAATAAAATTTAAGTATCTGTAAATTATCTGTCGTAAAAAGGATATATTCTGACGAATATTTAATAAAAAATCAAGTAATCAGATAATTGTCTAAAATAAATTAAATTTCACAACGTTTTAAAACCATTTTCTGGTAAAAAGTGTAAGTAAAGTTTCGGGCCTAAAAGCGACAATAAATCGTATTTTTTCACCATAATTTTTTTGTCCTACTTCCCAACCGTTGTTCGAATAAACTGGAAGATACAATTCTAAATAATCTGTCACAAGATTCAAGCGGATGCCACTGTCGTAGACAAATTTGGGTGTAACATCAGTATTTTTGATCATCCCAATATCGCCATAACCTTCAATCCAACTCCAAATCGTGTAGCCGCCATTTATGGTCGTCATCCATCGGTTTGCAGTTCTAGTTTCCAACTTAGATTTAAAAAAACCATCAGAAACAATAGATTGTTGACTGAAAAGACCAGTAGTTTCTGACCTTCCTAAATAGTCGCTTTCAAAAAGGTAATCGGTTGGTCGGTCTAAGCCAAAATCAAAATAATTCGAAGTTGTTTTGTTGTGCAAAAAGGTTCCGGCAAATACACGAAGATTTAGCGAACGATTGTTGTCATATAGTTTGCGATACTGTATTTCCCCCATTAATTTCCCGAAACTGTTAGCATATTGAAAATCACCTGAAAACGAAAGATGATTCGTGACTTCCGTTTTGGTATTTATATATTTGGCATTAAAAATCGCATAATTTTCGGTGTTTTCGCCAACAGAAAAAGTAGTTTTCTCCTTGCTTACAATGATTTCTTTTACAATAAAAGCTTGTTTTCGGTTGTCTCTAAAATTACTGGGTCTAAAATTAAAAGAAACTGTTGGAGATAATTTGGTATAGTAAGCATCTGGCGCGTAATGCAGATAATGACCACTCATTGCATAGCGAATGAAATATAAATTGCTGTCGCGATTGTATTGATTGTAGTATACAAATCCTTTTCCGGAAAGGCTTTGTGCTTTGGTTGATATGGTTGGATTTATATCAAATATCAGTGGTTTATCTAAAATTGTTTTATTGTGAAAACGAATTCCAGGTAAAAAACCATCGTATAAATTGTATTCTAAAGTTGGAATATATATTATTTGATTGTAATACGGGTTCTCCAAATCTTTAAAAAATGTGAAACGAATGGGTCGGTTTAATCCTAAACTGCTTAACGAACGCCAGTTATTTCTCAGATTAAATTCCGGAACTTCATTTTTGTAATTGATTACAATTTTATCAGCTTCATTGCGAGGAAGCGTATAAATACTATCGGATTTAACGTTTTCAAACCATTTTTTGAAAACAATGTTTTTATCTTTTACACCATAAATAGCGATAGGAACATTAGTATTAATCTTGTTTTTTAAAGTAAAACTAACACTGTCTTTAGTTCGTGAAACTTTGTCAAATTTGTAATCAATAATATCACGAGTATCAATTATTTTGTCAAAAAACCAATCGATTTTCTTTGTTGAATTTGTCTTTAAAATCGTTTCAAAATCTTTTCGTTCCGCTTGTTGCTTTTTATTTAAATCATAAAATTGCTTTATGCTGTTGGGAACCACATCGTTTTCTAGGTAGCTATCCAAATACCTCAAACTCAATCCAGCTTTGTATTTAGATGCGATTTTATCATTGAATCGTATTAGACCATTTTTCGGCATGTTCAATTGTTGATCCAAATTTTTACGTGCCATTAACATGTACAAGTAATTGTATTGGCCGTTAAAATCTAAGGAAACTAGGTTGTAGCCTTTGAGGATTTTAAGTTTGGCAACGCTTCCCATCATTTTGCTATCGGGATGGTATTCCTCAATATATTTCATCATCAAATACACTTGAATTCCGTCGTAAATCCAATTGTCTTTTCGTGGATCAAGCTGTAAAGTAGTGTGTAAATAATTATTTATATACGTCTTTAAAAACTTAATTTCAAATAAGAATTCATCCGAAAACGGACTAATAAAAACGGGCAATTGATTCAATCCGTAAAATGGATTTCGGTCATAATCAATTTGAGAAATGCTAATTTTTTCATTTGGAAATTTACCTAGATTTTCAGTGACATAATTCACAATCTTATCGGCTACAATAGCCCTTTGAATATCAGTCAAACGAGTATCTTTTAAATCGGAAACAACTTCAATATCTGCATTTTTAAAAATTTCAAAACTCTTTTTGTTGTCGATAAATAAATTAAAATCCAACCGGTTTTTTCCTGAAAATAAATAAGATTTGAAACCCATTTCAGTTTTTCTAGAATCTTCATTTAAGTCAGAATTCAGATCTAAGTTTTCAGGAAGTTTTATTTCAATTTCATAATTAGAAAGTGCGTTTGGGCAATCATCTAAATTGAGATTATTATATTTTACAAATCCATGATTATCGTATCGGGCCGGAATCAAGAAACAATTTTTCAGATTCATTTTTGCATTGTCGCCGTAGCCATATTCTGTGAATTTATCGCTTGGGATTTTAACCAGATAGGTAAGAGTCAATTTGATTTTTTGATTTGGCAACAACTTTTCTCGAAGCCGAATCTGAATTACATCCGGATGATTTTCATCTCTTTCCCAGGTCAAAAAAGACTTATTTTGATCAATTGCAGTAAAGTTAGAAGTTCTTCCTCTGTCATTTTCTTTGGCCAAATGAAAACTTCTTTCAAATTCATCAGAAAAGCGTTCAGCCATTGGCGTATTTTTTGAAGTATAGCCATTAACCCAATCGTTTAAAACAATGTAGGATAAAGTATCATTGGTTTGATTATAAAAAGTCAATTCTTGTAAAACGGAAACTATTTTTTTTTCATTATCAACTTCCATAATCATTTTGGAGTGATGTTGTGCAAAAGATATGCAACTGAAAAAGAATAATATGTAGCTTAGTTTTTTCAATGGTGTGATTTGGGTTTAAAAAAGGCTTTAAAAACTACTTTTGTAAATTCTACAGCGCCGGCTTTGTTCATATGCCCACAAGTTGCAAAATACATATCATCAGTTACGGCATTTTCAAACCTATGGATTTCGGGATAAACCGAATTGATGTGATTGAAATAATCTCGATTAATGGTACTCATGCACATGGGCGTTGTTATCGCAATTAAATTAATATTGTTTTTCTTGCAAATGGCTTTAATATCTTCGTATGCACTATTTCTCTTCGGATAATATTTTGATAAATCGGCAGGAGTCATTTTTCCCGAGTAAGATTTCAAAGGATTAAATCCGTTGTTTTCCAAAGCATTTGTTTTTTTATGAACCGCTGAATAATACATTTCTCTAAAACCAACCCTTGCATCATAATGTAAATATCGGTAAAACGGAATATAAATCAAATTAGTATACTCAGGAATATCTTTATAATAATCGCGTATAGTTTGTGATTCATGTATATAGGGCATGAACAGTGATCGAATGGCCTCTGAATGATCATTTGTATTGATATTCAAATCTACCTGCAAGATTAGATTTTTGATTTTATAATTGCGTTCCACCATCAATTTTAACATTAATGCGGACTCTTCTAAGCGGGAACGCGTCATTCCAAAGTTGAACGTTTTATAACCGTTGTCATTGAATATTTTTGGCACAAAATGATTGTTCACTCGAGACGAGCCCAAGAAAACAACATCATACTCTTTGTCTTTAGAATTGTAGAGGTAACTGATTTTATTTCGGTCGTCATTTTGTTTATACACCAAAGTATATAATACATCAAGCGTTACCATCGTTAACATGAGGATTAAAAGTGCTTTTACTATGAATAAAATAAATTGTTTCATTAGAATTGGAAATAAATGAATTCTTTGTAGTCTGAAAAAACGCCGAGAGCTACAATTACTGCCATACACAAACCTAATTTTATCCAGCTGTATTTTCCTGATATGGGTTCAATTTTTGTTCGATTATTCCATTCGATAACAACAAATACCAACAACATCAAAATGAGTTCGGCGCTATACCGTTCGATGGTCAAATACTGTTGTGAAAAATGCAAATCGGTAAACATTCTTTTGATATATGAAACCGCATCATGTATAGTTTTGGCTCTAAAAAATATCCAAGCAAAGCACGTAATTGCAAATGTAATCAATATGTTAACTAGTATTTTGAACGATGCAAAATTGAAACCCAAGGTAAATTCATCAATGTTGTTTCTGTTTCGATTGAGCAATAACAAAGGAAGGAAATATAGCGCATTGATCAATCCCCACGCTATGAAAGTCCAATTTGCACCATGCCAAAATCCACTGACTAAAAAAATGACAAACGTGTTTCTGATTTTCAACCATTTTGATCCTTTGCTTCCGCCCAGCGGGATGTATAAATAATCACGGAACCAAGTCGTTAACGAAATGTGCCAGCGTCTCCAAAATTCGGCGATATCTCTTGAAAAGTAAGGATAATTAAAGTTTTTCAGCAAATCAATTCCGAAGAGTTTTGACGTACCCAACGCGATATCGGAATATCCTGAAAAGTCGCCGTAAATCTGGAATGCAAAATAAACGGCACCCAAAATCAGCGAAAGCGAATTCATCGAATTGGAATGATTAAAAATTTCGTTGGCATAATTGGCGCACGTATCTGCAATCACCACTTTTTTGACCAAGCCCCATACAATCTGGTAAATTCCTTCTTTGGCTTTTTCGAAATTAAATTCTCTTTTTATTTTCAGTTGCGGTAAAAGATGCGTTGCACGTTCAATTGGACCAGCCACTAACAAAGGGAAGAAGCTCACGAATAAGGAATAATCAATAAAATTTTTCTCTGATTTAATTCGTCCGTAATAAATATCGATGATATAGGATAAGCCGTGAAAAGTGTAAAATGAAATTCCAACCGGGAGTATGACTTTTAGCAACAGCGGATTAGTGTGAAGTCCAGCCGAATTCAATAAGTCGGTAAACGATGCAATGAAAAAGTTGTAATATTTGAAAATTCCTAGAAAACCTATATTGATCGAAACGCAAATCCACAACCACACTTTCCGTTGGATTTGGGTTTTGCTGTTTTCAATTTGTATGGCAGATAAATAATCGAGTAAAGTTGAAAAAATCAACAAGAATAAAAAGCGATAATCCCAACACGAATAAAAATAATAACTCGCGAGAATTAGAATAAAATTTTGACTCGTTTTTGATTTATTACCAATGGACCAATAGATTAAGAACGCTATTGGAAGAAAAATGGCAAAATTTAACGAATTAAAAAACATAAATCAAGAGTTAAAAATCAAGTCCCAAATTCCAACAAGTAGTACTATTGAAATTTGGAATATTACTATTGGAATTTTAATTAAAAATTCGGACTTAAATTGTATTTTTTGTAGAAATTATCCAAAGCTTCAACCACTTCATCTTCATTATCAACGACTTTAATCAAGTTCATGTCGTCAAGATTTGCGTTCCCTTCTTTTTCAATCATAACCGTTTTTATCCATTCTAATAATCCGGACCAGAATTCTGAACCTACCAAAATGATTGGAAATTTTCCAATTTTCTTAGTTTGGATAAGGGTTACCGCTTCAAATAGTTCGTCTAAAGTTCCGAATCCACCGGGCATTACTACAAATCCTTGTGCATATTTGACAAACATTACTTTACGCACAAAGAAATAGTCAAAGTTCAAGTTTTTGTCTTTATCGATATACGGATTAAAATGTTGTTCAAAAGGTAATTCAATATTCAAACCTACCGAAGTTCCACCACCATTATGCGCGCCTTTATTTCCAGCTTCCATGATTCCGGGTCCACCACCCGTAATAACTCCATAGCCGGCTTTACTAATTTTATAGGCAATTTTTTCGGCCAATAAATAATATTTGTTGTCTGGTTTTGTTCTGGCTGAACCAAAAATAGATACACAGGGACCAATTTTCGCCATGCTTTCATACCCATTTACAAATTCGGACATAATTTTAAAAATTGCCCAGGAGTCGTTGGTCCTAATTTCGTTCCAAGGTTTTTGATTTAATTTGTCTTGGATTTTATCATCGTCATTTAGAAATTGTTCTTTCTTCATTTTTTATATTTTATTCTATTTTAGTACTGTTAAAGCAAACGCGCTAAAGTAATTCTTTTTTCAAAAACGGTGCAGTGTAGCTTTTTTTGTTTTTTGCGACTTCTTCTGGAGTGCCAATGGCAACAACTTGACCGCCACCTTTTCCTCCTTCAGGACCAATATCAATAATATAATCCGCCAATTTGATTACGTCCATATTGTGTTCGATTATTAGGATTGTATTGCCTTTATCAACCAATTTAGTGATGACATCCATCAACACGCGAATATCTTCAAAATGCAATCCCGTTGTGGGTTCATCCATAATGTAGAATGTGTTTCCGGTATCTTTTTTAGACAATTCAGTTGCCAATTTGATACGCTGTGCTTCGCCGCCTGAAAGTGTGGTGCTTTGCTGTCCCAAAGTGATGTAGCCTAAGCCAACATCTTGTATTGTTTTGACTTTTCTGTAAATTTTTGGAATGTTTTCAAAAAACGGAACGGCTTCATCAACAGTCATGTTTAACACATCTGAAATGGATTTTCCTTTGTATCGAATTTCCAATGTCTCTCTGTTGAAACGCTTACCCTGGCAGGTTTCACACTCCACATAAACATCTGGAAGAAAACTCATTTCAATCGTTCGCACACCTGAACCTTCGCAGGTTTCGCATCTTCCACCTTTAACATTAAAACTAAAACGTCCTGATTTATAACCGCGAATCATAGCTTCGGGCATCATAGCATATAAATTTCTGATTTCAGAAAATACATCAGTATAAGTTGCCGGATTACTTCTCGGAGTTCGTCCAATCGGACTTTGGTCGATGTCGATTACTTTGTCGATATGTTCCAAACCTTCAATTTTCTTGTAAGGCTGCGGTTTTTTTACGCCATTAAAATAATAGGCATTCAGAATGGGATACAAAGTTTCATTAATTAAAGTCGATTTACCACTTCCAGAAACTCCTGTTACGCAGATTAATTTTCCTAAGGGCAATTCGATAGAAACATTTTTCAGATTGTTTCCCGATGCACCAGTAAGTTTCATAAATTTTCCGTTGCCCTCACGGCGTTTCTTTGGAACTTCAATTTTCATTTCGCCGTTCAAGTACATTGCCGTCATGGTGTGTTCTTTGAGCAATTCGGCGGGAGTTCCTTTGCTGATAATTTCACCACCAAATTTTCCGGCTTTTGGCCCAATATCAATCACATAATCAGCACGTTCAATCATATCTTTGTCGTGTTCGACTACAATAATGGAGTTGCCGATATCGCGCAGTTGCTCTAACGAATGAATTAGTTTCTCATTATCTCTTTGGTGTAAACCAATGCTCGGTTCATCCAAAATATAGAGTACACCAACAAGTTGTGAACCAATTTGAGTTGCCAAACGAATGCGCTGTGCTTCACCGCCCGAAAGTGATTTGGAACTGCGTGAAATCGATAAATAATTTAAACCTACATTCACCAAAAAGCGAAGTCGGTCTTTGATTTCCTTTACAATTTCAGTTGCTATTATTTTTTGTTTTTCAGATAAATAATGGTCTACATCGTCAAACCAAGCAGATAATTCCGAAATATCCATAGTCGATAATTCGAAAATGTTTTTTTCGTGAATTCGGAAATACATGGCTTCTTTTTTCAAACGTGAACCAAGACATTCTGGACACTCCACTTCGTCCATAAATTCTTTTGCCCAGCGTTTTATGGATGTTGAGTTGCTTTCGTCAAATTGATTTTTGATGAAATGGGAAATGCCTTCAAACTCAATTTTATATTCTTTGGTAATGCCTAACGTTTTTGATTCTACTGAGAATTTATCTTTTCCACCATACAATATAATCTGCATCGCTTCCTCCGAAATTTTCTCTATTGAATCCGTTATAGAAAATTCAAATTTCTCGCCAATGATTTCCAATTGCTTAAAAATCCATGAACTTTTATATTCTCCCAGTGGAGCCAGTCCGCCATTTTTGATTGATAGTTTAGCATTTGGAATAATCTTTTTGAGATTGATTTCATTTACAGTTCCCAAACCTTTACAATGTTCACATGCTCCTTTTGGCGAGTTGAACGAAAATAAATTCGGTTCCGGATTCTGATAGGATATTCCAGAAGTTGGACACATTAAATTTCGACTAAAATACCGAACTTCATTCGTGTCTTGATCTAAAATCATTAAGACATTTTCTCCGTGATACATTGCGGTTTTGATACTTTCGGATAAGCGTTTGTCGTTCTCTTCGTTATTTTCAATTACCATTCTGTCGATTACAATTTCGATGTCGTGGGTTTTATAACGGTCGAGTTTCATTCCGGGTAGTAAATCTTGCACAGTGCCATTTACACGAACTTTCAGAAAACCTTGTTTGGTTATTTGTTGAAATAATTCGGCATAATGTCCTTTTCGAGCCCGAATCACTGGTGCCAGAATATTGATTCGTTTTCCAGTAAAATTTTTGATAATCAATTCCTTGATTTGATCATCCGAATAGGAAACCATCTTTTCGCCTGTTACGTAGCTGAACGCTTCGCCGGCACGCGCATAAAGCAACCGCAGGAAATCATAAATTTCGGTAATGGTTCCAACAGTTGATCGCGGACTTTTACTCGTAGTTTTTTGTTCGATGGCGATTACAGGTGACAATCCGTCAATTTTATCCACATCTGGACGTTCCAATCCGCCCAGGAATTGTCGCGCATAAGCTGAGAACGTTTCAACATATCGACGTTGTCCTTCGGCATAAATGGTGTCGAATGCCAAAGACGATTTCCCAGAGCCCGAAAGTCCGGTAATTACCACCAGTTTTTCTCTGGGAATCGAAATATCAATATTCTTAAGATTGTGCACTCGGGCACCAAGGACTTCAATAGTATTTTCAGTATCTAGCATAGCAATTTTAAATTCCGAAATTTCGGAAGCAAAGGTAGTGTTTTGCAAGGGATTTTTAGATAAGCAGTTGAGAAGATATTGTTAAAAATGACTAATCAATCACCATTTCTTTCAAACGCTGACGGTAATTTTCGAGTAGATCTATTTTGGAAATAAAACCAAAGTATTTTCCTTTTTGAATTACGGGTAAAATCGACGCATTCGCAGTTTCAAACTGCTTCATCACTTTTTCAACTTTGTCTTCTAATAAAATGATGGCTTCCGGCTGGGTGATAATTTCACTAATAGACATAAATTTCACGTTATACGGATTGAAAATGACTTTTTTTGCGGTTTCGAAATCGATGATCCCAACCAAGTTTTTCTCTTCATCAACAATAGGGATTATTTTTTGTTCAGTAGTAGCGAATACCTTTACGGCACTTTCTAGCGTGTTATCAAGCGTTAAGGTTTTGTATTTTTTATGAGCAAGTTTATACAAGTCAATACTTTGCAATATATTTTTATCTTTGTCGCTGGTAAAAACATCACCTTTATCAGCCAATGGTTTTACATCCATAGAGTGTTTTTCGAACTGTTTGGAAACAGCATAACTCACAGAAGAAACGATCATCAAAGGCACCATCAAATCATAACCACCGGTAATTTCGCCAATAAGGAAAATGGCAGTTAAAGGTGCGTGAAACAATCCGCTTAGAATTCCGGCCATACCAACAATTGTGAAATTGGCAATGGGTAATGGCGTTGTGAAGTTTAGTAAGTTTACAAATTTAGCAACAAAAAAACCAAGATAAGAACCAACAAAAAGGGAAGGGGCAAAGTTTCCGCCATTCCCGCCGCTGCCCAGAGTCAGTCCCGTAGCAAAAGCTTTTAGTAGCATGGTTACACCAACAAACGCTAGTAAAATCCATTCGCTGCTTTTGAATTTTTCGAGCACGGTATTATCTAATAAAACACTCGGATTTTCAGAAGCCAAAATTTTAATGCTTTCGTAACCTTCACCAAAAAGTGTCGGGGAAAAAAATATTAAAACTGCTAAAATTGAAGCGCCGAATAATGCTCTGCGATAGCCTTTGTTTTTGAAACTTCCGAAAAACTTTTCTACTTTCTGAAAATTACGGGCGTGATAAATAGAAGCGAAACCGGCTAAAATTCCCAATAGAATATAAAATGGTGTATTGTGGTAATCAAATTGTAGTGATTGTTCAAAATTAAGAAGCGTATCCGCGCTTAACGCAACTTTTGAAATTAGTGCGCCTGTTGCTGCAGAAATAATTATTGGGATAAAGGCTGAGATAGAGACATCAGTTAAAACGATTTCAATCGCAAATAATACTCCAGCAATGGGAGCGTTAAAAGCGGCACCAATTCCGGCAGCAACACCACAGGCCAAAAGCAAAATTCGGTCTTTTTGAGAAAGGTGGTATTTCTGCGCAAAATTAGATCCAAAAGCTGCGCCCGTAATCACAATCGGACTTTCTAAACCTGCAGAACCTCCAAGGCCAACAGTCAAAGAGCTCGTTATTAATTGCGAATACATTTGTTTTTTTGGAATAATCCCTCCTTTTTTGGCAACCGCATACAAAACCTTAGAACTACCTTTTTCTAAACTATTGCCCAAGAAATTCCGAACTACAAAAACGGTGAGCAAAATTCCGATGATTGGCAGTAAGCTGTTAATGTAAGGTAATTTCAGAAATCCATTGATTTCATTTGCCCAGAGGAAAATATTGTGGGCAAAACTTTTAAGAATTATTACGGCGATTGAACACGTAATGGCTACAACAATACTTGCAAAATAGATAAAATTACGCTCGCTTAGTTTATCTTTCAGAAGGAAAATTAAATTTTCGGCTCTTCTGAAAATGGTTCTAATAACAATTTTAAAATTGGACGCTTTAGTCGTAGGCATTTATTCAAATCTTTGAATCTGCTAAAATACTACATTAACCCATTGGGTGCAATTATAATTTTGCATCCTATTGTACAGAAAATGTCACACTGAGCTTGTCGAAGTACTAAAAAAAGATCTTCGACAAGCCCAGACAGACAATAAAAATTCTAATTGACATGAGGTATCGTTCAAAATATATTTTTAGTGGTGTTTTAGTTGCACCCAACAAGTTGCCTTATTTATTGTATATGAAAATGAGGCGTATTTATTAACACTCCTCATTTAACATTTGAGCTTTTAATGTCTTGGTATTCGTCCCGTTGTAGGCTCTTTGAACCCAATAAGCACCCAGCGGATTGTGTCAAGTTCATAATAAAAGTCATAACTGTCATCGCCTGTATTGATGCCAGCATATATTTTACCATTCGGTTGCTTTTGAAAGCCAAAACTGTAATCCTCTAACAAACTGTCTTTTGGGAAATTCTTGACGATTTTAGTGGTTTTATTTTTCCAATCATAAACTATTATCTCGGTTTTAAAAACTTCGATTCCTGGTAAATTATTATACTTTTTTACCTGGCTTTTAAATTTATAATATTTCCTATCATCAATTTCATATCTAAAATTGAAATCCCAACTATTTTTTCCAGAAACTATTTTTTCACCAAAGTGGATTGTATTTCCACCTTTTTCGAAAAAAACCTTTTTTTGGAATATCCCATTTCTGGAGCTTTGCTCAAATTTTGGTTCAACAGCATACTTTCCATCGATGTATTTTACAAGATACTTGGTCTCTAGTTGATAAAGTATTTGTTTGTCATTTAAGGTATCTTTAAAAACATAGGTTGTTGTTCCGTCCAATCCGGCGATAGTGCAATTTTTCAAGTAACTGAATTTAGCTGCTATTTTGTTTAGAAACTCTTTTTTGCCAATGAGGTTTATTTTTTTCAATTCCTTTTTTTCTCTATCTATTGAATAATATTCATCTATTGGAAATCGGTCGTATACACTTCCTCCAATCGGACCTCCCCATTTGCCAGTGGAATCATAAGTTGTTTTTCCGTAATCCCTTTTTATGATTATCCAATCATTGCGCATTTTTTGATATTGCAGTGAAGTGATATTGACAATACTTTTATCTAAATGACACAAAATGGTATCGCCTTTTTTATTTTTTAGGACTAACAAACAGCGATCGGTTTTCTGATTTGCATAAATAGAGGCATTTCGTCTAAAAGGCGTTTTTTCTGAATCCCAATAAGGATAATATGTAAGTTTATATTTTCTAATAATATCCTCTGTATGCAAAGTTTGCTTTTTACAAGAGGAAAAACACATAGTGATAAAAACAATAACCACTAAAACTTTAAAATCTTTCATGTCGATGTATTTAAAGATTCAGCAATTTGATATCGCCTGCAGCTGTTATGATATAATATCTGTTGTTACGAATAATGGTGTTTTTAGGAAGTTGATCTTCTTTCAATTTAATGCGAATCGTAATTTCATAAAACGCCTGAATGGTTGGTTCTGTAATATCGGCATTAAAAATAAAGTTATGGTCTTTTACCATCGCAGCATTATAGTATTCGGTGCTGTTTTTCTTAATGTTGTGAACAACGCCTTTTGGATCAAAATTAGCATCGGCTTGTGAATACGCCTGATAGCTTCTATAGCTTTCCATTGGATAAGTGACATTAAAACCTTCTTGTAAAATCTTCTCTTTTTTGTTTAAATCCGTGTTCATTATCAGGGAATAATTAGCCATATACTCTTTGAATTGTTCCATTGCTTTCTTTTGCATCTGAAAACGAATTCCATCCAAATTTGTAGTTACATAATCAACCTTTGCCAAATCATAAATTTCAAATTTACCACAAATGGCAACGATTCTGTCAAAATCATTATTGTTTTTGAATTTTATCAAAATATTCTTTTTCAATTCAAAGCCCGAAGGTTGTTCGTTATAGGTTTTTGGATTGAAGATTTTCTTTTCAACACTGTAATCATACGTTGGAACAAACGAAATCATGTCGGATGCGATTTCAATTTCCTTGTTAAAAGCACTTAGCTCTTTCATTACATTCCCAATGCGTTCATCAATTAAACTGGTTGCTTCTTCGGCTGTTTTCCCGAGTTGCAAAATACTGAAAGTCGCTATTTGAGCAGTGGCTCTTTCGTTGTAAATTCCCTTAATGGTAATCACCATTTCATCCTGACTGCTCGTTGTAGTCTGGATTGTATTTACACGATTAATTGCATACTGATTTCCGCCATAATTGGCATTTCCCGATTTTTTGTCATAGTTTACATTTCCATCGTTTTGAGCTGATGTAAAATGGATTACTGCCATTAGGCAAACTGCTGTGATAAATTTTGATTTCATTTTTATATGTTTTTAAGATTATTGAGGCAATGTTACGCCGATGTCAAAATGTAAGTCTGGCAAAACCACTTTCAACTGGCTGTAAAGTTTTTTAGTTACATTTACAGTGCTTTTACAGCAGCTTTTCAGCAAATGATACTCAGGCTTCTTATACTTTTGAACAGAATTTACGAATGACCGAATTGGAACAATTTCAGCGATTAAAAAAACTCGTGCTTTTGAAATATCAGGAGCATTATCCTTTTTTTCAGGGAAATTGGAAAAGTTTCAGCGCGCAGGATATCCAGAAACTTATTGACTTAATTGAAGAAAATTGCAAGCAAACCATAAGCGAAAAATGGATTTACACGCATTTAAAACCGGAAACAAACAGCAAAATTCCAAGAAAAGACATGCTGAATATTCTGGCTCAGTTTACCGGGTTTTCAGGTTGGGATGAATTTGTTTTTGATGAGAATGCACCGACTGCAATTACTTCCCCAAAAGCTAAACAATCGGTTTCTAAGCTTTGGCTGTTACTTTTTGTACCGATTATTGGTGTTGCAGTTTGGTATTCCAATTTCAGTAAACCGGAAATTCCGGAAACGAAAAGCATCGAACTGAATAATGAATTTACCAACGAAAAAGTAAAATCAGACGAAATTATAGTAATTCAAGTTGAAGATTCTGTCGAAAAACCTTTGGAAGTCAAAGACGGAAAAGTGCAACTCAAACCTTCGGAAAATAAACAAACCAAATTGATAATCAAGAGTCCTTTTTATCATCCGAAAACTGTAATGATAAATAATTCGACAACAAAAACTCCAAGGCAAGTTTCGCTGACACCCGATGATTATGCTATGATGCTTAAAGCTTTTATGGTTTCGGATATTAAAAACTGGCAAACGAGAAAACAACAGCTCAATAAAATTTTATCCGACAATTTGGAAGTTATTGTGATGTTGAAGAATAATTTAGGTGCCGAATATTATGATAAAAATGAATTCTCACAAAAATTAATTGTGCCAACCGCAACGGTAAAACGAATGCGAATTATTGAAGTTAAAAACGATGCTGAAAACAAGATTCAGTTTATCAGAATCAAACAAGAATAAAATGAAGACGATTTTTTTATTTATCACAATGGTACTGTTTGGGCAATTCGTCCATGCACAATCGACCAAGGAAGAGCGCATTTCTGAAAAGAAAAGTGGACAAGTTAGTTTATCCAAAAAATACGCAGTTAAAATGCTGGAAGATTATCAGGAAAACGCCAAAACTAAAGTGGAGGATTTGTTTACTTACTTTCAAATGCTGACCGATGCTTCGTTAACCGATGATTTGAAAAAAGAAGTCGTAATAAATATCAAAAATAGCTTCCAAAACCAAAACCCAGAAGTGATAGATTTTACTTCGGAACCCAATGAAAAGATTGCGCTGAACGCGCTAATTGATAAACTCTTATTCTCTGAACCGATTATTTTTATAGTTTCAAATGTATGGCAGAATAATTCAGAGACTGCTTTAAGCTGGAAAATGAAGTATACAGTTATCAGAACAAAATCGGGCGTAAGCCAAACTATTAAACTAAGTCAACTTGTTTATTTGTTTGAGCAGAATAAGACTTTTGGAAACGCAACTAAAAATGTTACTATTACTTTTTTAGGCAAGATAGAATAATTTAAAATCCTGCAGCTTTATCATCACCACGAAAATCAGCTCCGCCTTCTAGTTTTCCGTTGGGCTGTATCAATATTGCATCGACTTTCCCGAGAACTGGCGCAAACTTTTCATTGATTGTATAGCCTTTAGATTTAAGATTTTCTAGGGTGATTTTATCAAATTTATTGGGTTCAACCATAATATCTTCTGGCAGCCATTGGTTGTGAAATCTTGGTGAATCAACCGCTTGTTGCATCGTCATTTTGAATTCGTATACATTTAAAATCGTTTGTAAAACTGATGTTATAATTGTAGAACCGCCAGGCGAACCTAATAGCATAAATAGTTTGCCATTTTTCTCCACAATGGTTGGTGTCATTGAACTCAGCATTCTTTTTTGTGGTACAATACTATTGGCTTCAGCACCGACCAAACCATAAGAATTAGGAACACCAGGTTTGGCTGAAAAATCATCCATTTGATTGTTTAAAAAGAAACCTAATTCGTCACAATACAATTTTGATCCATAAGCGCCATTGAGCGTTGTCGTTACCGAAACTGCATTTCCTTGAGCATCAACAATAGAGTAGTGAGTGGTTTCATCGCTTTCATAAACCGAAACATCGCCATGACTAACATCTGCTGATGAGGTTGCTTTTTCAAATGAAAAACTTTTCATTCGGTCTTTGAGATACAACTCGTCCAATAATTGTTTTTGTGGAATTTTTACAAAGTCGGGATCGCCTAGAAAATAATTTCTATCGGCGTAAGCTCTTCGTTCCGCTTCTGCTAAAAGTTGGATGTATTGTGTTGCATTAGGTTTAAATGTTGAAACGGCATAGGGCTCAATCATTTTCATAATTTGTGCTAAAGTAATGCCTCCGCTTGACGGTGGCGCCATCGAAATTATATTCAGTTCTTTGTATTTAAATGTTATAGGCATGCGCCAAACGACTTGGTAATCGGTTAAATCTTTCATCGAAATAATTCCGCCTTTTTTCTTTAAAAATGCAACTAATTTTTTAGCTGTGTTTCCTTTGTAGAATTCGTTTCTTCCGTTTTTAAGAATTTGTTTTAAGGTAGTAGCTAAAGCTTTGTATTTGATAACATCCCCTTCTTTAAAGGTCTTATTGTATAAAGTTTTGTCGCCACTAATTTTGACAATTATATCCCGATATTCCTCTAGTTTGACCTTCTCTTTTTCGGAAACGATGATTCCTTTTTCAGCCAAATCAATAGCCGGTTGAAATAACGCTTTCAAAGGAAGTTTGCCTAACTTTTTATGAACATCAAAAATAGCTGCGATGCTACCCGGAATTCCAACTGACAAAGCGCCATCGGTACTTAAATTGGGAATAACGTTTCCGGCTTTATCTAGATACATGTTTTTGGAAGCTTTTTGAGGTGCTTTTTCGCGAAAGTCTAATGATCCTACTTCTCCATTGGCTTTTCGGTACACCATAAATCCGCCACCTGAAATATTTCCGGCATAAGGATAAGCCACTGCTAAAGCGAGTTGCGTCGCAATCATCGCATCAAAAGCATTGCCGCCTTTTTTGATAATGTCAACTCCAATTTTGGAAGCTTCTTCGCGAGCAGAAACTACGATCGCTTTATCGGCAACTAGCCCTTTTTGTTGAGAAAAAAGTGAAACGGAAATCAGCAAAAAGAAAAGAAAATACTTTTGCATAAATTAGGTGTTGAGTTCTTGTAATTTTGCAGTACAGTGCAGGCGTAATTCTTCGAAAAACAGAGTGAATTCGTTTTCAAATTCCGTGTAATAGTGTTGAAGTTCAACTATCGATTCATGCATCGCAACACGATTTTTCGTTCTGTGATCCATCTGGAACATGATCATTTGCAGCCCGTCAATAGTGGCATAACTTACTAACCAGTTTCTCGCAAACATATAAGGAATCATGCCTTTAACTCTTTCGGTTAGTATTTCGTAATTGTCTTTTAGCAGATGGTAAAAAGTGTCAGCATAGGTTTCTAGTTTTTCATCTGAATAGGTGTTCCAATTTTTGGCCAAGAAATGGTCGTAGAAGATATCCATAATCACACCTGAATAATGACCGTATTTTTCGTGTAAGCGATGCTTACTTTGCCGGTAAATGGGATGCATATCGGTAAAACTGTCGATAGAACGATGGAGCAGAATTCCTTTTTGTATTTCCATTGGATACACATCATAACTGTGTCCGCGAATGCTGTCCGCCATAAAGTTTCCGATTTTTAGCAAATTGTTGTCACCAGAAAGATAGATGTGAGCTAGGAAGTTCATGTGCCTAATTTAAGAATTTTAAATTAGAAATTTTGAATTTTAAATTAGAATTGAAAAATGGCATTCTTTATATTTGTAAACAAATAAAAAGTAACATTCAAAATTTAGAATAATATAAAATGACTTTAATCAAATCTATATCGGGAATTCGGGGCACTATTGGCGGGAAAGTGGGTGATAATTTAACTCCGGTTGATGCCGTTAAATTTGCTTCTGCTTATGGAACTTTTCTAAAAAATAGCCAGCAGCCATCAGCCATTAGCCATCAGCCAAAACTAAAAGTTGTCATTGGTCGTGATGCTAGAATTTCTGGTCCGATGATTCATAATTTGGTAATGAATACCTTACTTGGATTAGGGATAGATGTTATTGATTTGGGTTTGTCTACTACGCCAACGGTTGAAATTGCGGTTCCAATGGAACAAGCAGATGGTGGCATTATTTTGACGGCTTCACACAATCCGAAACAATGGAATGCCTTGAAATTATTGAATTCAAAAGGAGAATTCCTTAGCGGAAAAGAAGGCGAACTGATTTTGGAAATTGCAGAATCGGAAGCTTTTGATTTTTCGGATGTGGATTCCTTAGGCGAAATTACCGTGAATGATGCCTATATGGACATTCATATTGATGAAGTTTTGGATTTGCCTTTAGTGGATGCTGCGGCAGTTGCTAAAAGAAAATTCAAGGTTGTAGTTGACGGTGTAAATTCTTCGGGTGGAATTATTATACCGAAACTATTGGAACAAATGGGTGTGGAGTGTGTGAAATTATATTGTGAACCCAATGGACATTTCCCGCACAATCCAGAGCCTTTGAAAGAACATTTAGGAGACATTTGTAAGTTAGTTGTAGAAGAAAAAGCCGATTTCGGAATTGTTGTTGATCCAGACGTGGATCGTTTGGCGTTCATTTCAAATGATGGAGAAATGTTTGGCGAAGAATATACGTTGGTGGCTTGCGCTGATTATATATTGAGCAAAACTCCGGGAAATACCGTTTCTAATATGAGTTCGTCACGTGCTTTGCGCGATATTACGACCAAACACAACGGAAGTTATAAAGCCAGTGCTGTAGGTGAAGTAAATGTGGTGGAATTGATGAAGAAAACCAATGCTATTATTGGCGGCGAAGGCAATGGTGGAATCATTTATCCAGAATCCCATTACGGAAGAGATAGTTTGG
>NZ_JAQSDH010000016.1:0-50393 GCF_029945805.1 Flavobacterium sp.
AAATCCAGTGAACAGCAATGTTCGTGCGGGTTCAAGTCCCGCTCTGAGTACAAAAGCTTCAAACAATGTTTGGAGCTTTTTTTGTAATATTAAGTTATGTTTTTTGTATATATATTGTTTTTAGAAAAGCTCAACGGATATTATGTTGGAATAACCGATGAAGTCCAGAGAAGGCTTTCAGAGCATAATACTATGGTTTATCAAGGCTCGTTTACTTCAAAAGGAATTCCTTGGGAGTTAAGATTTAGTTATGAATGTGAGTCAAGTGCACAAGCATATCGTTTAGAGTTGTTTATTAAAAAAATGAAGTCCAGAAAATTCATAGAACGGTTGATTGAAGACAAAAACATTATTAAAGATATGCTAGTAAGTTATAGTTCGTGAGGGTTCAACTCCGAAGCTTCGGAGCCGCTCTGAGTACAAAAGCTTCAAACATAGTTTGGAGCTTTTTTTATTTAATGCCTTTAAATTTCTTATGGGAACTTTTGTTATCAGTAAAAAATTAAATGATTTCTACAAATTTGAGTTTGTTTCCCGAAAAGGGAAGACCATATTCGTGAGCAGTAGTTACGAATTGAAATTTGAATGTGAAGAAGAAATAGAATTGTTAAAATCATCAACAGAAAATTTTAACTATTTAAAGTTTAAAACTTCGCGCGGAAAGTTCTTCTTTAAAGTCATATTAAAAGAAAAGATATTTGCAACAAGTAGAAAATATTCTACAGAATTAATGATGCAAAAAGGAATCGAAGAAATTATAAAATACATTTCAAAATCAGAAATTTTAGATTTTGCAAATGAAGATGTGATATTTGGAGATTTATAAAGCTACTTCTGTTAAATAAAAAAAGCCACGCAATGCGCAGCTTTTTTAAAATAATTAGGTTCTAATTATTTTTTTACTTCTTCTTTAGCGTCTTTAACGGCATCAGCAGCAGCTTCAACTTTTGCAGCAGCAGTATCAACAGCCATAGCAGCAGTATCAACAGCAGCAGCAGCAGTGTCAATAGCTTCAGTAGCAGTTGAATCAACAGCAACTTCAGCGTTAGCATCAGCTTGTTTACAAGATACTACAGTTAATGCAGCGATAACAGCTAAACTTAAAAATACTTTTTTCATCTTACTTAATTATAAAAGGTTAATTATTAATTCGACGCAAAGATATAAATTTTTTAATACGTTAAAATAAATTTTTAACTTTTTTTAAAAAACATATATTTTACTTCGAATTTAACTTACCAATAACCGTGCCATAAATTAATATAGTGTAAATGTTTACTATTGTTTTTTTGAACTAATGATTTTTAATTCTTTAACTAAATTTTCTGCACCAGCAAATTTATCGATAATGAACATTATATAGCGAATGTCAACCATGATATTTCTACATATTTCTGGTGAATAGTAAATGTCGCTCATGGTTCCTTCCCAAACTCTGTCAAAATTCAAACCAATAAGATTTCCGTTAGCATCTAATGCTGGACTTCCTGAATTTCCTCCAGTGGTGTGGTTTGTAGCAATGAAATTCAAAGGCATTTTACCATTTATACCATAAACACCATAGTCTTTCTTATTGTATAAATCGATCAATTTTTTTGGTACATCAAATTCATAATCGCCAGGAATGTATTTTTCCATAACACCATCAAGGTAGGTAAATGGTTCGTAAATTATAGCGTCATTAGGTTTATAACCCTTAATTTTACCGTACGTTACGCGAAGTGTACTGTTCGCATCTGGAAAAATTCTGTCTTTTGGGAATAATTCTAATATAGCTTTCATGTAGGTTCTTTGAGTAGCCATATTTCGTAAATTAATTTCGTCATACTGTGGTGCGACATTTTTGAAATGAGCATCGGCCATAGCTTTTATAACTTGAAATCCTTTATCGTTGTTTAGTTTTTCTAAAACTGTTTTACTGTCCCCATTTAGTAACTGTTTGATTTTATCATAACTTACCAACTGCGATTGGGTATAGACGTCTTGGGCTAATTTTTGAGCATCGCTATATTCTATGGAATTTGGTAAAAATTGTTTTGGAAATTTTTTAGAATATATGGTTAGCAATTGTTCAAAAACCTTTTGATCTAATATTGGATTGTATTCTTTATAAAAATCACCAAGACCATTAACTAAATTATTTCTCCTGTCAGTGAAAGACTGTTCTCCTTTGCTAGTATATATTTGTTCTAACTGATAGAGTTTATATCCAACAGAAAGTAATTCCGTATTGCGCAACGCTATTTCGGTAAACAAATCTCTGGCTAATGCATATTCTTTAATGGCACTATAATTTTTTTCAAAATCGGAGAGAAGTGAGCCATATTCATTTAGTTTTCCTTCTTTTATAACTTTGTCTTGAAATTCGGCTTCGAATTTTTGTTTAACAGAAACCGCATTTGATTTTTTTAATCCTTTGGCTTCCCCAATCCATTTTTTCCAAGCATTAGCAATCGATGCGTTTTTTGCAGCATATTGAATCTTAATTGCATTGTCTTTTCGCATAAATTCATTTTGAATTTTCAAAGTGGCGTCTCGAACTTCGATTTTAGCTGGGTTTAAATTGTTTACAATCTGTTCCACAGCAAAAGAAGGTAAATATTCTTGTGTTCTTCCAGGATAGCCCATCACCATTGTAAAATCATTTTCCTTCAAACCTTTAATAGAAATTGGGAAAAAATATTTTGGTTTATAAGCGACATTTTCTGGGGAATATTCCGCTGGACGATTGTTCTTATCGGCGTAAATTCTGAATAAAGAAAAATCACCTGTATGTCTAGGCCAAACCCAATTATCAGTATCAGAACCAAATTTTCCAATTGCACTAGGTGGCGCACCAACCAATCGAATATCTTTAAACGTTTCGGTTACAAATAGTAGGTATTGATTGCCGTCATAAAAAGTCTTAATGTTGTTTTCCTGCCAAGTTTCTTTTGGTAATGATCTGCTTAGCATTCCAATGTTGTCTTGAATTTTCTTCTGTTTTTCGATTTCTGTAGATAGTGAAGAAACACCTTCCAAAACTTTCGTTGTAATATCTTCAATTCGAACTACAAATGAGACTACCATTCCTTTATTGGTTAATTCATCTTCCATTTTATAGGCCCAAAAACCATCAGTAAGATAATCGTGTTCTGTTGAAGAATGATTCTGTATGGCATCAAAACCGCAATGATGATTGGTTAAAATCAAACCCTTATCCGAAATTACTTCCGCAGTGCAGCCACCATCAAATTGAGGCACAGCATCTTTTATGCTTGATGTGTTAACCGAATAAATTTCTTCGGCAGTTATTTTCATACCAAGATTTTTCATTTCAGTCTCGTTCATTCCTTTTAATAAAGAAGGAATCCACATGCCGCCTTGTTGAGCAGAAACTTGTACAAAAACAAATAAAAGGAGTAATCTTATAAATTTCATAGGGTTGATTTTATTTAGTAATGCAATAATAGAATTTTTATTTTTTTTTGAGGATTACTTTATAGTTTCATTAAGAATATGTCTCATAATAACGGCTGTCGCGCCAATATTCATTTCGACAAATGTTGCGCAGATATGGCCTTTTTCGTTACGAATATCAGCATTGGAAATCAAATTGGAAAAGGCATCATTCAGTGCGTTTTGATTCGAAATAGATGCACATCCTTCCTGGTGAACTAACGCAACCGCTTCTGGAAAATGAGAAAAGTTGGGACCAACAATGATCGGAATTCCAAAAGTTGCTGGTTCTAATATATTGTGAACACCTGGATTTCCAAAACCGCCACCAACATATGCAATGTCAGCATAACTGTAGATTTTAGTTAGAATGCCAATGGTGTCAACGATTAAAACATCATAACTTGACAAATCACAATTTTCTTTTTCGGAAAATAAAATAGTCTTTTTAGCAATCGATTTTTTTAATTCCTGAATTTGTTCGGATTTAATATTGTGTGGTGCAATGATAAATTTCGCATTTTCATTGCTTTGATTGATATAATGCACAAGCAAACTTTCGTCTTTTGGCCAAGAACTTCCAATCACGATTGTAGTTGTATTGTTTTTAAATTGTTCGATAAAGTCTAATGAATTATCTCTTTCCAAAATAGCAACAACTCGGTCAAATCGAGTGTCTCCTGAGATTTTTACATTATTGAAACCCAAACTTTGAAGTAGTTTTTTTGAGCTTTCATTCTGCACAAAAAAGTAATCAAATGTTTTTAAAGCGTTTCTGTAGAATCCACCATACCATTTGAAAAAGGCCTGGTTTTCTCTAAAAATTCCAGAAATTAAATAGGTTTTGATGTTTGTTTTCTTCAATTCATTCAAATAATTAGGCCAATATTCATATTTGATAAAGAAAACTAAATCAGGATGAACCAACTTTAAGAATTTTTGAGCATTAGTTTTGGTGTCCAAAGGCAAATAAATAGTCACATCAGCAATAGTATTATTTTTTCGAACTTCGTAACCCGACGGCGAAAAAAAAGTCACAACAATTTTATGTTCTGGAAACTGAACTTTGATTTTCTCCATTACGGGCAATCCCTGTTCAAACTCTCCTAAGGAAGCCGCGTGAAACCAAATTGTTTTGTCATCTGGGTTTATTTTGCTTTCCAAAGTCTGAAAAACTACTTTTCTTCCATCCACAAAAAGCTTGATTTTGGGACTAAATAGCGCCAGCAATTTCACAACTTGTGCAGCAAAAAGTAGTAGTAAATTATATAGAAATAGCATCCTAAAAAATTTGATGTGCTAAAATACGTTTCTTTTGTGGAACATGAAATTCTACTTCAGAATTTCTTACTTTTGTATCTCAAATTGCAGAACTATGAAAAAATTACAAATGGTTGACTTAAAAAGTCAATACGAAAAAATAAAAGCCACAGTTGACGCTTCTATTCAGGAAGTTTTGGATACTACAACCTATATCAACGGGCCAAAAGTTCACGAATTTCAAAAAAACCTTGAAGAATATCTCGACGTAAAACACGTAATTCCATGTGCAAACGGGACAGATGCTTTACAAATTGCAATGATGGCATTGGATCTAAAACCTGGAGATGAGGTTATAACGGCCGATTTTACCTTCGCAGCAACTGTTGAAGTTATTGCATTATTACAATTAACACCCGTTTTAGTAGATGTTGATTTTGTGAATATGAACATTTCTATTGATGCTATTAGAAAAGCGATTACCCCAAAAACAAAAGCCATTGTTCCAGTGCATTTGTTCGGAAGAGCAGCGAATATGGAAGCCATTATGGCTATTGCCAAAGAGCATAATTTGTTTGTAATTGAAGATAATGCGCAAGCCATTGGCGCTAATTGTAAATTCTCTGACGGAACCAAAAAGAAAGCTGGAACGATTGGACACGTTTCGTCAACATCATTTTTCCCTTCAAAAAACTTAGGGTGTTATGGTGATGGTGGAGCAATTTTTACGAATGATGATGCCTTGGCGCACACGATTCGCGGCATTGTAAATCACGGAATGTATGTTCGTTACCATCACGATGTTGTTGGTGTGAACTCCCGTTTGGATAGTGTTCAGGCAGCGGTTTTAAATACTAAATTACCTTTATTAGATAGTTATAATGCGGCTAGACAAAATGCAGCTCGTAAATATACTGCAGCTTTTGAAGGGCATAAAAATATTATTGCTCCAAGTATTTGTGATATCTGTGACTGTCACGTTTTTCATCAATACACGTTACGAATTATAGATTCCGATAGGGATGCGTTGATGCAACACCTGTTAGATAAAGGAATTCCATGTGCTATTTACTATCCAATTCCGTTGCATTTGCAAAAAGCCTATTTGGATCCACGATATAAAGAAGAAGATTTTCCAGTAACAAACCAATTGGTGAAAGAAGTAATTTCGTTGCCAATGCACACTGAATTGGAAGACGACCAAATAAAATATATTACAGAGAGCGTTTTAGAATATTTTAAATAGTTTATAGCCACAGTTTACAGTCACAGCAACTGTATACTGCGACTGGGATTGAAAACTTACTAAATGAAGATACTAGTAACAGGCGGTTTAGGTTTTATTGGTTCACATACTGTTGTAGAATTACAAAATGAGGGTTTTGAAGTTGTCGCTATAGACAATCTTTCTAATTCTTCTATTGAAGTTCTCGACGGAATTGAAAAAATCACAGGCAAAAAACCAATTTTTGAAAATATTGATCTTCGGGATAAATCAGCAGTTCAAAACTTCTTTAAAGCACATCATAATGTCGCAGGTGTAATTCATTTTGCTGCGTCAAAAGCAGTGGGTGAAAGTGTTGAAAATCCTTTATTGTATTATGAAAACAACATTAATTCGTTAGTCTATCTTTTACAGGAATTAATAAATTTACCTGATGCTAATTTCATTTTCAGTTCTTCTTGTACAGTTTACGGTCAGGCCGAAAGGATGCCGATTACAGAAAATGCCGCTGTGCAGCCCGCAAATTCACCTTATGGAAATACAAAACAAATCGGAGAAGAAATTATAACTGATGTAGCAAAGGTTGCGAATATCAATTCGATTTTATTGCGTTATTTTAATCCGATTGGTGCGCATGCAAGTGGTGAAATTGGAGAATTACCGATTGGTGTTCCACAAAATTTAGTGCCATTTATCACGCAGACTGCTTCTGGTGTGCGAAAAGAATTGTCGGTTTATGGAAATGATTATCCAACACCTGATGGAACTTGTATTCGCGATTATATCCATGTGGTAGATTTGGCGAAAGCACACGTTATTGCGCTACAAAGATTATTAAACAAACAAAACCTTGAAAAAGTTGAAATCTTCAATTTGGGTACAGGAACCGGAAGTTCTGTTTTGGAAGTCATAGCGGCTTTTGAAAAAATTTCAGGACAAAAATTACCATATAAAATCGTTGAGAGAAGAAGTGGTGACGTAATTTCAGCTTATGCTAATACCGATAAAGCCAACACTGTTTTAGGTTGGAAATCCGAACTTTCGTTAGAAGAGGCATTGTCTTCTGCGTGGAAATGGGAACAGAAAATTAGAGATTAGCCTTCTTTTAAACTTAAAAAAGCCCGTTTCATTAGTTTTGAAACGGGCTTTTTGAATTTATTTCTTAACAGATTCTTTTAATTTTTTAGCGGCTGCTTCCATTCTTTCCGCGCTTTTCATTTTCATGCTGTCTACTTTGGCATTGGCTTTTTCCTTTAAGGTGTCCATTCTTGCTTCCGCTTTCATTTGGGCCGAATCAATTGATGATGAAACTTCTTCACTTACGGCATCTCTAGCATCTTCTAGTTTTTCCTTTGTTTTTTCTTGGCAGGAAACTAATGTTACAGCTAGGGCTAATGATAAAATTATTGATTTCATAATATTTAGGTTTTAATTTTTAATAATAAATTTGGATCTGGGCAATTCTGCAAGTAGAACGCCAAGGTATTTGAGCTACAAACTCCAGGATAATCACCGCTTTTGTTTTCTATGTCAATAATGATTTGGAAATGTAAATGGGGCGCATAATCGCCATTTATCGGGGGTAAACCAAGTGTAGCAATCTGTTGTCCTTTCTGAACAAAGTTACCCGCTTTTTTGTCTTCTAGGCTATCCAAACTCAAATGACCATATAAAGTGTGGAAAGTTATACTTTCAATTTGATGTTCTAAAATAATAGTCGGCCCATAATCGCCCAAAGCGTCATTGTTTTGCAAACTGTGAATTTTACCCTCTAAAGCGGCATAAACCAGTGCAGATTCATTGATCCATAAATCTAATCCAATGTGAATGTTGCGCTCATCGCTTGTATCGTTTTTAAAAACGGTGCTTCTTTGATATAAATTCCGGATTTCATTGTAGCCGCCATAAGCTATTTTGGCATTGTTTTGATCTAAATAATTTTGGATGAAAAGTTCGTAATCTTTGGCGGTTGTTAATTTTTTACTGGCTAAAGTTTCATTGGTAACCGATAAATCCAAAGCCACATAATCAGCATAATCAATCTCTTTTGATATGACTTTGATGTCTTGCAGGTTTTGAAATAAGGCTATAATTTTTTCCATAACAATCTATTTATAAAACTAATTCGGCATATAATTTTTCAAAAGTGGTATCCAAATCCAAACTAAAACCCGAATGCGGTCTTGATGTTTGAATACTAGAACTCTTGATAGCACTTAACCATCGGAAACGTTCTGAAGTTTCAAATGCCGCTATTGGTCCACCGTCTTTAGTTCCTTTTCCGATTTTTACAAATGAATCTAGATTTTCTTTTAGTTGATCCATATCAAATTCAGAACAAATCGATTTAATTTTTTCGGGTACAACATGATATTCAATTCTTAGATATTTTTGTCTTTTACAAAACAGCATCAATCCAATATTGACAAATTCTTCGCGTTCTACCCTAGGCACAACACGAATAACGGCGTATTCATATAAGTGTTTTTCGAGCATCTTGCGCTTGTTTTAAAAATAGATTTGCATTCGCCAATCGGATGGACAAAAACTTAAAATAAACATCTTTAATTTCATCCGGAGAAAGTGTACGATCTTCCCAATGCAACCAATCTTCTGGAATTTGGTTTACAATTTCTCTAAGAACGGTATCATTTAATTTCGTTGTAAATTCGGCATGAACTTCGTCAAGTTTGGAAGCTTTAGGCAATAAAACATGATCTTTAATTAGAGCAAAAGGCGTAATCGCATTTGCTTCCCAATTGTCCCAAGAATGGTGAAAATAAAAAGCAGCGCCATGATCAATCAGCCACAATTCTTTTCTCCAGATTAAAAGATTGGTGTTTTTAAAAGTACGATCAACATTGGTAATAAAGGCATCGAGCCAAACAATTTTGGAAGCTAATTCTGGTTCGCAATCATTACTCGCAGCATCATAAGTTATCGCTCCGGAAAGATAATGCAATCCCAAATTTAATCCTTGGCTAAACTGCAGCAAATCCTGAATTTCCTCATCTGCTTCAGTTCTTCCAAAAGCTTCGTCGAGATTCGCAAAAACCAATTCTGGAATAGGCAACTCCAAAAATTTAGCGATTTGTCCGCCCAAAAATTCGGCAATCAACGCTTTTACTCCATGACCGGCTCCGCGAAATTTCAAAACATATTTAAAATCATCATCGGCTTCAGCCAAAGCAGGCAAGGAACCGCCTTCGCGAAGTGGCGTGATATAACGTATTACATTTACAGTTCGTAAACTCATAATTTGACTTTCTACTAACAAAGATATCATAAAAAAAACCTCATAAAGTAAATTTCATGAGGCTTTGCTATTTATTTGATTGGCAATTATGCCGAAATCGTTTCTACTTCTTTATCGATTTTATTTACTAATCCAACTAAAACTTTTCCAGGGCCAACTTCTGTAAAACTGGTAGCGCCGTCTTTTATCATTTGTTGTACCGATTGTGTCCATCTTACTGGAGCTGTCAATTGGATGATTAGATTTTTCTTAATTTCATTAGGATCCGAAACTGCGCTTGCCGTTACGTTTTGATAAACAGGACAACTTGGCGTTGAGAATGTTGTTGCTTCTATGGCTGCAGCCAATTCTTCTCTTGCGGGTTCCATCATAGGCGAGTGAAATCCTCCGCCAACAGGTAAAATCAAAGCGCGTTTTGCTCCAGCTTCTTTCATTTTTTCGCAAGCTAATTCCACTGCTTTATATTCTCCTGAGATTACTAATTGTCCCGGGCAATTGTAGTTTGCTGCAACAACTACTCCGTCAATTGCTGCACAGATATCTTCTACGACTTTATCCTCTAAACTTAAAACAGCAGCCATAGTAGAAGGCTTAATTTCGCAAGCTTTTTGCATCGCTAAAGCACGTTGTGAAACTAATTTTAATCCGTCTTCAAAAGATAAAGCACCATTGGCCACCAATGCTGAAAATTCGCCTAATGAATGTCCGGCAACCATATCTGGTGCAAAGTTTTCCAAAGTTTTGGCTAAAATTACCGAATGCAAAAAAACGGCTGGTTGCGTAACTTTGGTTTCTTTCAATTCTTCGGCAGTTCCTTCAAACATGATGTCTGTGATTCTAAAGCCTAAAATTTCGTTTGCTGTTTCGAAGAGTTGTTTGGCTAAAGCCGAATTCTCATATAAATCTTTACCCATTCCGGTAAATTGTGCTCCTTGTCCTGGAAAAACGTATGCTTTCATTTATGCTGAATTTATTTCAGCATCTAATAATGCTGAACGTTAGTTTTGTGTGACAGCAAAAATAGTATTTTATTTAAATAGTGTAACTATAATTATCTTCTTCCGTATAATAGCCGATAAACAAATCCTAACCATGAAAAAAATTATTCTTTTAGTTCTAGTTGCGTTTTTATTATTTTATTTTAATCTTCCGGTTATTGGTTACGGATTTTTGGGGTTCCCAATCATTCTTTTAGCACTTTGTGTTTTGGCAATTATTTTGTTTACCAAGCTTGAAGTAGGAAAAGATAAAAAAGTCCGTTTGATGGAAAAGCCTAAGAAAATCTTTTTCATGTTGCTAGGTTTGATTTTAGTTTATATCATGGTGTTTCCATTATTTACAAGTTTGCCAATGTTCAGAAGTGAATCGTATAAAAATTTAATTGGAAATGTTGTGGACGGAAAGAAAATCTCGAATCATATTGCTCCGATTTCTATTGATGAAATTCGAGTTGTTGATGAAGATTTAGCGCATTTATTAGGCGAAAAAATTCTCGGTTCACAGCCCGCTTTGGGAAGTCAGGTTGAATTGGGTGATTTTTGCATTCAGAAAGTTGGTCATGATTTATATTGGGTAGCTCCGTTATTGCATTCAGGGTTTTTTAAATGGTGGAATAATAGTGAAGGAACTCCCGGATATGTAATGGTTTCGGCAACTAACGAACGTGATGTGAAGTTGGTGGAAAACGTTAATGGCAAAGCAATCAAAATCAAATTCCAGCCAGAAGCCTTTTTTCAAAGTGAGCTCGCAAGACATATTTATTTAAATGGATATACAACGGTAGGTTTAGAAGATTATACATTTGAAATTGATGACGCTGGAAATCCATTTTGGGTGGTCACTTTATTTGAAAAGAAAATTGGTTTCGGCGGAAATGATGCGGTAGGAGTTTTAGTTGTTGATGCTCAAACGGGAACAATTACACCGTATACCATAGCGAACGCTCCGCAATGGATTGACAGAATTCAACCCATTAGCTTCATTGAAGAGCAATTAAACGATTGGGGTGAATATGTTCACGGCTATTGGAATTTTTCTAATGCAAATAAATTACAAATAACAGAAGGATTGACATTGGTTTACGGACACAATAACAGATCGTATTGGTATACGGGTTTAACTTCGGTTGGGAAAGATGAATCGGCTGTTGGATTTATTTTAGTCGATACAAGAACTAAAGAAGCAACGTTCTACAAACAAAGCGGTGCTACTGAATTTGCGGCTCAGAGCTCAGCAGAAGGAAAAGTTCAGGAAAAAGGATATAAGACTTCGTTGCCCATTCCTTATAATATCAACAATATTCCGACTTATGTAATGACGCTAAAAGATGATGGTGGATTGGTCAAAATGTATGCAATGGTTGCCATAAGCGATTACACGATCGTTGGAGTAGGTAACACGATGCGCGAAACCTTGATGTCTTATAAAAATGTTTATAATATGGCCGGAAACAAAATCAATCCGAACAGTGAAAGCAATAAGAAACAACTAAAATCTATTGTAACCCGAATTCACAATGACGTCAAAAACGGTAACAGTTTTTACTATTTTACTGTAAAAGATTATCCAAATATTTTTGTAGGTTCGTCACAGCTTTCTAACCAATTGCCCGTTACTATTGTTGGAGACAGTGTCAAAGTTTCTTTTGATTTAGATTTAGAAGAAGTAATTGATGTTTCCAGTTTTGAAAATTTAAACCTAAAAACGAAAAGTAAGTAACATATTTATAAAGCAAAAGCGTCCTGGTTTATTGGGACGCTTTTTTTATTTATAATTCAATCGAATTTATAATTTTCTTCAATTTCACATCTAATTCTTGGTTGCTGATGATTCCTTTTTCAGTATCAAAATTAGCATTGAAACTTGGTAATGAAAAACTTCCTTTTACGATTCCAGCTTGGCGCGGAAAGCGATCGGATGCAATTTCTAAAACCGAACTTCCGCCTCTAGCTCCAGGCGAAGTAGCTAATAAAAGCATTGGTTTTTCTTGAAATGTTTTCCCATTAATGCGAGACATCCAATCGAAAATGTTTTTGAATGCTGTAGCATAAGCTCCGTTGTGCTCGGCAAAAGATATCAGAATAAAATCAGCAGCACCAATTTTGTTGTAAAAAGTATGTGCTAATTGCGGAAAACCATCATTCGTTTCTCTGTCCATTGAATAAATGGGCATTTCATAATCGTTAAGATCTAATAATTCAACATCCGCATTTTTAAAAAGACTGGATGCGTATTTTGCTAATTGTCTGTTTATAGATGTTGAGCTGTTTGAAGCGCCAAAGGCAAGGATTTTTTTATTCATTTTAGTAGTTTAAATAATAGTTAAGAGCGCTTGATGGTTATTTTTAACTGTGGTGATTATCTTTTCAAACCATAATTATAGCGTTGTTTCTATGGTGATATTTCCTTTTAATAATTTCGAAATCGGACACTTTTCGGCTATGCTAAGCAAGCGTTCTTTTTGTTCAGTGCTTATTTCACTAGAAAAACTTATTGTTCTGAAAATACTAGTTTGAAAGCCTGGTACGGTCACTTGCGATAAATTTAATGAAATTTTAATTTCCGGAATAGTCCATTCTTTTCTATCAATATACATTCGCAATGTCGGCAAAGTACAACTCGCTAAAGATGCTAAAAAAGTTGAAAATGGATCTGGGCCAAGGTTCTTTCCTCCCAAACTTTCAGGTTCGTCCATCATTAATTTTCCGTTTCGCCTAAAAATGGTACATAAGTATTTTTGTGTACCAATTTGACCTTCTATATTATTTTCTAGAAGATATTCCATAGTTATTTTTTAGTAAGTCTTACTTTAGCTGTAAATTATAAAATGTCTCTAAATTCAGGGACTTTGTCAAAAACACTTTTCACAAATGAACACTGTGGAATGATTTTTAGCTCTTTTTCGCGGGCATATTCCACAGCTTTTGTAACCATCTGTTTGCCAAACGCTTTTCCTTTATTTTTTGGGTGTACTTCGGTATGATCAATAATCATTTTGGTACCGTCTTCAAAAACAAAAGTCATTTTTGCTTCTGCTTTTCCGTTTACCTCAATGTAAAAATAACCTGTTTTGTCATTCACATTTAATTTTACTTCACTCATATTTTACTTTTATTGTTGCATTGGAACTTCCATCAACAATAGTTCTGTAGCTGATACTGCTTCAAAACTTACTTTGTCAAAGTCAGTAATTCCTAATCCATCGCGTTCTTCTAATTCTTGTCCGTCCACTTTTACGGTGCCTTTAATTACAAAAACATATAATCCATTGCCTTTGTTTTTATGGTCATAATTCAATGTTGTACCTTCGTCTAGATTACCCATGTGAAACCAAGCGTCTTGATGAATCCAAGCTCCAGCATCATCTTCATTTGGAGATAAAATTTGTTGTAGTTTATTGTGTCTGTCCGTGGTGTCCAAAGTTATTTGCTGGTAACGAGGCTCCACATTCTTTGTTTTTGGGAAAATCCAAATCTGTAACAAATTGGTTCTTTTATCATGATTCGGATTAAATTCAGAATGTTGAACGCCCGTTCCGGCACTCATTACCTGAACGTCACCAAATTTGATCACCTCGGTATTTCCCATACTGTCTTTGTGAGCCAAATCGCCTTCTAACGGAATTGTGATAATTTCCATATTATCATGTGGATGCGTTCCAAATCCCATTCCGCCTGCAACGATATCATCATTTAAAACTCGAAGTACTCCAAATTGAACTCGCTCGGGCTCATAGTAGCTTGCGAAACTGAATGTATGATGTGCATTTAACCAACCGTGATCCGCATGTCCACGAGTGTTAGCTTTGTGTAAAACCGTATTTTTCATAATGTTTAAATTTACTAATTATTATGATACAAATTTACAATATTGGCTTACGAAATTCACTCAATCATAATTGTCAATTGTAATTATAATTTTTTCTCTGGTTTTTAATATCCTTTATAAATTGCTAATGTTCGTTATAATTATATAATTTAGTGCACTTTTCTATAACAAATATTCTGAAGTAAAGCATATGGTCGTAGATTGAAAACACATCACACATTTGATTACATGAGCAAATTTAATAAGGCATTAGTGTTTATACTATTCGTAAGTTATACTACTTTTTCACAGACGCCATTTAATAATATTATCATTAAAAAAAGTGTTTCGCAACAATGGGAATTAGATAGTATTGATAGAAAAGGAACCTTTCGTTTTGTGTCTTATCGTCCTATTTATTTCTCAGCTGCTCGTTGGTCAAGCAAGAGAAATGAAGAACCCTTCAGTGGAAGTGGTGAATTTGTTACTAAGGGTAAAAACTTTTTCGATAACATTGAAGCTAAATTTCAGATTAGTTTTAAAAGTAAAGTATTGCAAGGTATGTTTTTTGGCAAGGCTGATTTATGGATTGGCTATACTCAAAGAGCGCATTGGCAAGTTTATAATAAAAAGCTCTCTCGTGCTTTTAGAGAGTTAAATTACGAACCTGAAATCATTGTGAATTTTCCCATGAAAATTAATTTATTTCACGGGCGAGTTAAAACTTTAGGTGTTATCTTTAACCATCAATCCAATGGAAAAGACATACCGACTTCACGAAGTTGGAATCGCATTATTTTTAATATTGGTTACGAATATGATAATTGGAACATCAATTTAAGACCATGGTATCGTTTGCCAGATGCAGAAGATGAAAATCCTCAAATCACAAAATTTATAGGGGATGGAGAATTAGAAATAGGAACCAATTTTGGGAAACATGAGGTTTATGCAATTATGTCACATTCTTTTTCTACGTTTGAAAAAGGAAACATCCAACTGAATTATGTATTTCCAATTCATGGTCATTTAAGAGGACATGCGCAAGTGTTTCACGGCTATGGTGAAACCTTAATTGATTATAACGTTAGCCAGACAACTATTGGGCTAGGCGTTTCTTTTGCGAATTGGTAATATAATCTGTGGATTTTGTATAGGAAATAACTAAAAGTTCCTGCTTGCAAAACAATACTGAAATTATTTAGACCTAAAAAAAGCGGAACTCAGTCCGCTTACTTTTTTAATGTTTATGACCTGTGTGATCCGTATGTCCTTGTGCTTCTACTGGAAGTAACTTAAAGCTTGAAGCAATGAATTTTTCACCTTTAACTTGACCAGTAACTTCTGCTTTTCTTACAGTGGAGCAAAATCCGTCCTTACCGTGAGCATCACCATGTTTATTGATATCAGTTCCTTCAACGAAATAGGATTTTCCATCGATACGAACTGCTAAGTCGCAACCTTTTTTATCGGTCATTCCAAATTGACATTGTCCACAAGCAGCTTCAACTGTTTGAGTTTTTGGGGTGTCTTGTGCATTAACAGAAAGGCATACAAAAAGTACTAATACTGATATAATCTTCTTCATTATTTATGAATTTACGGTTACTAATTTGGCAGCCTCTTTGGCTTTTTCAACAACGCCTTCTATAGGTGTTTCTACAGAATCGCTTGTTAAAGCTACACCCATTCTACGAAACGGACGAGAGGTTGGCTTCCCAAATATACGAAAATCTGTTTTAGATAGGCCCGCAATTTCAGCAATTCCGTTAAATGTTGGATTGTTTGAATTCTCGGAGGCTAATATTACGGCACTTGCTCCGGCTTTTTCTAAAGTAATTTCAAAAATAGGCAAGCTTAGAATCGCACGCAAATGCAGTTCAAATTCGTTAAAATTTTGCGTTCCAGCCAAAGTTACCATTCCAGTATCGTGTGGTCTTGGAGATAATTCCGAAAAATAGACACCTTCATCAGTAAGGAAAAATTCTACTCCAAAAAGTCCTGCACCACCGAGAGCTTCAGTCACTTTTTTAGCCATGTCCTTTGCTTCAAATAAGTCTTTATCAGCTACTTTTGCAGGTTGCCAGCTTTCCATATAATCGCCACGCTCTTGGCGGTGTCCAATTGGTGCGCAGAACAAGGTAGGATTTCCATTTTGAGTAACGGTTAATAAAGTAATCTCGGAATTGAAATGCACAAATGCTTCTACAATAACTTCTACCACATCGCCGCGCGAACCTGCAACCGCATAGTTCCAAGCTTTTTCTATGTCAGATTCAATTTTTATTGTTGATTGTCCTTTTCCAGATGAAGACATTAATGGTTTTACAACGCAAGGCATTCCGACTTCGGTAACGGCTTTTTGCAATTCTTCTGCTGAAGTTGCGTACCTGTAGTGGGCTGTTTTTAGTCCTAATTCTTTTGCAGCCAAATCACGAATTGCTTTTCGATTCATGGTGAAATTTGCCGCTTTCGCGGATGGAACTACGGTAATTCCTTGTTTCTCATAATCGTAGAAACGTTCAGTGCGTATTGCTTCAATTTCGGGAACAATAAAGTCAGGATTGTGTTTGGCTACAATTCGATCAAGTTCTGAACCGTCGAGCATATTGATAACTTCAAAACTGTGTGCGACTTGCATTGCTGGTGCATTTTCGTAGCTGTCAACTGCAATTATGTTTTGTCCGATTCGTTGTGCGGCGATTGCAAATTCTTTTCCTAATTCGCCCGAACCTAATAATAGTATTTTTGCCATTTTATAGTACTTGAAAATTCGTTATTGAAGGCTGCTTTTTATTTATTTTTCTGCCGATGTTTGAATTGCGAAAGACGAATATTAATTTGTACTGCCGATTGCGTTAGGGATTGAGGCTTTGTTTGAGCTCTTTTTTAGTGCATGCCAATGCACTAAAAAAAGCGAGTGCCGAAAGCCCGACCTGAAAGGTAACGCCGAAATTAATTTATAAAAAAGCCCCGATTTTACTTGGAGATAATGGTTTATGCTAGCACTTCTTTGATTCTTTTGAAGGCTTCGGATAATAATTCTTCGCTAGTTGCGTATGAAAAACGAATGCAATCTGGGTTTCCAAACGCATCGCCAGTAACAGAAGCAACATTGGCTTCGGATAATAAGTACATGGACAAATCATCTGCGTTGTTGATTAAGGTTCCGCGCAATGTTTTTCCAAAAAAGGATGAAACGTCTGGGAAAACATAAAATGCGCCTTCGGGAACATTGATTTTCATTCCCGGAATTTCTTTTATCAATCCGACTACTAAATCGCGACGGCCTTTGAAGGCAGCGACCATTTCGTTTAAAACACTTGGATCGGCATCAACTGCTGTGATTGTGGCTCTTTGTGCAATAGAATTTGCTCCAGAAGTTACTTGTCCTTGCATTTTCGTACAGGCTTTTGCAATGAATTCTGGCGCACCAATGTATCCAATTCTCCAGCCGGTCATCGCGAATGCTTTGGCAACGCCATTAACGGTTATAGTACGGTCAAACATTCCTGGAATAGATGCCATACTGCAAAAAGTGCCTGAGAAGTTGATGTGTTCGTAAATCTCGTCGGCGGCAATGTAGATGTTTGGATATTTTTCTAACATTGTAGCAATGGCTGTAAATTCTTCGCGAGAATATACAGAGCCACTGGGATTGCACGGAGAACTGTACCAAATCATTTTGGTTTTTGGCGTAATTGCTGCTTCTAATTCTTCGGGAGTGATTTTGAAATCATTTTCAATAGAAGTTGGTACTTCAACCGGAATTCCACCAGATAATTTTATGATTTCGGAATACGAAACCCAATATGGAGCTGGAAGAATTACTTCGTCGCCATCGTTTAACATTACCTGAGCGATGTTGTACAAGGATTGTTTTGCACCTGTTGAAACTACTACGTTTGCTGGTTTATAATCTAAATTATTATCTCTTTTGAATTTTCTGCAGATGGCTTCTTTCAAATCCATATAGCCGTCAACGGGAGAATAGGTTGAATAGTTTTCATCAATCGCTTTTTTGGCAGCTTCTTTGATAAAATCGGGTGTGTTGAAATCAGGTTCGCCTAAACTTAAACTGATAATGTCTTTTCCTTGGGCTTTCAGTTCTCTTGCTAATGCCGCCATTGCAAGTGTTTGGGAAGTGGATAAATTATTGATTCTGTCCGATAATGGATTCATTGTTGTGCCGTTGTTAGTTAGAAATTTAAAAAGTAAAATTAAAAAAAATATCCCAATTTGTGGTTGGGATATTTGAAATTATTTATGCTACTTGGGGTTGCTGTCCTAAATCTCTTAAATGTTTGAAATGGGCAACAACAGCGCCTCTCATTGTTTTAAATTCATGATAAGGCAAGTTGCATTCTTTTGCAGTTTCTTTTACGATTTCAGCAATTTTTCCGTAGTGAATGTGACTGATGTTTGGGAAAAGATGGTGTTCTACTTGGTGATTTAATCCGCCAGTGAACCAATTAATAATTTTGTTTTTAGGAGCAAAATTAGCAGTGGTATACAATTGATGTATCGCCCATGTGTTTTCTATTTCGCCATCTTCATTCGGAACAGGATTTGTAGTTTCGTCAACTACGTGTGCCAATTGAAAAACGATACTTAATATCAATCCCGCCGTATAATGCATAACAAAAAATCCAATTAAAACTTGCCACCATACAATTCCTAAAACCATTGGAACAGCAATCCAAACTGAAAAATAAATTACTTTGGTAATAATTAAGGTGGTCCATAATATTTTTGGACTCTTAGCTTCTCCGTATGACAATTTTCTTTTTAAATAACCCCTCATTTGTTTGAAATCAGTAGTTAATGACCAGTTGAAAGTCAATAAACCATATAGGATGAAGGAATAATAATGTTGAAATTTATGAAAACTGTACCATTTGGCTTCTTTGGTGAAACGAATGACTCTTCCGGCATCCAAATCCTCATCATGCCCATGAATGTTGGTATAAGTGTGGTGTAGCACATTGTGTTGTACTTGCCAATTGTATACATTTCCGGCCAATATATAGATGCTGCCACCCATAAATTTATTTATCCAAGATTTGTTAGAATAAGCGCCATGATTCCCATCGTGCATCACGTTCATTCCAATTCCAGCCATCCCAATTCCAATTACAATTGACAATAAAAAGAATACCCAAAAAGGCATTGAGGTTAAAGTAAGGATTAAGAAATAGGGCGTCAGAAAAACGGTAAAAAGGATCACAGTTTTTAAATGTAATTTCCAATTTCCAGTTTTTTCAATATTATTTTCTTTGAAATAAGTATTTACACGAGAATTTAAAGTTCTAAAAAACTTAAGTGAATCATTTTTAGAAAAGACAGGTGTTGTTGGATTCATATTTTTGATATTCATAATTTTGTGTAAATGTAATTATTAATATTTTTTAAAGAATATAAACAAATCATAATTATTAACGAAAAGCACTATTTTTGTTCAAAATTCAATTTATGGAAGAAATTATTAAGCAATTCCCTAATCTTACTGAAAATCAAACACTACAGTTTCAAAAGTTAGAAGCGTTATATCACGATTGGAACGCAAAAATAAATGTTATTTCGCGTAAAGATATTGACGAATTATATACCAAACATATTTTGCACTCATTAGCGATTGCCAAAATACAGCCATTTGAACCCGGAACTTATATTCTGGATGTTGGAACTGGCGGCGGTTTTCCTGGAATTCCGTTAGCGATTTTGTTTCCAGAAACGCGTTTTTATTTAATTGATATTATTTTAAAAAAAATAAAAGTCGTTCAAGCTGTTGCCGAAGCCTTAGAATTAAAGAATGTAAAAGCAGAACAATTGCGTGCAGAGCATGTAAAAGGCGACTATGATTTTATAGTAAGTCGCGCCGTTACCAATATGCCCGATTTTGTTTCGTGGATTAAAGATAAAATCAAAAAACAAAACAAGCATAAGCTAAACAACGGAATTCTTTACTTGAAAGGCGGCGATTTAGCAGAAGAATTAAAAGATTTCCCAAGAGCAACCGAATATTCTATCGCCGATTTCTTTTCAAATGCATTCTTCGAAACTAAGAAAGTGGTGCATGTTCCTCTGAAGTTTAAAGCATAAAAAAAGTCTCCGATTGGAGACTTTTTTGTTTTTAGTTCTTAACAATCTTTTTAGTTATGCTTCCGTTTTCCGTTCCAATGGAAATTAGATAAACTCCTTTAGATAATGAAACTGGAATTTCAAGTGTTTCATTTATGGTTTGATTTTTTAACTGGTAAATTGTTTTTCCAAGAATGTCTGTAAGATGGATCGTCGCACTTTCAATAGTATAAGAAGAATTAATTTCTAGCGAATTACCCACTGGATTCTTTACCCAAAGACTATTTAAATTTTCCGCAATTGGCGTTGATAAAACCGGATTTAAAATTTCATTCAAAGCAAAGGCTACATTAGCTGGTGTGAGTGTAATATGATTTTCATTTGTTGTTGGAATATAAGAAGCCGCGAATGGTGTAGTAGAAGCCGCATTTACATTAGAATATAAATTGGTTGAACTCGAAACCGCCATCGAACTCAGTGTTGGTATAAAATCGAAATACAAGATATTTAGATTCGTAAAAAACTCGGTTAACAATGCGTTACTGCCAAAAGAACTGCCTAGAGCTGTTAAATCAAATCTGCCTCCTGGAGCAGAATCTAAACCGTTTGTAAATGTGGGAGATTTTGATTTAGCAAGACTTTCGTAAACGGTAAACCAGATAAAAAGGTTCGTTTGAGCTCTAAAACGACTGACATCATTTGTAACGTTGGCCAACGGAGTAAAACGAAGATCGATAATCGCTCGCTGCGTTGGGGTTATGTTGAAAGTATGCCCCATTACAACCATATCCGGTGTTCCAGTCATTGTTCCGTTTCCAGCGCCGTTCGCGATAGATATATTTCTTGTGGTGGTTGGAAATCCTAAGGTATTCAACTCAGTTTGAAATGCTGTTCTAAAATTTGGAGCACCAGTTGGAACTAAACTCGCCGATGCCGTATTAAATTCAGTAGCACTACCAGCTTGCAAATGTCCTTGAAAATGATCAATCAACATTTCTTTTGCTGCCGGACTTTTTAACAATCCGTCTACAATTCCTTGAACCGTAACATCACCAAGTGGACCGTATGCCATATAATTGAATAAATGCTGGAAACCTATTGGAACATTTGCGCCAAGATGCGGTGAATCAAACGAAAGATACAAACGCGTGTCGGAATTTAAACTATTGGTTTCCATGTAGCGAAGCGCATATCTCGCAATCAATCCGCCCATACTTGGTCCGATAATTACGTTTTTTTCGGTACCAACTTTTTGCGCGTTAATCTGATTTATTAAAGCAACAAGAATCATTGCATTTCGTTGAATATAATCTACGCCGCCGTCAATAACCGTTGTTGTTCCAGGTCTTGTGTACGTTGGAAAATTTAAAACTACAATATCATAACCTTGGGCACGAACAATATCGCCAAGATTTTGACCCGTTGTTCCATAGTTTAAAAGAGAATAAATTGCAGCTGTATTTCTAGTGTCTCCAGGATCAAAGCCGTCCAATAAAAAAATTGGCTTATCTAAAATCCCATCAGTGGTATCCAAATAAACATCATATTCACCCTGTCCTAAAAATGCGGCTGTTTCTCCATATCCTTGATACGGAATTGCAGATGAAATGGTCGTAACTGCATTGGTTACATTAGAATCGTTTTTGTTAGATGCGCCTAAATTTTGATTTTCAATATTAAATACGATGGACTGTTCTATAATTTCACCAGTCGATAGCGCAATTTTAAATCGGATAATCTGCTTTCCGTTTTCAGTGAAATTTATTCTGAAAGTTTGATCAATTAGTACCGATTTCCAGTTTTTCGAATTGTTATAATTAACTGAAACTGAATTTACAGTTCTGTTTGTCGTGTTAAAGATTAAATCATTTTTAAGGATAAAATCAACCTGATTTGTTTTTGATTTTTGAAGTAAAGCACCTAGCAAATTGACGCTGTGTTTTTCAAACGGATAGTTACTGTCTATTTCAGATAATTTAACGCTTTCAAAATCAGTGATTAATAGTGATAATGGAATTTGTTTTTGAGCAAAACCTAAATTCGCTTTTTCTTTGATGATTTCTATTTTTGGTAATCTTTCATTGAAATCTGCTCGTTGCATTTCGTTGTAAACTTGAAGAAAATAATTGGTTGAAATGTCTTCCAATTTTATTTTGGTTGCATTTGAGATACCAAAAACTCTATCGTAAATAATTTTCGTTTCTGATTTATCTTTTAAGAAATCAAAAGATTTGTCTTGTGCAAAAGCTGAAATGGATACAAGTAATAAAGTGAAAAGAGTAATTTTTATCTTCATAATAGTTTAGGTTTTTAGTTTTCGACATTCGAAGGTACAAAAAATTAATAATCAATAACATAAAAAAAGCCCAAGCATAAACTTGGACTTTAAATTCTTCTTTCCTTTAAACGAAAAAGAGTATATTATTCTCCTAAAAACGGATAACGATAATCTTCTGGAGTAACAAATGTTTCCTTGATTGTTCTTGGTGAAACCCAACGCAATAAGTTCTGCATTGACCCCGCTTTGTCATTTGTCCCTGATCCTCTCGCACCACCAAATGGTTGCATTCCAACAACAGCGCCAGTTGGTTTGTCGTTAATATAGAAGTTTCCGGCTGCATTTTGTAATGCTACAGTAGCTTCCTCAATAGCATAACGATCTTGACTGAAAACCGCACCTGTCAAAGCATATTCTGAAGTGCCATCAACCAGCTCTAAAGTTTCTTTCCAATTTTTGTCTTCATAAACGTAAATAGTCATTACGGGTCCAAAAAGTTCGGTCTCCATTGTGGAATATTTTGGATTTGTAGTAACAATTACAGTTGGTTCAATAAAATAACCTTTTGATTTATCATAATTTCCACCAATGATAATTTCGGCATCTTTATCTTTTTTAGCTTGGTCAATATAACGGACTAATTTGTCAAAAGAAACTTCGGTAATAACTGCAGTAACAAAATTACCGAAATCTTGTGGCGAACCCATTTTCATTGACTTAATATCTGCTATCAATTTTTCTTTAACTTCTGGCCACATACTTTGCGGAATGTAAGCTCTTGAAGCAGCCGAACACTTTTGGCCTTGAAATTCAAATGCTCCACGAGAAATTCCCGTAACCACTTGTTTTACATTAGCAGAAGGATGCGCTAGAATAAAATCTTTACCACCTGTTTCTCCTACTATTCGTGGATAGGTTTTATACTGACTAATATTCGTTCCAATTTTTGCCCAAATATCGTTAAATACTCCAGTTGAACCTGTAAAATGAACTCCAGCTAAATTACGATTGGTCAATACTAATTCTGAAATCATAGTTGAATCGCCCATTACCATGTTGATAACACCATCAGGTAAACCAGCTTCTTTGAAGATTTGCATGATCACATTCGCAGAATATACTTGTGATGCTGCAGGTTTCCAAATAACAACATTCCCCATCAAAGCAGCGCTAGAAGGTAAATTTCCTGCGATTGCTGTAAAGTTAAACGGAGTTATAGCGTAAACAAATCCTTCTAACGCACGATATTCAACTCGGTTCCAAACATCAGAATTTGATGCCGGTTGGTCCTTGTAAATTTGAGTCATGAACTGAACATTGTAACGTAAAAAGTCAATCAGTTCGCAAGATGCATCAATTTCAGCTTGATAAATAGTTTTAGATTGCGCAATCATTGTTGCCGCATTAATTCTAGCTCGGTAAGGTCCGGCAATCAATTCGGCAGCTTTCAAAAAGATAGCAGCGCGATGTTCCCACGGCATATTTGCCCATTTTTTTCTGGCTTCAAGTGCGGTAGTAATTGCTTGTTCAATATGTTTTTTTTCTGCCAAATGATAGGTTCCAACGATGTGTTGGTGATCATGAGGCGCGGACATGTTTTTGGTATTTCCGGTACGAATTTCTTCGCTTCCGATATAATTGGGAACATCAATAGTTTCGTTCCACATTTTTGAATAAGCTTCTAAAACGGCTGCTTTCTCAGGAGAATTTGGAGCATATGATTTTACGGGTTCATTAACCGCTTTTGGTACATTAAAGAAACCTTTTGGCATAATATTTTAATTTGAAAATTAAACAATCTGAAAATTTGAAAGTTCCATTTTTTACGGATTTCTCAAATGAAACACAAAAGTACAAAGGATGATTTGATTATATCCAAACACTATCATAAAATAGCAGTAATTCAGTAAACTATTTTAACTAGAATGTAAGTCCATTTAGAATTTTAGAATTAATTTTGAAATTGCATATTGTGTCTATTTATGAAAACTCCGCTACTCGCTTTTAATGACAAAGGAATTTACTGCAAACAAGCAGATGTGTATCTCGATCCTTGGCGTCCGGTAAAAAATGCGATAATCACTCATGGTCATGCCGATCATTCACGTTGGGGAAACCAAAACTACATTACGCATAATACAAACGTTCCCATAATCAGACACCGTTTAGGAGAAATTAATGTTACTGGAAAAGAGTGGAACGAAACATTCGTAATCAATAATGTCAAATTTTCATTGCATCCTGCTGGACATATTTTCGGAAGTGCTCAGGTTCGGGTCGAACATCTCGGCGAAGTTTGGGTTTTTACTGGTGATTATAAAACGGAAGATGATGGAATTTCGGTTCCGTATGAAGTGGTGAAATGCCATACGTTCATTACTGAAAACACGTTCGGATTACCCGCTTTTAAATGGACGCCGCAAGCAGAAGTTATGACCGATGTAAATAATTGGTGGGCAGAAAATAGAGCAGAAGGTAAAACGTCAATTCTTTTTGGTTATTCTCTGGGAAAAGCGCAACGATTATTGAAATATCTGGATACCAATAACGGAACCATATTTACGCATGGAGCGATTGAAAACATGACAAATGTGATTCGTCCGATGGTAGATTTTCCACCAACAACTTTAGTAACTAGAGAAACCAAAAAAGAAGAATTACTCGGAAATATTGTTCTCGCGCCGCCAAGTGCACACGGCAGTACATGGATTCGGAAAATGACTCCTTTTGTAACGGGTTCTGCAAGCGGTTGGATGGCTTTTCGTGGAGCAAGAAGACGTCGTGCTGTTGACAAAGGATTCGTATTAAGCGATCATTGCGATTGGTATTCTTTATTAGATAGTATAAAAGCAACCGGCGCAGAAAAGATAATTTGCACACATGGTTACAGCGATATTTTTTCAAAATATTTACGTGAAATTGGCTACGATGCAAGAACGGAAAAAACGCAATATGAAGGCGATGACGGAGAAACTGCGGAAGTAGAATTAATAGAAAAAGAATCTTAAAACGGTAAATATGAAAAACTTTGCCGAACTTATAAAAACACTCGATAGTTCGAATAAAACGAACGTGAAGGTCGATGCATTAACAACTTATTTTAAGAATGCTTCCGATGAAGATAAAGTGTGGACCATTGCAATTCTTTCGCATCGTCGTCCGCCAAGGCCAGTAAATACAACCTTATTACGGCTTTGGGCGAATGAATTGGCTACTATTCCGTTGTGGCTTTTTGAAGAAAGTTATCACATTGTGGGCGATTTGGCTGAAACAATCGCATTAATAATTCCAGCAACAAAAGAACAATCGGATAAAAGTTTGACTCAGTATTTGCGCGAAATTATTGCATTAAAACCCAAAACAGACGTAGAGAAAAAAGTGTATCTGCAGCAAAATTGGCTGGCACTTAATTATTATGAACGCTTCGTTTTTACCAAATTAATTACAGGAAGTTTCCGAATCGGCGTAAGCCAAAAATTAATGACGAAAGCACTTTCCAAAGCTGAAAATCTGGATGCTGATATTTTGGCCTACAAATTAATGGGGAATTGGAATCCGAATACTATCAGTTTTCAGGAGTTGATTTTGGATGAAAAAAGCAGCGATTACCAATCAAAGCCGTATCCGTTTTATCTTGCGTATGCAATTGAAGGCGAAGTTGCTGGAATTGGAAGTCCTGAAGAATGGTCAATTGAACACAAGTGGGACGGAATTCGGGCGCAAACCATCATCCGTGAAAACGAAATTTATGTCTGGTCAAGAGGCGAAGAATTGGTAACCGATAAGTATCCGGAGTTTCAAAGTTTTCTTGGAGTCATCCCAAACGGAACCGTAATTGATGGCGAAATATTGGCTTATCCGAACAATGAAATCGGGACGTTTAGTGATTTGCAAACCCGAATTGGTAGAAAAACAGTTTCAGCTGCTTTATTAAAATCAAACCCCGTAATCCTAAAAGCCTACGATTTATTGGAATGGAAAGGAACTGACATTCGGAATCTGCCTTATGATGAAAGAAGAAATTTACTTGAGATATTAATAGAATCCATAAAAGATAAAAATTTGCCTTTTTATTTGTCAGACCGAATATCCTTAAACTCTTGGGAAGAAGTTGCCGAAGAAAGAATGCGTGCCAGAGAAATGCGCAGTGAAGGGTTAATGCTAAAACGGAAAAATTCCACTTATCAAGTAGGTCGCAAAAAAGGCGATTGGTGGAAATGGAAACTCGAACCGCTTGTAATTGATGCTGTCCTCACTTACGCCATGCGAGGAAGCGGAAGACGAAGCAATTTGTTTACCGATTATACTTTTGCGTTGTGGCAGAATAATGAAAATGGTCAAAAAGAACTCGTAACTTTCGCCAAAGCGTATTCTGGTTTAACCGACGAAGAATTCCGTAAAGTCGATGATTTTATAAAAAAGAATACACTTGATAAATTTGGACCCGTTAGAAGTGTTACACCTAAACTAGTTTTTGAAATTGGTTTCGAAGGCATCGCACTGTCCAAAAGGCATAAAAGCGGAATAGCCACTAGATTTCCTAGAATTTTACGTTGGCGCCATGATAAAAGTATTGATGAGGCGAATACGATTGAGGATTTGAAAAACATGATTCCCTAAAATGAACAGAGAAGCACTTTTTGCCATCGCCGAAGAATGGTTTGAAAAGCAAGGCTGGAAACCTTTTGCTTTTCAGACGCAAACTTGGACAGCATTTCTTCAAGGTAAAAATGGGTTGCTCAATGCGCCTACAGGAAGCGGAAAAACGTATGCGCTTTGGATTCCAGTAATCTTAAATTATATCAAACAAAATCCAGATTATAAAACCAAACATAAACCTGGACTAAAAGCCATTTGGATAACACCATTACGTGCGCTTTCTGTCGAAATCAAACAAGCAGCAGAACGTGTTTCAAATGATTTGGAAACCAATTTAACCGCAGCGATTCGGTCTGGAGATACATCACAAGCGGAAAGAGCCAAGCAGAAAACGAAAATGCCCGATTTGCTAATCACCACACCAGAAAGTCTGCAACTGCTTTTGGCAACAAAGGAGTATGCTAAAACTTTTAAAGAATGTACTGCCATAGTTGTGGATGAATGGCACGAATTAATAGGCACAAAAAGAGGCGTTCAAATGGAATTGGCGCTGTCAAGATTAAAAGCAGTTGCACCGAATCTAAGGATTTGGGGAATTTCTGCGACCATAGGAAATTTGGAACTAGCGCAAGAAGTTTTACTCGGAACCAATTCGGAAGCATATAAAAATTCGGTTCTAATCAAAGCGCACATCAATAAAAAAATAAATGTAATTTCGATAATTCCAGATAAAATGGACAGTTATCCGTGGCGCGGTCACATGGGTTTGCATCTGATTGATGAGGTTGCTCAAATTATTAAAAGGAGTAGAAGCACGTTGATTTTTACAAATGTGCGTTCAGCTTGTGAATTATGGTTTCAGGCGTTACTCGAAAAATATCCCGAATTTGCCGGAGATATGGCAATGCACCACGGAAGTATCAGTAAAGAAACGAGATTATGGGTTGAAAACGCAATACGAAACGAAGAATTGAAAGCCGTTGTTTGTACTTCCAGTCTTGATTTGGGTGTCGATTTTGCTCCCGTAGAAACCATTATACAAATTGGTGGACCGAAAGGCGTAGCACGTTTTCTGCAAAGAGCGGGAAGAAGCGGACACCAACCCGGCAAACAAAGCACTATCTATTTTTTGGCCACTCATGCTATGGAACTCATAGAAGCATCGGCACTAAAAAAAGCCGTTCGCGAAACCATTGTGGAAGACCGAATGCCGTATTTGAACAGTTATGATGTTTTGGTACAATATTTAAATACGCTCGCCGTTTCGGATGGATTCTTTCCTGATGAAATTTACAAAGAAGTGCAAACTACTTTTTGCTATCAGAACATTACAAATGAAAATTGGCAATGGTTATTGAATTTTATAACGAACGGAAGCCAAAGCCTTCAAGTGTATGATGAATATAAAAAGGTAGAAATTGAAGAAGATGGTAGATTTAAAATAAACAGTAAGCGAATTGCAATGCAGCATCGAATGCAAATTGGGACTATCGTTGGCGATGCTACATTAAATGTGAAATTTATAAAAGGCGGCTACATCGGAAGTATTGAAGAGTGGTTTGCTTCGAAATTACAGCGTGGCGATACGTTCCTTTTTGCGGGGAAAAAACTCGAATTTTATGCGATAAAAAACATGCAGGTTTTGGTACGGAAAGCCAATCCGAAAAAAGTGTCGAGAACGATTAGTTGGATGGGCGGACGAATGACATTCTCTGCACAAATGAGCGAATTGTTGCGTCAGGAATTATATACTGCCAATTCGGATGATCTTACACCCGAATTGAAAGCATTGAAGCCTGTTTTTGATCGACAACGAAAGGAAAGTATTGTGCCCGATGCGAGTCAGTTTTTAATTGAAACTTTTAAAACAAGAGAAGGGTATCACGCTGTTTTTTATCCTTTTGAAGGTAGGTTTGTGCATGAAGCCATGGCAAGTTTGCTTTCCTACCGAATTAGTTTGCTTTCGCCGATTACGTTTTCGTTAGCCTACAATGATTACGGATTTGAATTGCTTTCCGATCAAGAAATTGACTTGGAAGCTGTTTTTGATAATAACTTATTTTCATCGGAACATTTGCATCAGGATTTACAAAACAGTCTCAATGCTACAGAAATGGCACGTCGAAAATTCAGAGATATAGCGGTAATTTCGGGATTGGTTTTTACAGGAATGCCAGGAAAACCGATTAAGACCAAACATTTGCAAAGCGGTTCGCAATTGCTTTTTGAAGTTTTTAGGGATTATGAACCGGATAATTTACTTTTACAACAAGCTTACATTGAGACTTTTGAACATCAATTGGAAGAAGGCAGATTATTGCAATCGATGGAACGAATAGCGCAACAGAAAAGTGTATGGAAGAAATGTGAAAAACCAACTCCATTTAGTTTCCCTATAATCACGGACAGACTTCGAGAGCAATTATCAAGCGAAACATTAGCAGAACGTATTTTGAAAATGACCGTAGCTTACATGAAATAAAATATGGAAATTGAGATAAGAAACAACAAGTTTACCTTACATCCAAGCGGTTCCGTTTTTTGGAAAGAACAAAATGTTTTGCTGATTTCGGATGTGCATTTAGGAAAGATTGCTCATTTTAGAAAAAATGGTTTGGCAATTCCGGAAAGCGCGATTCTGGAAAATTTTGTACGTTTGGATGAAGTGGTAGAATTATTTAATCCGAAGAGAATTATTTTCCTTGGCGATTTGTTTCATAGTGTAATCAATAATGAATGGCACTTTTTCGCCGATTGGGTGCGTAAAACTACTGCAGAAATAATTCTTGTCGAAGGAAATCATGACATCATCGCAAAGCAACATTATTCCGATTTGAATATTGTAATTCATTCCAAACTAATACTAGAAGATTTTCTATTAACGCATCATCCAACTGAAAGTGAATACTATTTTAATTTCTGTGGACACATTCATCCTGGAATAAAACTTAAAGATTTAGGAAGACAGGCACTGAAATTGGCCTGTTTTTTTAATAAAGAAAAACAAATGATTTTGCCAGCTTTTGGAGAATTTACGGGTAACTATTTTTTACGACCGCAAGAAAATGATAGGGTTTATGCGATTGCAAATAATGAGGTAATAAAAATAGTGTAATTTAATTTAAAGCAAAAGGAGCGCTCAATTTGAATGTTGGTACTATCACTTTAAACGTTTTGGTCGTAGTGAAATTGATCATATTGAAATAACCACTCATCGCTCCAAACGGGGAAGACAAAAGACAACCCGAACTATACGAATGTTTTTCGCCGGGTTTTAATACCGGTTTTTTTCCAATCACGCCTTCGCCATCAACCACTTCCAAATCGTTTAAGGAATCGAGAATTTCCCAATGACGCGTGTTTAACTGAACGGAATCCTTACTGTGGTTTTCGATAGTGATTTCATAACTAAAGGCAAAGTGAATCTTATAGTTCTTGAAGTATGTGCCTTCAAAACTAGTCAGAACCGAAATTTTAATACCTCTTGTTATTTGAGTAACCATACGTAAAATTATTAACCGAAGTCAAAATTACAAAAAATACCATTCAACACTATTATTTAGTGTTAATTTTTAGTTAGTTATATCAATTGAGCTAGCAATGCCTTTTCCGATAATTCTATCGTAGCGTTGATTGTTTTCTCGGTAATACACTAAGGCAAAATAGTTGTTTTCTGTTAAATGGAAATTTCCATCAATAGCATTTTTTTCGTCAATTTTCCCCGAGGTATCTGAAATTACATATTGATAATTCGTAAAGCCTTGTTTGATCATAATGGCTTTTTCATAAATGGCTTTTTCAGCATTGTACTCCATTTTGTTTTCATCATTGATGGCAAAATTGTTGAACATGCCATTTACATAAATAGATTTTTTACCAAAATAATTTGGAGCCGAAAGCGAAAAGAAAACCCAGGAATAATCTGCTTCAATTTCATTGTTTTCTGCACCTATGTTTTTCACGATAAAATTTCCGTTAATATCTGGATAATAGGTGTAGGGATTATTTGCCCTTGCATTAGAAGTATACAAATGCGCATTGTAAAGACCACCTTTTGAATCTATAGTAGCTATGCTATTGTTAGCTGCCCGAATATCTTTATTTTCGAAAAACAAAAATTCATTCCCGCCCCAGAACTGAGTTTCGGCGTCATATTTATAAATCAAATCATTACCAATGGTAAACTGTGGTTTGATATTCGTTATGGCATTGTCAAACTTTCCATTTTGCATCAGCATAACTTTTACATTGGTCAACGGGCTTTGAAAATTAATAGTTCCCGATCTTATGGTAAAATCTAAATTCTGTTTTTGCTCAGCAACGCTATTGTTTCGGGCTCTTCTTACTTGCATCGGAACAGCAACTAGTTCTTCAAAAATTATAAACTTTCTTGTAAAAACAACTTCTTTATCGTCGCTTAAAATCTTAATTACATAATTGCCACTTACCCTGAATTGTGTCAATTTATTTGGGAAAGAAAGTCGATAATGTGAATAAATCTGAAGTGCATTGAGCGAATTGGTATAATCCTGAATTCTTTGGTCATCAAAACCGTTTATGTATTCAGCCTTAACTAACTGCGAAGGTTTCCAATCATAATCGCAATGCGTTATCGTATAAAAATAATTGGCTTCATTGCCAAACAAATCATCAAAAAGGAACTGGAATGAATCACCAAGTCTAAAAATCGGAATTGCGTTTTGTCCATTTTGAACAAAGCTAACGGTTTTAATATTGTAGGGCGGAGCGATTTCTTTTTCAACTTGTGAAAAGGAAGCAACAGTAATCAATAATAAGCAGGTGGAAAACAGTTTTCTTAGCATAATTTAGAAATCAGAATTGTAAAGATACTAAAATTTACTTACTGTGATTATGCTAAAACTTAGGTTTTATTTAAAACACACAGGAATAATTTCTCCTTTTGCTAAACAATATTTTTCTACTAATTCAGGGGCGATTTTATTCGTGTAATCTTCTTCAATCACTTTGAAACCAATATTTCTAAGTTTGTCGAAATAATCTCTTCCGTATACGCGGATGTGGTCGTATTGCCCGAATATTTTGGCACGTTCTTTTTGATCCACAATTGAATCGTCAGAAAAAGTGGTCGCGCGTGATAAATCTTGTGGAATCTGGAAAATTCCCATTCCACCCGGCTTTAGGACGCGGTATAATTCCTGCATGGCTTTCGTGTCATCCGGAATATGTTCCAATACGTGATTGCAGAAAATAATGTCATAAGAGTTGTCCTCAAACGGAAGATTACAAATATCCGCTTTAACATCCGCTAAGGGCGAAAGCAAATCGGTTGTGGTATACTCAATGTTAGGTTGCTTTTTGAAACGTTTGTAAAACTCTTGTTCCGGAGCAAAGTGCAGCACTTTTTTCTTTGTTTCAGATGTAAAAAAATCAGTTTCATTCTGAAGATACAACCATAATAATCGGTGTCTTTCTAGCGAAAGCGTACTAGGTGAAAGCACATTATTGCGTTGTGTTCCATATCCGTATGGCAAAAACATGCTGAAACTTTTTCCGTCAATCGGATCAGTGAACCGACTTCCTTTGAGCATAAAAGCCAAAACAGGACGAACGACAATGCTTAAGCGAATAAGGATTGGCCTTGGAATGGTATTGAGAATAAATTTAAACGCTTTCTTCATGGGTGTTTTTAAGTTGTTTCGCGGAGATTCGCGGAGATTTGCAGAGTTTCACGGAGAATTTAAATAGTATTTATAAATCTTTTGATATTGTTTTTCAAGATTTTACTGTCAAAATTCATAAGTAAACCAACTTGAAAACCTCCTAATTTAGTTAGGTAAGTACTTGTGCAAAATGAACATCTGTAAATTTTTCAACGGTTTTTATTTCTAGTACTAATTTTTGTTCAACAAGTAAATCTATTCGATAGCCATGGTCAAGTTTTACTTCTTTATACATTATGGGTAAGGGTTTCTCTTTTTCAACCTGTAATCCTTCTTTTTGCAATTCGTAAAAAAGACATTCTTTGTAAGCTGATGCTAAAAGTCCAGGATCTAATTCTCGATGAACTTCTATTGCTAATCCAATAACTTTATAACTTAATTCATTTATTTCCATTCTACAGATTTTTATACAAATCTGAGAAATTTTAATTGTAAATTAATATACTAAATCTATATCTTTATCTCTGTGAATCTTCGCGATATCTTTGATAATCTCTGTGTAATTATCGTAGCACCAAAGGTTTTTTTCTAAATTCATTTTCTTCACTAGAAGTAATTCCCAAAGCATCGTATATATATTGAAAAGTAGAAAGTAATTCTGGTTTTCCATCAACTAACGCTACATTGTGTTCAAAGTGCGCGCTTGGTTTTTTATCAGCCGTTACAATAGTCCAGCCGTCTTTCAAGGTTTTTATATTTTTGGTTCCCATGTTGATCATAGGTTCAATGGCCACAACCAATCCTTCTACGAATAGTTTACCACGACCGCGTTTTCCGTAATTTGGCATTTCTGGACCTTCATGCATTTTTTTGCCTAAACCGTGTCCGACTAATTCGCGAACTACTCCGTAACCAAAACTTTCCGTATATTTTTGAATCGCATTTCCAACATCTTCCACGCGGTTTCCAATTTTGAATTCTCGTATGCCAACATACAAGCTTTCTTTAGTTACTGCCAATAATTTTTTGGTAGCTTCATCAACATCACCAATTTCAAAAGTATAAGCGTGATCCCCATAAAACTCATTTTTCAAAACACCACAATCTACGGATACGATGTCTCCGTCTTCAATAGGACGGTTCGTTGGTAAACCATGAACAACCTGCTCGTTAACACTCGTTAAAAGTGTTGAAGGGCAACCATACAATCCTAAAAATCCTGGAACTGCTCCGTGGTCTCTAATGAACTGTTCGGCTAATCGGTCTAATTCCAGCGTAGTAACTCCAACTTTTATTTCGGTGGCAATCATACCTAAGGTTTTGGAAACCAATAAAGCACTCTCGCGCATCAATTCAATTTCTTCTCTTGTTTTTGGGATAATCATTTTGCTAAATTTAACTTTATTCTGTTCGGCCAAAGGCTTCGCTTGAGCGTGCAAAAATAGCTAAAAGTGTTCAGTATTCCGTATTTAGTATTCAGAATTTTATCTTAAAACAAATACCCTCAGAATTTGTAAGTAGCTCATTTGAATTCTTCATTTTTATGATTTTTATTAGGTTTTTAAATACATAAACTTGGTAACTTTGCATAAATTTAGTAGGTATGAGCAAATATGTTACCGCAGCACAGGCTGTACAAGTCGTAAAATCTGGAGATAGAGTCTATCTTCAAGCCGCAGCAGCTGCACCAACAATACTAGCAAATGCTTTAGCTGATAGAGCATCGGAGTTAAGAAACGTTGAAATTTGCCATCTTCACACAGAAGGAGAAGCGCGCTATGCTACTCCCGAATTGTCCGAAAGTTTCCATGTAAATTCGTTTTTTATTGGTGCCAATGTTCGTCATACAATACACGCAGGCAATGGTTCGTATACACCCGTTTTTTTGAGCGAATTGCCCAATCTTTTTAGAAAAAATGTACTTCCTTTGGATGTTATTTTCATACACGTTTCGCCACCCGATAGACACGGATATTGTTCGCTCGGGGTTTCAGTAGAAGCTACTGTTGCTGCTATCGAAAATGCTAAAATTGTCATTGCACAAGTAAATCCGCAGATGCCACGAACTTTTGGTGACGGAATTTTACACGTATCTGAAATTAATTATTTAGTTGAGGTTGACACGCCAATTTATGGTCATGAACCCACCCCGTTTTCAATGGAAGAAGAAAAGATTGGTAGTTTTATAGCTTCGTTAATTGAAGATAAAAGTACGCTTCAAATGGGAATTGGTTCTATTCCGAATGCGGCTTTAAGTAAATTAAAAAATCATAAAGATTTAGGCTTACATACTGAAATGTTTTCCGATGGTGTTATCGATTTGATTGAGAATAATGTCATCAATTGTAATTATAAAGGAACTTTACGAGGTCGCGCTTTGGCAACTTTTTTAATTGGTTCCAAAAGATTATACGATTTTGTTAACGACAATCCGTTCATAGAAATGAAAGAATCGTCGATGGTAAATGATACCGCTCGCATTAGAAAAAACCCTAAAATGGTTTCTATAAATTCGGCGATCGAGGTTGATGTAACGGGGCAAGTTTGTGCCGATTCGATTGGTGCTAAAATGTATTCAGGTGTTGGCGGACAGATGGATTTTATTCGTGGTGCTTCTTTAAGTTTGGGTGGAAAAGCAATTATCGCGCTGCCATCAACTACCAAAAGGGGCGAAAGTAGAATTGTTCCTTATTTGAAACAAGGTGCTGGCGTTGTGACTACGCGGTCGCACGTGCAGTACATTATCACCGAAAATGGGATTGCCGATTTATACGGGAAAACATTGCGCCAACGTGTAACGGAATTGGTAAGAATTGCACATCCAAATCACCAAGAAAGTATTGAAAAAGGATATTATGATATGTTAAAGTAATATAACGTCCCAAGAAATTGGGACTTTTTTAGTTTTAAAGCTTTTGCGCGTATGCTTTTTGTAGAGCGTGGAACTGCCTGAATTCGTATTTTTTGGCGCTAAATAAGCAAGATCTGTTTATCCAAATGAAATGAATAAATTTTAACAAACGATTGTTTTTGAGTCTATTACGAGTAGTTCTAAATTTAATTCAAGCTGTGTAGGAGTTAAATACGATAAAAAACAAGGCGGGATTGTATTAGATCAAATCAGAACAGTTGATAGGCAAAGAATAATTTAGGTTTCAGGAAATTTAAGCGTAAAAGAATCCTAAAAAGTTAAAAATGTTCTCCAATTAACTTATATTGATTGCAGTTAGCGGTTAGAGAATCGATAAAGATTTTCTTGTATTTGTTTTAAAATTTCAGATGTTTTAATTTTAAATTCAATGACACTCCAGTTATGGGTTAGGTTATTCTTTTACAAACTTCTCAGTGGTTGTTCCTTTTTCCGTTACCATTTTGATAAAATAACTTCCTGTCTTTAGATTTGACACATCGATGGTCGAAAGGTTTTTGGCATTAGAAATTGTCAGTACTGTTTGTCCCAATAAATTATAAAGATAGATTGATTTCAGGGTAACTACTTCGTTCGATTGCAGATGAAGTAGGTTCTTTGTTGGGTTTGGATAGACAAGAATAAGAATGTTGGCTGCAAAATCTGGTGCAGCCAAATCGCATAAAGAATTGACTTGGCAATTGGAATATCCATATTCGGCAATAAGATTTTCTATGGTGGTAATTTGTGCAACATCGGCACAAATGTAACTCAGATTCTGATTGCCCGAAAGATTTAAAAACTGTTCACTACTTCCATTTTTAATATTTAAAGTAGTTAAAAGTGGATTGTTGTGACAGTTTAGAATAGATAATGAAGACATAGAACTTGCATCTAAGGTACTAATTTGATTCGCACTACAATCTAACACTTCAATATTTTGAGTTTCGTTAAAGGTTATAGAAGGAATGAAGTTCTCTTGGCAATACAATGAATTCAGAGCAGCCATATTACTCAGAACAAAAGGATTGCTTATTTGATTTGACTCACAATTCAGAATAGAAAGATTTGTGAGGTTGGTTAACTCTATAGAAGTGATTTGGTTATCGGCAAAATTTAAAGTGATTAAATGGTTTAAATTATTTACATCTAATGCGGTAAGTTGATTGGACGCACAATTTAGCGCCGTTAAATTCACCAAAGCACTAAAATCCAAAACAGTGAATTGATTTGACGGACAGTTCAAAGTGGTTAATTGTGTTAAAGCACTAACATTTAAAGTGGTCAACTGATTGTAATCACATTGTAACGTTTGAAGATTTAATAAATTATTAATTTCTAGTGCGGTCAGAAAATTAAACTTGCAACTCAGAAATTGGATGTTTGTAGCATTTGCAAAATTAATTTGCGTAAGTGTGTTTTCTGCACATTCCAGAGTGATTAGTTGTGTTAAACCCGTCAGGTTTAAAGAGGTCAACAAGTTTAGGTTGCACAGTAACGATTTAAGACGAATCAAATTGCCGATCTCTATTGTAGAAATTTGATTCTGATTGCAGTTAAGTGACCGAAGATTAACAAAGTATTCAATACCCGCTATATTGCTAATATTGGCTATTGAAACATTCAAAGTAATAATCTGCAACGCTTCGTTAACGTCTATTTCATTATCATTATTACTATCGATTTTTATGAAATCTAAACCGCCATTTGAGGCAATAGTGTTCATCGGACTTGCCGCTAATAATTTTGCTTTAAAATTAGCATCAGGAAAGTTTATAATTTGTGCGTTGGCGAATAGTTTGGTAGCTAAAACGAGCAAAAGAAGATAGTAGTGCTTCATGAAACGGGTTTAATTTTCAAAGATATAAAATATTACTCATGACTTGTTTTTTCTTTAAAATAATGAAAACACATTCTTGACCGACGGATAAAAAATATCGGAAACGCAGAAATATAAAATAAAAATAATCAATTAACGACAAGCGCTGTGCCGAAAACGGAAAAGTAGTCCCTCGTTATAAACTATGAAAAAGCTTGTCAAAAATTTAGGGTACTCGAACAGTTTTATAGAAATTGTGCACAGCCGTTAAACACGATTAGCTTGACAGAATCCCTAAATTTGCGGAGTATTTTGTAGCGTTATCAATCCGGATTTGCCATTATTTTAAATAATTCAGCATTCGAAATTAAATAACGATTTTCTAAACTCAAGGCTGATAGCTGTGAGCCTACCAAATTATTTTCTCTAGTGTTAATTAGAAAAATGGAACTTTCTCCAAACGAAAACAAGCGTTCTTCTGAACTTAACATGACGTTATAATCTTTAACTAAATCAGAAATTAGTTTACGTTGTCTTTCTAACGAATTGATTTCGGTTTGTTGTCCGGTGATTTTGTTTTTTAGTTGCACACGTTCTAAATCGAGATCGTATTTTGTATCTTGAATTTTAAATTTAGCCAATTGCAAACTACCGCGTTCTTTTCTTAAAAAAATAGGATAACTAAAATTCACACCCACTTTATAGTTGTTAAAATTAGTGTCATTCCAATAGTTGGGTTCCGATAGATAGTGATAACCCAAATCAATTTTTGGCAACAACGCATTTCCTTTCAATTGCCGTTCTACTTCTAAAATCGCAATTTTATTTTGCAGTGCATTTATTTTGGGATGGTTCTCAATAGAAACTGTTTCAATCAAAAGTTCATTTGTTTTTAATGTTTCTTTAATGGTAAATTCTAACTTTTCTTCCGGAACAATTTCGTCTTGTAATTCCATTGGGACGTTGTTGTCCAACCATAAAAAATTAGATAATTCTAGTTTAGCTTTGGTTAATTTTAATTGAGAATCTTCTAAGTTTAATTTTCTGTTTCTAACAATGATTCCGGCTTCAATACTATCGATAGCTGGTTTGTCACCATTTTTTATCAAACTTTGAACGCCATTAAACCGTAGTTCTGCATTATTTAAATAATTCTTATACAATTCCACTTCGCTAAAATTCCGTTTCCAATTGAAGTAAGCAACCGACGCGTTATACAAAACCTCTATGGCTTGCAATTTTCTTTGAGCTTGACTCAATTGAATTTGAATTTTAGCTTTACGCAAATCGGCCATTCTTTGGTTAATCAATAATCCTTGACCAATTGGAACGGTAACTCCTAGCGAAGTTAATCCTTGGTTTGGTGTTGTATTTTGTGGATTCAAAAAAACTCCTTCGCTATTGTCAAAACCAGCTTTCACCTCAATTCCGTACCACGTTGGAATTTTAAAGCTGCTGTTCAAAAGTGAATAATATTCCTTGTCTTTGAATTGTTTTTTATTAAAATCTACCTCGATTTTTGGATCAAAACCACCGCGTGCCATCATTAAATTGGCTTGAGCACTGGTAACTTCAAGAGCAGCGCTTTTCACCATCGGATGGTGTTTTTTTACATAGCCTAAATACTCATTATAGGTAAATTCTTTTTGGATTTTTTCTTGTCCAAATAATGAAAAACTAGAAATCAGCAAGAGCACAATGTATTTCATTATTTTTTCTCTTTAGATTTTTCTGCACTTGGTTGATAATAATCGGGAGGAAAACCATTTAGCGTTCGCCAGATTTCAAACCAAATAGGAACATTTTTCAATAATGCCAATGTTTGCGCACCCGAGCCAATACTGACTTGCTTAGGCCAAGCTTGTTCGTTTTTGTCTGGTGCAATCAATACCCTAAATTTTCCATTTGGACTTATGAAATTTTCAATAGCTACAATTTTGCCACCAAAAGTTCCATAACTCATGTTGGGCCAACCTGAAAAAACTATTGTTGGCCAACCATCAAACCAAACGCTTACTTTTTCGCCTTTGTGAATCAATGGTAAATCGTTTGCAGAAACATAGGTTTCAACAGCAAGATCATATTTAGAAGGCATGATGCTTACAATTTGAGTTCCTTCTTTTATAGTTTCGCCAAGTCCCGATTGTATAGCACGGTTCACATAGCCATCTTGCGGCGCTTTTATATAGTATAATCCGTTTCTAATTTGGTAGTTTACATATTGATTTTCTAGTTTATTGACTTGGGCTTCTGTGTCGTATTGACTGCTCAAAGCGGTATATTGGTCACTTCGTGCTTTGGAGTCTTTCTCTGCATATTCAGCACTGATTCTGTTGACTTCGACTTTGCTGTTTATAAGTTCGTTTTTACTTGCTAGTAATTTGTTTTCTTGTGTAATAATTTTAGCTTCCACTTCCTGCAATTTCAATCTTTTTTCTTCCACATCGGTTAGTGGTTTTAAACCTTCTTTATTCAAAGTTATCGAACGATTGAATTGTGTTGTAGCAATTTTTATTTGGGTTTTTACGGCTTCCAAATCCATGCTGTCGCTTTTGATTTTCAAAAATCCTTGGCGGATTTTATTTCTTGCTTGTTCTAGCTTCAATTTTTTTTCGTTATCAATAGCGCTTATTTGGGCAGAAAGCGATGTTACTTTTCCTCCATAAGATTCTACGGACATTTTTTTAGCATCGACTTGACTCTTAGTGTTTTTAACCAAATTTGGATCAAAATAGTCTTCTTTGACTTCAGAAATAAATAAAATGGTATCGCCTTTTTTTACAAAATCGCCTTCTTGAACATACCATTTTTCTATTCTACCAGCAATCGCAGAGTGAATAGTTTGTGGTCTTTGGTCAGGTTTTAGCGTAGTTACGGCTCCACTTCCCGAAATATTTTGTGTCCATGGAAGAAATAAAATTACCAATCCAACTATTGATGTTATTCCGATAATTTTATTTAAAATTTTATAATGTGGTCTGTTTGAAAGACTTTTAATGGTACTATAATGCTGTAAATTTTCAGTAATTGTATTTTTTGTAGAAATATTTAGCATGATGTTTATTTTTTAGAATCAGTAATGATTTTGCCTTCTTTCATGGTTATTTTTCTGGTACATTTTTGTTCCCAATACTTATTTTTTGAGGATACAATAAGTGTCCAATTATTTTTTGGGTCGGTTAAAAAATCAATAATTTCTCTTGCTGCATCTTCATCCATTTTATCAATTGGATCTTCATAAAAAACTATTTTAGGTCTGTTTATAATACTTCTTGCTAAAATAATCTTTTGAGCGTTGGATGAAGAAAGTTGTCTTCCTTCGGGAAAAATTTTTGTGTCTAAACCGTCAGGAAGTGATTTAATAAAAGAACCTAGTTTGACACTTTCAATTGCCCATTTCAAATCTTCGTATGGAATTAAAGGATTGTTAAACGTTATGTTTTCTAAAACGGTTCCTTCAAAAGGAGTTTCGCCTTGAATAATCGTTCCTATTTGAGATCGATAATGATTTAGATCAATTTTTCTGTAACTGTCGTCATTTATAAATAAAGATCCTTTGGTTGGTTGTATGAATCCTGATAATATTCTTAATAATGTTGTTTTCCCCGATCCATTAGCGCCTTCTAAATATATTTTTTCCGACTGTTCTATTTTTAAATTAATTTTTTCAAGTACATAATCTGTAGATCCGGGAAATTGAAAACCAAGATTTTCAGCTTCAAGTGAAATATTTGTAAAACAAAAATCAGCTTCAGTAGTTGTAGTTTGTTCAATTTTTAGGTCGACTATTTGTCCAATTTTTTCAATAGAAGTCAATACATCATATATACTTTCAAGTCCAATTATTAGTTTTTCTACAGAGTTTATAATTAAAATTATAATAATTTCTGCTGCCACAAACTGACCAATATTCATACGTTGATTCAACACAAGATAACCGCCAATGAAAAGTAAACAAGCTGTTATAATAACTTTAAAGCCAATGAGTTGAATGAATTGTCTCTTGATTACTTTAAAATGATTTTCTCTGCTTTTTAAATAGTGTTCTACAAGATCATTGTTTTTTTGTAAAGCAAAATCAAAATTGTCTTTTTTAAGAAAACTAAAATTGTTACGAGCCATTTCTTGCAGCCAACCTGCAACTTTATATTTGTATTTAGATTCTTTTAAACTAGTGCTTATTCCAGCGCTATAAGAAAATCTGAAAATCGAATACAATAAAATTACCAATATGATTCCAAGGAAAATAAAAAATGGATGATACAAGGATAATAGTATGAGTCCAAATAAAATTTGTAGTAATGCGGTTGGAAAATCTACCAATAATTTTGAAGTTCCTTTTTGGATGGATAATGTATCAAAAAAACGATTTGCTAATTCTGGCGGATATTGATTGTATTGTTCATCAAATTTTATTTTAGGTAGTCTAAAAGCAAATTCAAAGGAAGAACGAATGAATATTTTTTGTTGAATATTTTCGGTTATTCGGAGTTGCATTAGGGAAAGAATTCCAACCAATACGACGCCAATAACCACGATAACAACTAGTACAATCCAAGAGATACTAACTCTTCCCGATTGAATTAAGTTTATGATGGCTTGAATTCCTAAAGGCAAAGACAAACTTACAAGTCCTGCAAATATCGCATAAAACATGATTTGAGAAATATCTCTTCTATCTAATTTCAGTAAATTGAAAAATCGCTGTAATGGGTGTGAATTCATTTTTTTATCGTAATGTATTTTCAACTAGATTAATATAAAAATGCGTTGGAGTAACTTCATCATTGCAATTGGTTATCGTTTTTAAATGATTTTTTAAAAAGTGTTGGTGCATAGCTCCGTCAACAATTGATGATGCTAAACTCTTTGGAAATTCATAGGTACTATTTACATCTTGAATCATAGCTACGATTCTATTGATTACCCGTTTGTAGGTTAAAAAAAAGCCTTCTTCATTTTCGTCATCAATTTCCTTGGTCAATAGCGTTTTTATATATTCCGCAATAATGATTTTATTTAATATAGACTCATTTATATTAATAGTTGCAGAATCGTCCTCTATTTTTTCGGTTACTATGGTGATTGCTTTTTTTAGTTTTTCTAACGGATTTTCTATGTTATTGGTAGCAAAAACCAATTTATATTCTATCCAACCCCAATACCAAGATGAAAGATACAGTAACAATTTCTGTTTGCTTTCAAAATAACGGTAAATCGAACTTTCGTTTGATCCAATTCTTTCTCCTAATTTTTTAAAAGTGAAGGTTTCAAAACCAATCTCATCAATTAGAAGAATACTATTTTCGATAATTTTTTTTCCTAAATCAGAAGTTTCAGGATTTTTAACATAGAGTTTTTCATTCATCAATATGATAATGTTTGAAAGAATTGATTCCATATTATTTAATTATTTTTTAGTGGTTGAAGGTATCGTTCTCATCTGAATTACATCTACTAAAAAGGCAAATGCCATTGAAAAATAAATATACCCTTTTGGTATTTCAAACTGAAAACCTTCAGCTATTAAAGATACGCCAATCATCATTAAAAAACAAAGCGCTAAAACTTTAAACGATGGATGTTTGGATATAAACCCACTTATTGGTTTGGAAGCAATCAGCATAATTATAACTGTTACAACTACGGCTGTATACATAATCCAAAGTTCGTTTACCATTCCTACAGCTGTAATGATTGAATCTATTGAAAACACTAAATCTAAAATAATAACTTCTCCTAAGAGTTTTCCAAAACTGCCTTTTTTGATTGGAGTAGGTTCGTTAGAATTAGCAACTTCAGTTTTGTGATATATTTCTTTGGTACTTTTATAAATCAAAAATAGTCCACCCAGTATTAGAATGAGTCCTTTTCCAGTAAATGAAACGTCGTTAATTTCAAAAAGTTCTTGGTCTAGTTTTAAAATCCACGATATTAAGGCTAAAAGTGCTAATCGCATAACCATAGCCAAACCAATTCCCCAATATCGTAATTTATTGCGTTGGCTTTCGGGAAGTTTATCTGCTAAAATGGAGATAAAGATAATATTATCGATTCCTAGAATTACTTCTAATGCGATAAGTGATAGTAGTGGTATAAGTGCGTCTAACATATTTTTAAAAAATAATTTTGAATCCGAAGTTTAAATTTCTCATGTCTTGAAGTTCTGGTTTTATTTTGTTGTCTTTTAAATCAAGATATTTTAAATGATCAAGCGTTTCAATTTTCGGAATTGTTTTTAGATTATTATTGTTGAGATATAAATATTCTAAGTTGTTAAAGTTTAATATTTCACTTGGTAAAGATTCTATGTTGTCATTTTCCAAGTGAAGCGTTTTAAGTTTGGGTAACTTCATTAAAACTTTTAACGTTTTGGGTAGGTTTAAGTTTTTTTCATCGTTGAGATAGATTTCTTCTAAATTTGATAAATCGGAAAAGCTATCGGGCAGTTTTTTAAAATCATTGCCACTTAAATCTAATATTTTTAATGATTTAAGTTTGGAAATACTTTCTGGAATTTTTTTCAAATGGTCATTTTTTAGAGTAAGATATTCTAGATTAACAAATTTCGAAAAATCGATTTTGCTTATGTCTTCTTTCGAGTTTGACAAATCTAAACTAGTAATTTTTTCTGGATTTAGTAGTGCATTTTCTATATTTTGTTTACCAGTTTCAATTTGCGAATAGGTAGAAAAGGAAATTAATAAGACTACTATTAAATATGTAAGAAATGATTTTTTCATGGTAAATGTTTTATTTTAATTAAAGTCAGAACGTTTGATGTAAACTAAACTGCAATTGATCCTTGCCATTATTCTCCGTCGATTGATTCATAAATCGCAATTGAACGCTCATCTGTCTATGATTCCATAACCTAAACCTGCGTAAAAACGGTTCCTGTCAAATACACGTACCGTGTTATTATTACCTATATTTTTTTCTCCATTTATAAAAATTTCGTTGTAAAAAGCGGCATAAATTGCATTTTTAGAAAGTGTAGTTTTGTTTATAGGACTATTTAAAAACAGATTATATCTAAAACGAGTTCTAAAATCTTGGTGTTCTACAAAGCGTTGTTCGTACCTAAAACGATGTGTTAAATAATCTCGGTTTCCTACTTTTTGTGGTAATAAAGCTTCTTGATAAATTCTTGTTTCAGTAGTGGTTTGAGTACTTTCACCCATTGCACCCGTGGTAATGTTTGCTAAACCTAATGTAAAAGTAACCTCGGTATTCTTTGGTTTGTAAGTAACACCGCTTCTTAAAAGTAATTGTTCTAAATCGCCACCTAAGTTAAAATTTCGATATTGAATATCACCTTGAATACCGAATTGGCCATTTTCAAGCTTTTTAATCATGTCGGTGTTTTGTCTTGGTTTAATACTTTTAACTTCGATGAAACGCTTGTTTCCTCCCGTCAATTTTTTTAGTGCAATCCGTGGATCAGCATAAGCAGAATCTCTATCGATGACATAATGTTCTTTTTTCCATTTTACAGAATCAAGTACTGCTGTTCTCGTGGTTTTGGATTTCTTTTTTTTGTCTTGCGAAAATACGGGAGTTGCCAATAAAAGGCAGAGTATAGCTAAGGTTAAATTTTTCATAGTTGATTAATTATCTGATACAAATATATGCAAAGATAATAGTAATACTATTAATAATAAGTATTTAACTTTTATTTATAAGTTGTTCTAAAAAAAAGAGACTCAAACGAATGAATCTCTTAAATAACATTTTTGAAACCAGTTGCTACAACAACGAATCTCTTGTCATGGCTGCGGGTTTTTCAATACCCATTAATTCAAGAATAGTAGGGGCAATGTCGCCCAAAACACCATCGTGAATGGTTTTTAATTCTTTATCTACCAAAATTATTGGTACCGGATTGGTAGTGTGTGCTGTATTTGGCGAACCATCAGGATTAATCATGGTTTCGCAGTTTCCGTGATCGGCAATGATGATGGTGGTGTAATTGTTATCTAAAGCAGTTTCTATAACTTCTTTCACGCATTTATCAACGGCTTCGCAGGCTTTGATCGCCGCAGCCATAATGCCCGTGTGTCCCACCATATCGCCATTGGCAAAGTTTAAACAGACAAAATCAACGTCGCCTTTTTTCAATTCTGGAAGCAAGGCGTCTTTTAGTTCAAAGGCACTCATCTCAGGTTGTAAATCGTAAGTCGCTACTTTTGGGGAGTTGCGTAATATTCGGGTTTCACCTTCAAAAGGTTGTTCGCGACCTCCCGAAAAGAAAAACGTAACATGCGGATATTTTTCTGTTTCGGCAATACGAATTTGTTTTTTGTGATGTTTTTCCAATACCTCGCCTAAGGTTTCGGTAATATTGTCTTTGTCAAAAACGCGGTAAATGTTATTGAACGTATCGTCATAATTGGTCATCGTGACATAGTACAAATTCATTTTGTGCATGTTCAAATCTAAATGATCTTTTTGCGAAAGCACTTCGGTCAATTGACGGCCGCGGTCGGTTCTGAAATTGAAGAAGATCACCACGTCGCCTTCCTTAATCGTAGTTAAAGGCTCGTTATGCTCATCAACCATAACGGTTGGTGGAATAAACTCGTCTGTAATATCATTAGTATAATTTGCTTTTATTGAAGCAACGGCATCAGTGGAATGTGCACCAATTCCGTGAACCATTAAATCATAGGAAAGCTTTACTCGTTCCCAGCGTTTGTCACGATCCATCGCATAATATCTCCCAATTACGGTCGCCAATTTTACAGGAGTATCTTTAATATGATTCAGAATGTCTCCGATGAACCCTATTCCTGATTTAGGATCCACGTCCCGACCATCGGTGAAAGCATGTATGAAAACGTTGTCAATATGCGCCTCGTTTGCCGCATCAATAAGTCCTTTTAAGTGGTTGATGTGCGAATGGACGCCACCGTTAGAAACCAATCCAAGAAAATGAACTGGTTTGTTAAATTCTTTGGCATAAGCAAAAGCATCGGCAATTACTTTTTCTTTACTGAATGTTTTATTTTCAACTGCAAGATTAATTTTTGCCAAATCCTGATAGATAATTCTTCCGGCGCCAAGATTCATGTGGCCTACTTCGGAGTTTCCCATTTGACCGTCAGGTAAACCAACGTTTAATCCGTCAGTTCGTAATTGGGCATTCGGATATTTGGTATAAAGACTATTTATGAATGGAATTTTGGCATTGTCAATAGCCGAAACTTTTGGATCTGGCGATTTTCCCCAACCGTCCAGTATCATTAAAATTACTTTTTTGTTCATGATGTAGTAGTTTGAATAGCAAAGATAAACCTAAATGGTAAATATTAGAAACGGATTCGTTCCTTAGGTTTGGTGAACGCTTTTCCGATTCCTGAATTTTTAATCGAATTATAATCTATATAGTATTTAATGCTTACAGAAAACTGATGGATAAGAGCGCTATCGTTCAACAGATTCTTCACATTATATTCAAAATCCTTTTTAATAATATCATTGAAATTATTGGAACTGTTTCTGTAAAGAATAGAAATCTGGCTTCCGGGTGCAAACCACCAAGAGTAAGTTAAGTCCAGATTCCAGGTGCTGAAATCTTGATTCTGATTGGGCACTATTCCTGCGTAGTCAGTAAATCTTCCATTAGGTTGCAGCAGAAGATATTTTTTATTTTGAGAATACGACCAATAATGACGTACCAGAAGATTAAAACTCATATTACTATTTAAAGAATACCTTCCGGATAGGGTATTGGAATATGAAATTACATTTCTATATCCAAAAATTAAATCGTCAGGAGTTCCTGAATTAGCATCCGTATCAATCTGCGTTACATAGCCGTTGTCATTATCGTATCTAAAGGCATTAAAGCTATATATCATCAATAACTGATTGCTGAAACGGTATCTTGGCGTTAGTGTTATATCGTATGAATTTCGTCCTTTTTCGTTGTATCTAGTATAATTTGGTTCAATATCGAAAGCAAATTTGTAATTGTAATTCGAAGAGATATAGCCAAATGCACCAAATCTGCTTGGATTGATAGAATATTTATCAATTCCAAGTCGTGGGTCAAATTCATGAGTCTCCAAAGGATTAATATTTAACCCGAAACCCAAATCGTGGTTCTTTTTCGTGGTAACATACACCGCAGGATTAAAATTACTAGCTTTTAAAAGTCCAGTTTCCTTTTGAAATTCGGTATAGGTGTTCAGCGCTACTCTAAAACCATTTACTCGTTTTGTAGGGTTCAAGATTCGGTAACTGATATTACTGTAAAAATCAAAATAACCTGTTTCAAAATTGATACCTAAATCATTGTTGTCAAAATCTTGTTCTACAATATTGGCTCCTGCGCCAAAACGTATTTTACCTTTTGTCTTGCTAAATTCGGCAAAAGATCGGATTCCGGATTTATCTTCAGCTCTATTGATATAGCTGTATTCCAAATTTCCTATAGCCTGAAACGAATTGGATTTGGTATTCAAATCCCAAACTAATGCCGAAACGTTAGCATCTCTAAAACTACCATCGCGTGTCACATTAGTATTCACAACTGAAACAGAGGAGTTTTTGTTAAACCTTTGGTCTAAAACCAGTACGCTATAATTGGTCAAAGGAGAAATAGTCTGCAATCTTGTTTCGTTGGTGTCGTTGTTCCTTACGGTAACCGCTGTGTTTTCTGAAACGGCATTTAAAATACCAATTCCTAAACCGCCGCGCGTTCTTCCGGAAACTTTTACGGCATTAACAAGCTTGATAGCGCTTGGAACATCGATTGCGGTTTCATTATCGCCTACTGAAAAACCTCTGGTTTGTCCAATTCTTCTGGTATATAATAAGTTGCCTTTGTTGAATAAATCGGTTCCTTCGGTAAAAAAGGCGCGATTTTCATTGAACTGTTGTTCAAAGGCACTCAAATTCAATTGAATATCGTCAAATTTGGCTTGACCAAAATCTGGAATCAAAATCGCATCCAAGGTGAAAGCATCGCTAATACCATACTTTATATCCATTCCGCCTTTAAATTCTCCAAACGTTTTTCTTGTATCACTAGCATTGATATAAAACGAAGAATACGGAATCAGGAACAATCGGGTAGGCGTTTTGATGTTTTCAATTCCTTCCAAAATTCCCGCTTGATTACTTTCGGAACTGATTTTGTTGTCCAATAAATTCCAAGTGTATTGTGCGTTATTACGTTTGATTTCACGGTAAAAATTAATTCCCCACGTTTGTTTGGACTCAGTTGAAAAGCGCAAAGCAGCATACGGAATTTTCATCTCGACAAACCATCCGGTATCGGTAAGCACTGCTTTACTGTCCCAAATTGCATTCCAGGAAAAATCTTCGCCATTCGATTCAGTGTAAAAAACATCAATCTGAACATCGGCGGCACTAACAAAAAACCGAAATTCCTGCTGACCGTCGTTGTAGCCATTAATCTGAACGCCAAAATGATCAGCGGTTCCAAAAACATCACGGCGCGCTAATTCCTTTGAAATCTTTTTAGGTTCATTATCGTATAGTTTGGCCGCAATATAAATGGCTTCGTTGTCATAAACGACTCTGACTTCGGTCCTTTTTTCAGGGGCTATTTCTTTTCCGTTGTCAGGAAAAACCATTACAAAGTCACTCGCAACATTGACGGTCGACCAAATTGCTTCATCGAACTTGCCGTCAATGACGATTTTTTCTTTTGTGGGTTGGGTAACTAGCGTTTTTTTTGGGTTTTGAGCAAACAATTTGCCTGAAAAAAGCAAAATGAAATAAAAAGAAAAAAGAAAATGTTTGCGCATTGAAACTGTCGTTTGTCGAGCAAATATAGATAAAACCGCTATACTGACAACCACCAAAAAGATAAATTCATTTAAAGTCAGAACGTTAAAAAGGATTAAGATTAACTTAATTAATGACATTTATATTTTGATTTTTAAAAATTTGTCTTATGTTTGTATGCCCACGTCTAACTTTTAAACCTATTTTAATCAATGAATTATAAGCTGTTCCCCCTGTTTTTTGTGGTTTTGTTAACGTCTTTTACAAGTCTTCCAAACAAAACAAATTCAACTGAAATTAGCGTCACAACAGAAACAAATTCTGTTTCAAAAGTAGCCTCAATATATAATGAATTAGATGCCAACTCTTTTGCGTTACCCAATTTCGAATGCTTCAGTTTAGCAATGAATGGATTTCAAAAGCTAAAAGAAAGAGGCCTTGTTGAAAAAAATATCCTGACATTGGTCGATTTCAGTTTGTCGTCAAACACCAAGCGTCTTTGGGTTATTGATTTAGATAAGGGTAAAGTCTTATTTCAAACTTTAGTAGCGCACGGTAGAAATACCGGTAAAGAATTCGCTAGCAACTTTTCAAACAAAGCAGAATCGTTCCAAAGCAGCATCGGATTTTATGCTACGGGTGAAATTTACAATGGTAAACACGGATTGTCACTAAAATTAGACGGACTTGAAAAAGGACTGAATGATAAAGCAAGAGATAGAGCGGTTGTGATTCATGGAGCTGATTATGTTTCGGAGTCGTTTATCAGACAAAACAAAAGATTAGGAAGAAGCCAAGGTTGTCCTGCAATTCCAGTTGAAATGAATGAAAAGATTATCAGCGTAATTAAGAATAAATCGTGTTTATTCTTATATCACCCATCAAAAAATCAGGAGATACTTTCGAAATTAAACGTTTAATTCTGTTTTTTTTGAAAAGACCATAAAGAAAGTTGTGATTTATAAATCACAACTTTTTCATTTTAAATGATTTATGCGGACTATAACTTCCAGTTTCTAAGATCCTGTAATTTTTTCAAAAAAAACTTGCATCTAACGAATGTTATTCTTTATATTTGCACCCACAAACAACAAAACACCAATGTTTGTGAATACTGCGGAAGTAGCTCAGTTGGTAGAGCTCCAGCCTTCCAAGCTGGTTGTCGCGAGTTCGAGCCTCGTCTTCCGCTCATAAAGTCTCAAACGAAAGTTTGGGACTTTTTACATTTAGGTTGTGGCGAGAAGTTTATCCCGATTTTTATCGGGAAGCCTCGTCTTCCGCTCATAAAGTCTCAAACGAAAGTTTGGGACTTTTTACATTT
>NZ_JAQSDH010000016.1:50493-59837 GCF_029945805.1 Flavobacterium sp.
AGGTTGTGGCGAGAAGTTTATCCCGATTTTTATCGGGAAGCCTCGTCTTCCGCTCTAAAGCCTTAACGAAAGTTAGGGCTTTTTTATTTGGGCATTTCCCTTCGGGCCGCGCTTTCCGCTATATCTTTTTTAATGATGTTCCTTCACTGCGTTCAGGCAATCCTTAAAAAAGGATGCCGCTCCAATCGCTAACGCAGTTTTACTTTATCTTAGACAACTCGCTTTCAGTTTCCAATTCCGTTGGATTTTCATCTTTTTTGAACAACCGAGCAGTTAATTCTCCTTTCAATACAATTTCGTCACCGTTTACTTCCAGCCAACTTCCTTCACGCAATCCTAAAACCGACGTTTTATTAAAAGCATGGAATTCCTTGATGCGTGTTTCTCTCGTTTCGCCCATGTGTTTGCTCTGTAAATCGGCATTCAAATAATGCGGATTTAAGTTAAACGGAATCAATCCCAAAGTTTTAAAACTCGGCGGATAAATTATCGGCATATCATTCGTAGTCTGCATCGTTAATCCCGTGATGTTGCTCCCGGCACTAGAGCCTAAATAGGGCGTTCCGTTTTGAACAGTAGTTGCTAAAACGTCCATTACCTTATTTTGATACAATTGGGTAACTAACAAAAATGTATTTCCGCCACCCGTAAAAATTCCTTGAGCGCTTTCAATCGCTTCTATAGGATTTTCAAATTCATGCAATCCTTTTACCGCTTTGTTTATTTTGGCGAAAGCCGAACGCGCATTTGAAGTATAATCATCATGAGAAATTCCGCCCGGACGTGCATAAGGAATGAAAATTATTTCAGTAGCTTCTTTAAATAGAATTTCTAATGTTGGCAATAAATACTCCAAATAGTTTCCGCCGTGAATCGTTGAAGTGCTGGCAATAATCATTTTTTTCATTTATAGCGATTTTCTTTTTTTATAAATAAGTTTAACAAAAGATTAGAAGGTTTTGGTAATCTATAAGATATTTTTACAGCGTAAATTTAGAATAATGATGTTAGTTAAAAGGCTATTCCTGATTTTATTTTTTGTACAAATGCAGGCGCAAACTTCAACATTAACCTTGTTGAAAGGAAAAATAACTTCACAAATTAAGGAATTAGGTGGCGTCACTATTTCTAATTTACGTTCGGAATCGGATACAGCTATTGACCAGAACGGAAACTTCTCGATGTTTGTCAAAGTAGGCGATACGCTTAAAGTATTTGGTTTGCAAATCGTTACCAAGAAAGCAATTGTTTCAGAAAAAGATCTTTCCAAGCAACTTTATGTCATTAGTGTAGAAAGTAAAGTTATTGCTTTGGATGAGGTTGAAATTAAAACCTATCCTAATATTAACGCGGTTTCATTAGGTATATTGCAAAAACCGGCAAAAGTGTATACGCCTGCAGAGCGGAAGTTACGAACGGCAGGAGAATTTCATTGGTACAGTCCATTATTGATTCCGGTTGGAGGAATGAGTGTAGACGGATTGATAAATTCGATTAGTGGACGAACAGCCCTGTTGAAAAACGAGTTAGTAATAGAACGAAAAGAAAAGCTACTCCAAAAAATAGAATACATGTTTAAAGAAGAATATTTCGTAGAAAATCTGAAAATCCCTAAAGAATATATCAGAGGATTTTGGTATTATGCCGTAGAAGATCCAAAATTAGTCGATGCTTTAAATATGAAAAACAAAATGATGTCGCGTTTTATCTTCTCCGATTTAGCAGTTAAATATTTGGAAATAATAAAAAAACAATAGCAATTTAAGTAACTTTGCACCACATCTAGAAAAATTAGAAATTATGTTTGGAATAGGCGGCGGAGAATTAATTTTCATCATATTTATTGCCTTGATGCTTTTTGGATCTGATAAAATTCCCGAAATAGCGAGAACTATGGGAAAGGCAATGTCGCAATTCAAAAACGCAACAAACGAAATTAAAAGTGAAATTCAAAAAGGAGTTGATTCCAATGGATTAGGAACTTCTATGAAAGAATTGACCTCCACGTTCACCGATGAAGTTGACAATATTAAATCAGGCATCGATACCACTATTCTGCCAGAAGCCAATAAAATTAAAGAAGATCTAGAAGGTATGACTGGTCCAATAAAAAGACAACACTAATTTTGGAAAAAATCATTCAGCTTGACCGAGAACTACTCGTTTTTTTAAATGGATTAGGTTCGCCAATGTATGATGGACTTTGGTTGGGTATTACAAAACAAATCTATTGGACTCCGGTATTTTTACTGTTTTTCTATTTTCTGCAAAAAAAGATAGGTTGGAGGAATTTTGGTTTTTTTATTCTTTTTATGGCAGGTTTAATTGTGGTTTGCGACCAAACAGCCAATCTTTTTAAATGGTATTTTCATAGATTACGACCTTGTAATGATGAAGAACTAAAGCATATTATTAGATTAGTAAAAACAAGTCCTTCGTTTAGTTTCTTTTCAGGACACGCCATTAACTCAATGGCGACAGCTGTTTTTAGCTTTATGACTATAAAGAAATATTACAGACACAGTTATCTGGTATTTTTATTTCCTTTGATTTTTGCTTACAGCCGAATTTATCTTGGGGTGCATTTTCCAATAGATATTTTGACGGGTTATTTTTTCGGAGCACTTTTCGGATTTATCTGTTACAAATTATATCATAAGTACATTCTTCGAACTTCGTAAATTTTATCGAACTCTGGAAACGGTCAATCCATCGCGAATGGGAAGCAATACCGTTTCTACTCGGACGTCTGTTTTCAATATAAGATTATAATCTAATAGTATTTTGGTTGTGATGTCTTTCGGATTCAGTTCTTCCAACACTTTTCCACTCCACAAAACGTTATCCGAAAGTATGATTCCGCCTTGGTTCATCATCGGAACTACCAAATGAAAATAGTTGATGTAATTTTCTTTATCGGCATCAATAAAAACCAAATCGTATTTCTTTGTTAAGGTTGGAAGTATATCCAAACCGTCACCTAAATGCTGCGTAATTTGTTTGCCCCAACTGGATTTGTTGAAATATTTTCTTTGAAAATCAGCTAATTCTTCTTCGTTGTCAATCGTGTCAATCGTACCATTTGCTGCCAAACCTTCCGCCATGCAAAGTGTTGCGTAACCCGTATAGGTTCCTATTTCAAGAATTGTTTTCGGATGAATGATTTTTGAAAGCATACTTAAAACTCTTCCCTGAAAATGACCGCTCAGCATACGTGGTGCTAGTATTTTCTGGTGCGTTTCTTTGTTTAATTGCGCCAATAATTCGGGTTCGTCCTGAGAATGAACGGTTACATAAGTATCTAATTCGTCGGAAAGGAAATGCATGATTTTATTTTTTACAAAAATACAAATTAAGAAGTAATCAAATTACCCTAAATTTGCACCATGGAAATCGAGAAAAAAGACATCCGAAGTTTAACCAAAGAACAATTGCGTGATTTTTTTGTAGCCAATGGCGATAAGGCATTTCGGGGCAATCAGGTTTATGAATGGCTTTGGAGTAAGGCTTCGCACAATTTTGAAGACATGACCAATGTGTCGAAAGAAACACGTTCTATGCTTGAAAATAACTTTGTTATCAACCATATTATGGTGGATCAAATGCAACGAAGTGAAGACGGAACCGTAAAAAATGCGGTTCGTTTGCACGATGGTTTGATTGTAGAAAGCGTTTTGATTCCAACAGAAACTAGAACTACAGCTTGTGTTTCGAGTCAAGTTGGATGCAGTCTCGATTGTAATTTCTGTGCCACAGCGCGTCTAAAAAGAATGCGAAATTTGGAACCAGGAGAAATCTACGATCAAGTGGTGGCTATTGATAGAGAAAGTCGTTTGTATTACAATCGGCCACTTTCCAACATCGTTTTTATGGGAATGGGCGAGCCGCTGATGAACTACAATAATGTAATGAAAGCGATTGCCATGATAACCTCTGATGAAGGAATGGGAATGTCGCCAAAGCGAATCACAGTTTCCACTTCGGGCGTTTCCAAAATGATTAAGAAAATGGCGGATGATGATGTCAAATTCAAATTGGCAGTTTCATTACATTCGGCTATTGAGGAAACTCGAAATCATATTATGCCGTTTACCAAAAACTTTCAATTGCCCGAATTAAGGGAAGCTTTGCAATATTGGTATCAAAAAACAAAAAGCAAAATCACTTATGAATATGTGGTTTGGAAAGGAATTAACGACGATCAAGCTTCGATTGATGCTTTGGTTAAATTTTGTAAATACGTTCCGTGTAAAGTCAATTTGATCGAGTATAATCCAATTGATGATGGCGAATTCCAACAAGCTTCAGATGTTTCGATAGATAATTACATTAAGGAATTAGCCAAAAACGATATCGTTGCCAAAGTACGCCGAAGTAGAGGAAAAGATATTGATGCCGCTTGCGGACAACTGGCCAATAAATCATAAATAAAGCCCTGATTTCAAAATAGAAATTAGGGCTTTTCTCCTTTTATAATAAGCAATTATTAATTTCCAATAACAATATTGTAACTGTTTCCGCCTACAGTAAGAACAGCTAAATTATCACATTCACCAGTACCAAAATCAAGTGTTGCAGTAACATCATTTCTAACAATGGTAATTATCCCAGAAACAATTAATGGTTTGTTTACGGCAACACAACTCATTTTAACTCTTAATGGTTCAGTTATTGTACTGTTTTGGGTAGCACCACTAGGTATTGTAGTCACCCAGCTACCTGTAATTTTGTATATATTATCAGCCCAAGTTTCTGTTCCATATCCTTCAATGATTTCTCTAACTCTGCTACCTACTCTAGTATAAACACCACCTTCAGGAAGTGTTGCTGTCAAATCCATAGTCATCGTTATTTGTGGATGTAAAATAGGATTAGCAGTTGTAGTAATCATTGTTCTTGTGAATGTTTTGTTTCCATCAAATCTGATTGCATTGTGGAAGAAGTTTTCAAGAGTATAACTTATAGTATGTGAAGTGGCATCAGGCTGGTATACAAATGAAATAATTATTCTACCTCGAAGTACATTGCCATTATCTAATGTACAACCAGTACTTCCAAAATCAATAGTTTTAGTAACTGTTGTTCCCAGTGTAATTGCAGTTCCAAAGGCTGGAACTCTAGTAATAGTAGCGCAAGTAGAAAATGTTGATGCTGCCAAATCACTTACTTTACCCGATGTTGAGTTAGAATACGTAAAGCCTTCCTGTTCTTCTACAATATTGGATACATCATCATTCATTGCATCGATTTTAGCACTAGTTTGGGCATCTTTTGAACTCACACCTCCTTTATTCTCTTCTTTAGAACAGCTAAGGATTGCTAAAGAAAAAACAAGCCCAAGAATTAATTTTTTTGTTTTCATAAGTACGATTTTTTAAGATTTGATTAGTAAGAGTTAATATTTTAAAAAAGGTTTAATCAAAAGTAAAAAAATTTCTCAAACGACTGCAATAGTGTATCTTTGAATGCAATGAATATTACTTCACAAATAAAACAACCCATTTTAATGGAAATGGAACTTTTTGAAAAGAAGTTCTATGAATCTATGACCTCAAAAGTGGCGCTGCTGAATCGAATTACATATTATATTGTAAACAGAAAAGGAAAACAAATGCGTCCGATGTTTGTTTTTTTGGTAGCCAAAATGATTTCCGAATCGAGTGAAGTCAATGAAAGAACTTATCGTGGTGCAAGTGTAATCGAATTGATTCATACTGCAACTTTAGTTCATGATGATGTTGTGGATGATAGTAATCGTCGTCGCGGATTTTTTTCTATCAATGCGTTGTGGAAGAACAAGATTGCGGTACTCGTAGGCGATTATTTACTGTCTAAAGGATTGTTGTTATCGATTGATAATGGCGATTTTGATCTACTCCGAATCATTTCTATTGCCGTTCGTGAGATGAGTGAAGGCGAATTACTCCAGATAGAAAAAGCCCGAAGATTGGATATTGTAGAAGATATCTATTATGAAATTATACGAAAAAAAACAGCGACTTTAATTGCTTCTTGCTGTGCGCTTGGTGCGAAATCTGTTTCTGAAAACGAAGAATTGGTTGAGAAAATGCGAAAATTCGGTGAACTCATTGGAATGGCTTTTCAAATCAAAGACGATTTATTTGATTATACTGACGACGCAATCGGAAAACCAACCGGAATCGACATCAAAGAACAAAAAATGACTTTGCCATTAATTCACGCGTTGAATAATTGTTCGCCAAAAGAAAAAAGCTGGTGTATTAATTCGATTAAAAACCACAACAAAGACAAAAAGCGCGTTAAGGAAGTGATCCAATTTGTAAAAGATAAAAACGGACTAATTTATGCCGAACAAATAATGTCCGATTTCCAAAAAGAAGCGCTTTCCATCCTTGAAACTTTCCCACAATCAGAATATAGAGACGCTCTTTCACTAATGGTAAATTACGTCATCGAAAGAAAAAAATAAAAAATTTTAAAAAAAAATCATTTGTAAAGTGTTGATTTTATTGAGTTTTTTCATTTTCATTTTCTCAAATCAAATTTTTCTCAAATCCTCATGCAACTATGTTCCAACCAATCTCGTCTATGCTAATAGAAGTCTAATTCAATATCAAAAATCAATTGCAGTTGCAATAATTAATATTGAAATTTTAAATTGTCATTGAAATTGGCATTGTATATGAAAGTAATCAACTTACATCAAGAAGAAAAAGAATTAATCGGATTGGCTGTCGAAAATAACCGACAGGCACAACAGAAATTATATTCTAAATACGCTTCAAAAATGTTGAGTGTTTGCCGACAGTATGTTAAAGATATACATCAGGCTGAAGACATAATGATTACGGCTTTTATGAAAGTGTTTACCAATTTGAAACATTTTGAACACAAAGGAAATTTTGAAGGTTGGATTAGAAGAATTATGGTAAACGAATGTATTTCTTTTATTAGAGTTCAGAAAAAAGTAAAGTTCATTGAAGACGAGGATTTTTTTGAAGAACGGCACAATAATATAGAAAGCCAATTTTCCGTAGAAGATATTCAGTTTTTGATTGACAGTTTACCCGATGGATACAAAATGGTTTTCAATCTGTATTGCATAGAAGGTTTTAAACATCAGGAAATAGCAGTCATGCTCGGAATAAATGAAGGGACGTCAAAATCGCAGTTGTCACACGCAAGGAAAATGCTTCAGGAGAACATCAGCAAACTAAAAAATTACACCAATGGGACAGAATAAAGTAGAAAATCAGATTAAAGAGAAACTGAATTCAAGAGAAATTCAACCATCACCACAAGCTTGGGACAGATTGGACGCCATGCTTTCGGTAGCCGAAGAAAAAAAAACAGGACGACCTTTTGGCTTTTTGTTTATTGCTGCAAGCATCATGGTTTTGCTAACTGCAGGTATATTTTTCTTCACACAAAATACTTTAGAAGTCAACAATAAAAGTATAGTTGTAGAAAAAGGAGTTATAAAAGACACAACAGTAAAAGCTCCGAATACGAATACTCCAATTCCATTGAATGAGAAAAAAGAAGAAAGTCAAGTAGCGGAGACCAATCCAACCATAATCAATAAATCCCACAATAATAGTAATACAGCAGTTTCAATCATCAATCAAAAATCAAATCAAAAACAATCCAACAATCCGCTTATCAATCGGGACAAAAAAATTGAATTCCAAAACAGTTCTGACGTGGCTTTAAAAAATTTACCAAGAATCGAAACCAGAAAAGAAATTGTTCTTCCTAGTAACAGTGTTCTGTCAGACGAACAATTATTAGCAAGTTTGGATAAAACGGCCAAAAAATCTTCTGAGAAAAACAATGTAGTAAAAGTAAATCCGAAAAGCTTGCTTTCACAAGTTGACGGCGAATTAGATCAGACTTTTAGGGAAAAAGTAATCGGTAAAATAGCTAAAAATTACCAAGAAGTTAAAGTGGCTTTGGCCAATAGAAATAACGAATAATCAATATCAAAAATCAATATCAAAAATCAATATCAAAAATCAATAAAACTTAAAAAATTGCCATTGCCATTGTCATTGAAATTACCATTTAAAAATCATTAATCAATTAAATCAAAAAATCATGAGAAATTTTACCCTTTATTTAGCAGTAGCAGCATGCCTTTTGGCAAGTAAACTGTCAGCCCAAGAATCATTTGAAGCTAAAGCACGAGCTACAGCTGATAAAATCGAAAACATCACTAAAGATGAGAAAGCCGCTTTGAAAGTAGAATTAGAAGTAGTAAACAAAGAATTAGAAGCTGGAACAATTACTAAAATACAAGCGGATGCCAAAAAAATGTTATTGGCAGAAACGCATTCTAAAAATATTGAAACTAAAATTAGTCAAGCTCAAGAAGAATTGAAAAATCTTGTTCAACAAAAAGTAGACGGAAAAATAGCAGAAACAGGTAACAGAAAAAATTCAGTTGAATTTAATTGGAAATGGAGAGAAAAAGACAGTGTAACCTTCGAAGGGAAAAAATACAAAGTGACTTATAAAACTACCGATAGTATTTATATAGATGTCAAAGGCATGAAAAAGGCGATAGTTAATAAGAGAAGAGATAGAACCGAAAGAAGAACAACTTCACAGTTTGTATTCGCGGCAGGTGTAAACAATATAGTGACTAACGGAAGTGCCAATAATTCGGATTACAGATATTGGGGTTCGCATTTCTACGAATGGGGTTTTACTTCTAACACCAGACTTTTCAAAAACGACAATTTATTGCATTTGAAATACGGATTGTCAGTAATGTATAATAATCTTCGTCCAACAAACAATCGGTTATTTGTAGTAAATGGAGACCAAACCAATCTTGAAACTAGTTCAGTTAATCTTAAAGAATCTCGTTTTAGAAATGTATATGTAACTGCACCAGTTCACTTAGAATTTGATTTCACAAAAGCAAAAAAGAATGCTGAAGGGAAAACATTATTCAGAACTCATGAAAGTGTTCGTTTCGGAATTGGGGGTTATGCAGGTTTTAGAGTGAAATCGAAACAAATTTTGAAATACAGCGATGACGGTCACGATGAAACGCTAAAAGAAAAAAATGGTTTCAATGCAAACGATTTTATCTACGGCTTGAGTACTTATATTGGTTACAAAGAAACCAGTTTGTATCTGAAATACGATTTAAATCCACTGTTTAAAGACAATGCGGTGAAGCAAAACAACATTTCACTTGGCGTTCGTTTTGACTTGAATTAGAATTTTATTGAGTTAGTTTATATTTGAAAAGATGTTTCTGAAAATGGAGCATCTTTTTTTATTTTAAATTTTAAATTTTAAATCATTATTGTCCGATAAAAAATAAAACCGTTTGATTTTATTTCATATCT
>NZ_JAQSDH010000017.1 GCF_029945805.1 Flavobacterium sp.
AAATAGATATGAAATAAAATCAAACGGTTTTATTTTTTATCGGACAATAATGTTTTTAAATATTAAAAATTCTAGATTTTCTTCCGTTCTTCTTTTGTATCCATGATGATTTCTGCAATAATCATTACAATACTTCTTTTTAGATGATTTGTATTCTATCGTGTCACCACAATCAGGATTTTCACAGTATTTAATTGGTTTTTTCATATAATTTTTTTGTTTCAACAAAAATACAAATATTATTTAAAAAACATACTTGTAACATAAATATATTAAGTTACATTTGTAGAGTAATAATAAAACTATGAGTATCTACGATTTTTATCCGAAAATTTTTGAAAAAAAAATCCCTCTAAACTTATTGAATATTCCATCAAGGAATTACATCCACTGGAAAAAAGAGAATTTATTGAATACTTATAAAGAAATTAAATCCCATGGTGTTGAAAAAAGAGAGCGAGTATTATTGAATGTGTTTGATGCGCTTTGGTTGTTAATAATAAAAGAACTTAGAGAGTTTAATGTCGATTTTCAAACCATCAGATCTTTGAAAGATATAATATATTCAAATATTCAATTAGATCAAGAAAAAATAGACTCAAAAGCAAATGATGAATTTATTAATTCAATACTAAAATATATACCTAGTGAATATCAAGAAAAGATAATGCCATTTTTGATTGATGGAAGTTTTTTAAAATTAATAGATAATGTTATCGATAAAAAAAATGCCATTTTATTTAAAAATATTGGTGGATTTTTGAGTGATATTTTAATAAGAGAGATTTCTGTTTCTTTAATTATAAAAAAAAATAATGGATTTTTAGAAGTAGAAATTTTAAAAATAGATAGCAATAATTCGTATTCTAATAGTGGTAAATCAATATCAGATAGTATTCTTAAAGATACCTTCATAAATGTTCCGATAGCACCTTTAATAGGAAAGTTGTTTGAAAATTCGAACTTTGACAAATACACTTTCCAATTAGATTTATTCAATCAAAATGAAAAAAAAATTATTGATGCCTTGAATGATGATTTGTGCAAAGAAATAAAAGTTTCAAAACATTTAACTGGTGACATTACTTTGAGTTTGACTTTTGAACAAGAGGTTAAAAATGAAAATGCAAAAGAGGTTAGGAGGATTTTAGGTTTTAAAAAATATGAAAAAATGGAGTTGGTTTATAGAAATGATAAACATATAATAATAAACAATACTAGAAAAGAAATTTTAAAAAAAGGATAAAGTCCTAAGAAGCCCTTAGCACTAAATAGACTAAAAACATAAACTAGTATAGCCTACTACTTTCTGTCCGTAAGTCAAAATGGAATTTGAAAAAGCCAAACAAATTTTAAATGAGCAAAAAGAAATAGAGTACACCGATGAAGAGATTATGCAAATGCTAGATTTTCTGGATGTATTAGCCATACTATCAATCAACAACCTTTTAAAAAGAAATTGAGATGACTAATGTTGTTTTATATGTGCGCGTGTCAACGGACGAACAAGCAGGAAAAGGATATTCACTTAGAGACCAAGAACAAAAACTATTGAATTATTGTTCACAAAATAATTTGAATGTGATGGCCATCTACAGAGAAGATTATTCAGCTAAAACATTTAAGCGACCTGAATTTAAAAAGCTACTGGAGTTTTGTAAAAAAAATAAAAAAATAGTAAATCAAGTTGTTTTTATAAAATGGGATAGGTTCTCTCGAAATACCGCTGAGTCATATCAAATGATAGCAACTTTCAATAGTCTAGTTATTAGAGTAAACGCTATAGAGCAGCCTCTTGATTTAACCATTCCAGAACAAGGATTAATGCTTGCAGTTTATCTTTCTATACCAGAGGTAGAAAATCATCGCCGGTCTTTAAATGTTATTGCTGGAATGCGCAGAGCATTAAAAGAGGGCAGATATATGGGAAGTTCCCCAATTGGGTACTCCAACGAAAGAGATAGTTTTAAAAAGCCTATTTTAGTTCCAAATAAGGACGCAGTATTCATTCAAGAAGCATACGAATTAATGGGTACTGGTTTGTATAACCAAAAAGAAGTGCTTTATAAACTAAAAGCAAAAGGATTAAAAAGTAGTAGAACTCCTTTTGCAGCACTTTTAAGAAATCCTGTCTACTATGGAGCCATTTTCATTAAAGCTTACAAAGATGAAAAGGAATGTTATGTAAATGGATTGCACGAACCTATTATTACTAAATCTTTATTTGACAAAGTACAAGATGTTTTAAATAACAGAAGAAAAAAGCACCATACAAATCATAAAAAATTAAATGAAAACTTTCCATTAAAAGGTTTTTTATTATGTCCGGTATGTAATAATCCTTTAACAGCCAGCACTTCCAAAGGCCGTTCGAAATATTATTCGTATTATCATTGTATTAGCCCTTGTAATGGACGATATCAGCTTGATGATGTAAATATATGGCTAAACGATTATCTTAAGAGTATTACTCTGAAAGGACAAGTCAAGATTCTATTTGAGGAAATTGTCAAAGAACAACTCGCCAAACAAACTGAATCAAAACAGCTTGGGCCAAAACATTTTGAACAAGTAGATAAAATAGAACAAAAAATAGAACGTCTTCAAGATATGTTTGTGGACGGTGAGATTGATAAAAATGATTATCAAATTACTAAAACGCGATATGAGAATATCTACTTGGAACTAAAAGACAAAGAGAATGACACTATTGATAAAAAAGATGTTATTCAACTATATCAAAAAGGACTTAATAAATTAGATGTCATTGAAAAACAATACACTGAGGCGGATATAGAAGGAAAACGAATGCTAATTGGTTCGATATTTCCAAATAAAATCCATTTTGAAAATAAAAAAGTTCGAACCGCTGATGTAAACCCAATTTTAAACAAAATTACCAGTGTAAACAGGGCTTACGGAGGTGTAAAAAAATGGGACAAATCTAAAAAATTAGAGTTGTCCCATTGCGTGACCCCGGCAGGGTTCGAACCTGCAACCATCAGAGCCGAAATCTGATATTCTATCCAGTTGAACTACGGAGCCGTTTTTTTTTAAAGATTGTTAGACATTTTAGATAGTTAGAAAAATCTATGAAGTCTAAGTTGTCTAAACTAAAAGTTTCTTAACAATAGTCGATATCGTTTTTCCTTCAGCTGATCCACCAATTTGGGCTGAAGCCAATCCCATAACTTTTCCCATTGACGCTATTCCAGATGCTCCAGTTTCTGCAATGATTTTGGCAACGATTGCTTCTACTTCTGCTTCTGACAACTGAGCTGGAAGGAATTTTTCAATTATTGCGATTTGAGCCAATTCAGGTTCTGCTAAGTCTGGACGGTTTTGCGTGGTAAAAATTTCTGCGCTGTCTTTGCGCATCTTAACCAATTTCTGCAATATTTTAATTTCGTCAGCTTCTGTGATTTCTTCTTTTGATCCAGTAGCCGTTTGTGCTAATAGTATTTCTGATTTGATGGCTCTCAATGCTTCCAACGCAACGGTGTCTTTGGCTCGCATTGCATTTTTGATTTCGTCCATTATTTGGGTTGATAAACTCATATTCTAGATTTGTTAGTTGAATTAGATTTTTAGACTGCTTAGATTCTTGCACCTCTAAAAAAGCTTCGCGAAGGTAAAAAAAATAACCCGAAAATCGCAATGAAATTATCGGGTTAACAATTTTTTAAAGAAGTTAGAGACTAGTCAACATTATCGTGTAAGAAGGAATTGTTTGAACGCAACTGGGTATCGTCGTTGCTGTCTTTTCCAATTGACATTCTTGAGTTTGAATTCGATTGAGGGTTGTGTGACAGATCTACTCCTAAACGTTTGTAAGCTGGTTCTTTTTCCATTTCTTCAATTTTTGAAGGGTTGTTATGGAATTTATAATTGAACTCTTTCATTTTTCTTCTTCTGTCATCCGCTCTGTTTTTCAACGAATCCTCGATAGTCATTTCTACTGGAGAAAGATCTTCTGAATACGTAGCAAAAGGATTTACTGTTGGTTCAACCTGCTTCATTGTAATCTTTAATTCTTCAGCAATCGGCTCTTCTACAACTACTGCTGCAGCTGGTTTAGAGTTCAACAAGTCGTTTTCCAACTCCATGTACTCTTCCAAAGAATATTTGATGATACCACCTTCATTAAGTTCGGTTACTGGCACGAATTCTACCGCCTCATTAACTACAATTTCATTTACTGATTCCGATAAATCGAATACGATTCTGCTTTCTTGAACAGCTTCAATTGGGTTCACTTCCTCTACTCTTTCAAATGTTGGCATAGCAGGCATATCAAAACTAAACACAATTTGTTCTTCTTTTTCTGTAACAGCCAAAGGCTCGATCACCTTAATTTCACGAACTTCAGGAGTGGTTATTTTGAAGTCAATATCTTTAATTGGAGAAACAATTTCAAAAGTCACGTCTAGATTTCTGATAAAATGATTCATAGCAATCAATTCGTTTTCATCGATAGCAGCAGCAACAGCTGGAGTTTCAACAACTGCCATACTTTCAACTTCTTCTTCGATTAATTCGAAAACGATTTTTTCTTCCTTAGCTTCAATTGGATTTTCAATCGATTGAAAAGCCTCAACTGATTTTTGCATTAAATCACGAACGATTTTTTGATCATCCTCTAATGCGTGAACAATTTTCTTAACTTCTGTATTTACGATTCCGTTTTGTTGTTCTACGTTAAATCCTGTAGCAATAATAGTGACGGCAATAGCTTCACCTAGAGTTTCGTCTTCACCAACACCCATGATAATATTAGCACCATGCCCCGCTTCTGATTGAATGTGGTCATTGATTTCTCCAATTTCATCAATTGTAATCTCGTTAGACCCAGAAACGATAAGCAACAATACGTTTTTGGCTCCAGCAATTTTATTATCATCTAACAACGGAGAATCTAAAGCGGAAATAATGGCTTCTTTTGCTCGGTTATCACCCGTAGCAATTGACGAACCCATAATGGCTGAACCGCTATTTGACAATACTGTTTTGGCGTCTTTTAAGTCGATATTCTGAGTATAGTGGTGCGTAATTACTTCGGCAATACCACGAGAAGCGGTAGCCAATACTTCGTCAGCTTTTGAAAATCCTGCTTTGAAACCAAGATTCCCATATACTTCTCTCAATTTATTATTATTGATAACAATTAAAGAGTCGACTTGATTTCTTAATTTTTCAACACCTAATAAGGCTTGTTCGTAACGCACTTTACCTTCAAACTGAAACGGTTTTGTAACTATTCCCACGGTAAGTATCCCTCTTTCTTTAGCCAATTGAGCGATTACGGGCGCAGCTCCAGTTCCAGTTCCACCGCCCATTCCGGCAGTGATGAAAACCATTTTGGTATTGCTGTCTAACATTTTTTCAATGTCACCAATACTTTCTATCGCTGATTGCTGTCCAACCTCAGGATTTGCTCCAGCACCGAGTCCTTCTGTCAAGGAAACTCCTAACTGAATTTTATTTGGCACAGGGCTATTTTGAAGCGCTTGTGAATCGGTGTTACAAACAATGAAATCAACGCCTTTGATTCCTTGTTTAAACATGTGGTTGATTGCGTTACTTCCACCGCCACCAACACCAATTACTTTAATTACATTTGATTGATTCTTTGGTAAATCAAACGAGATGTTTCCAAATTCTGAGTTGCTTATCATACTATTTTGGTATTAGGTATTTATATATTCTGTATTTCTGTTTATTTGTTTAAGGTTTCCAATGCTACTTTCTCAACACTGAAAACTGAACACTTTTTTACTCTGCGTTATCTAGAAAGTCTTTAATTTTTTCAACATAACGGTCAAAGAATGATCTTTTAATCTTGTTTTCAGTTGTTTCTGTTTCCAGATTGATTTCAGGAGATAGTTCTTTGATAATTTCTTCCTCCGCAACTGCTTCTTGCTGCGCTACCTGCTGCATAGGCTGTTGAAATGCAATTTGTCTAGGCGTTTCAGGAACATATTCTTTTAATTCAATTTTGTAAGCGCTGTTCGAATTGTTTTCGATACTGTTCATTACTAATCCTACCGCTGTTGCGTATAATGGACTTGAAATTTCTTCGCTTGAATTTCCAGCCAAATGTTCGTTTGGATATCCAATTCTGGTGTCCATTCCGGTAATGTATTCTACTAATTGTTTGATGTGCTTCAATTGTGCGCCACCACCAGTCAATACAATTCCGGCGATCAGTTTTCTGCGCGGATCTTCGTGTCCGTATACTTTTATTTCGGTAAAAACCTGCTCAACAATCTCCACAACACGTGCGTGGATTATTTTAGACAAATTCTTCAACGAAATTTCTTTTGGATCTCTTCCTCTTAATCCCGGAATCGAAACAATTTCGTTGTCTTTATTTTCACCTGGCCATGCAGACCCAAACTTTGTTTTTAATAATTCGGCTTGCTTTTCAATGATTGAACACCCTTCTTTGATGTCATCTGTAATTACATTTCCCCCAAAAGGAACGACTGCGGTATGACGGATAATTCCATCTTTAAAAATGGCTAAATCTGTTGTTCCGCCACCAATATCAATCAAAGCAACACCGGCTTCTTTTTCTTCCTGACTCAAAACGGCATCAGCAGAAGCCAAGGGTTCTAATGTTAATCCTGATAATTCAATTCCAGAACTCTGAATACATCTACCGACGTTTCTGATCGAAGACGCTTGTCCAACAACTACGTGAAAACTTGCTTCTAATCTTCCACCATACATTCCGATTGGTTCTTTGATTTCAGATTGCCCGTCAATTTTAAATTCTTGTGGCAATACGTGGATAATTTCCTCTCCCGGTAGCATCGCCAATTTATTAACCTGGTCAATTAGCAACTGAATATCTCTTCCGCTGATAACTTCCTCAGGGTTTGTTCTTATTACGTAATCCGTATGTTGAATGCTTCGAATATGCTGCCCAGCTATACCAACAACAACATCATTTATTTTATAGCCTGAATTTGTTTCTGCCTCAACAACTGCCTGCTGAATAGATTGAATGGTTTGTGTAATATTATTAACAACACCACGAGCCACACCAAGACTTTTGGATTTTCCAACACCCAAAATTTCCAACTTTCCATATTCATTTTTCTTGCCAATCATGGCAACAATCTTGGTTGTTCCAATGTCTAATCCGACTGCAATATTCTCTTTTTCCATAATCTTCTATTTAACGCAAACAACTTGCTTAGTAAACTTCAGGTTAATCCTTTTGTATTTGTTCAAAGTGCTATCTGAAACTGCCTTCTGAAAAAACGCTTTATAATTCTTAAATTTCTTCTCAATGTTGATAGTTCTGCCAAAATCGATTTTGTAATCGTAATTTCTGGTAGCCATAACTAAGCTTCCATTAGGCAAAACTTGCACACCAATGATGTTTTTTTTCAGAAACTCATCCTCCGCAATCATCCGTAAAACTTCAGATAATTTTCCCTTTTTCACTACGGGAATTTCTCCCGAAACTAGCGGAACTCTCGCGGTATACTTATCCGATAACGGCATCTTATTTCCCTCACTGTCAATATAAAAAGAACCCGTCTCGTCAAATACTCTTCCGACTGGTGTCTTTTGTTTAACCACTGCTTTTAAAACCCCATCAACACTGACAAAAACATCGGCTTTTTGAATCAATTGTTGTTTGTTGATAGACGACTCCAATTTCTTCAAATCTAAATCAACTTTATTCAAAGTTTGTATGTCCTTATTTTTTTCTATTAACAATTTATTAACCGTTTCTTCTTTTAAAAAAAGAGTGTTTTCGCCTACAAAAATCACTTCAGTTTTCTTGATTTTTCGATGCTCATTTTTATACGAAGTGAACGAATACAGCAAGATTACCAATAGAATCATCAGTACAAGTCGTATGTTTGTCCAAGTGACTATTTTCATGATAATGCTTGTTTAATTTTCGGAACTAATTCACCAATATCTCCCGCTCCAATTGTTACAATTATTTTTGCTTCACTTTCTAAAATTGACGGAATTAAATCGGTTTTTGAAACTAATTTTTTGTTCTTATTTTTAATTTTTGAAAGCAACCATTCAGACGAAATTCCTTCCATCGGTAATTCACGTGCTGGATAAATATCCATCAATAAAATTTCATCAAATTGCGCCAAACTTTTGGCAAAATCATCTGCAAAATCTTTAGTTCTGCTAAATAAATGCGGCTGAAAAATCGCCATTACTTTTTGATTCGGATACAACTCGCGAACCGCTTGATGCACTGCATTAATTTCGGTCGGATGATGCGCGTAATCATCAATATAAACTAAATTTTCATTCTTAATCTGATAGGAAAATCTACGCTGAATTCCTTTGAATGATGCCAAGGCCTTAGCGATAGACTCGGTTGGGGTGCCATAAGTCTTGGCCATTGCTAAAGCCATCAGAGCATTCATTAAATTGTGTCTTCCAGGCAAACCGAATTTTAAATCTTTCATAATTTCTGACGGCGTTTGCACATCAAAAACATAAAATCCATTTTCTATACGAATATTAAACGCTTTATAGGTTGCTTCTTCATCAATTCCGGTGGTTAGCGCTTTTAAAGGCAATCCCACAGGGACAAATAAATTATTGGTATCTTCAACTTTTGCGGCAAATTCACGGAACGACTCTTCAATCGCATTTTTGTCGCCATAAATATCCAAATGATCAGCATCCATTGAGGTAACACAAGCAATGTTGGGATGCAAGTGTAAAAAGGAGCGATCAAATTCATCAGCTTCAACAACAGTTACTGTTTTTCCGTTTCCAATTAAATTCGAGTGATAATTTTCAACGATTCCACCAATAAAAGCAGTTACATCGGCGCCACTTTCATATAAAATATGACCCAGAATACTTGATGTTGTAGTTTTCCCATGTGTTCCGGCAACGGCGAAACAAAAGGTATCTTTGGTAATGATACCCAAGACTTCGGCGCGTTTTTTTACAACATAGTCTCTTTCGATAAAATAATTCCATTCCGAATGCAAAATGGGAACCGCAGGTGTTATGATTACCAACGTATTTTCAACATAATATTCCGCTGGAATCAAAGCGATACTATCCTCAAAATGAATGTTCATTCCGCCGGCAATTAATTCATCCGTAAGCATAGTTGGCGTTTTGTCGTAACCCGAAACATTCTTACCAATGTTTTGGAAATACCGAGCCAAAGCACTCATTCCGATGCCTCCGATTCCGATGAAATATACGTTATGTATCTGACTTAAATTCATTTTCAATGTCAATTGCAATTTCAATGTCAATAATCAATTTTGATATTGACATTGTCATTGATATTGTTATTTAATCAATTTTATTATTTGTTCCACTATATCTTTTGTAGCATTTGGTTTAGCTAACTTTTTGATGTTTTCACTTAATTCTTTCTGTAGATTTTCATCGGAAACCAGATTAAAAAATACCGTTTCAAAAGTGGTATCTAAATCATTTTCTTTAATTAAAAGCGCTCCATTTTTATCTACAATTGCTTTGGCATTCTTGGTCTGATGATCTTCGGCTACGTTTGGTGATGGAATGAAAATTACTGGTTTTCCAACCAAACACAATTCCGAAACAGACGATGCTCCGGCGCGTGAAATCACAAAATCTGCAGCAGCATAAACCAAATCCATTCGGTCAATAAAAGCCAAAACTTGCACTACTGCCCCATCAGTGAAATGGTTGTAATCGTGATAATACAATTTGCCACATTGCCAAATAATTTGAATATCTTTTGCAACAATGTTGTAAATTTCCTTTTCAATTAATTGATTCATTCTTCGTGCACCAAGGCTTCCACCAAGAACCAAAAGTGTTTTCTTATTTGGATTCAGATTAAAATATTTAATTGCTTCTATTCTTTTAGAATTAATTTCTAATAAATCCTGCCGCACTGGATTTCCGGTAAATACTATTTTATCTGCTGGAAAAAAACGCTCCAAATTTTCATATGCTACGCAAATAGCACTGGCTTTCTTACTCAATAATTTATTAGTAATCCCCGGATACGAATTTTGTTCTTGAATTACCGTTGGAATTCTAAATGCATTGGCCATTTGCAATAATGGTCCGCTCGCAAAACCCCCGGTTCCAATTACGACATCAGGTTTAAATTCTTTGATTATCTGTCGTGACCTTACTAAACTGTTTACTAATTTTAGTGGAAACATTATGTTTTCTAACGTTATCTTTCGTTGTAAACCTGCAATCCACAGCCCTTCGATTTTGTATCCTGCTTCTGGAACTTTTTGCATTTCCATTTTGTCTTTCGCACCTACAAAAAGAAATTCTGCTTCGGGAAAACGCAATTTTAATTCATTCGCAATAGCAATTGCCGGGTAGATATGTCCACCTGTTCCGCCACCGCTTAATATGAATTTTAATTTTCCCATTTTATTTTTTATTCAAAACAGCATTCATTGGATTTGCCGAATCGACAATTGAATAATCTTCCAATTCTGCGGCTTCATCGTCTTGTAATTGTTTATCGATAAGCTTTTGTAATGCGTCATTCCGCTTTTCCTGATCCGCCAATTCTTGTGCAACTTCTTCTTCTTTTCTGGTCACACTCAAAATGATTCCAAGTGCGATACACGTCATCCAGATAGAACTTCCTCCCGAGCTAATTAACGGCAAGGTTTGTCCCGTTACAGGAAGTAATTCGACAGCGACAGCCATATTAGTCATTGCTTGAAAAATAATCGGGAAACCCAATCCGACGACGACGAGTTTTCCGAAAAGTGAATTGGCTTTATGGGCCGCAACAACAAACCGGAACAACAATAAAAGATACAATCCCAAAACCAATAATCCACCAATCAAACCATATTCCTCAACAATAATGGCATAAATAAAATCGGAAGAAGATTGAGGCAAGAAATTTTTCTGTACGCTTTTTCCAGGTCCAAGTCCGTAAATTCCACCAGAAGCGATGGCAATTTTAGCTTTCTCGATTTGGTACTCGTCTTCGTCTGGTTTGTCTGTTGTAAAATTGTCAATTCGGGCAATCCAAGTATCCACACGATTTGGGAAAGCATCTGGAAAAGCTTTGGCAACCAATATGAAGAAGAGCAACCCAAGAGCTCCGGCCCCTAAAATTATTGCACTATATTTTAATGGATATTTCCCAATGAAAACCAACATAATTACCATGGAGAATATAAGCGCTGCCGTGGATAAATTCGCTGGAAGAATAAAAATCAAAGTTACAAAAACAGGCGTCCACAATTCCCAAAGTGAGTTTTGAAACGTGATTGGCGTTTCTCGTTTTTTGGATAAATATCGAGCCACAAAAACATAAAGCACTATGGATGCTAAAGTTGATGTTTGGAACGTAATCCCTATAAATGGAATCTGAATCCAACGACTCGCATTAGCACCATCGATTATTGTTCCTTTCAATAAAGTATAAAGCAATAATCCCCAAACGACGGGTAATAAGATTTTGGATATCGTTTTAAAATAATGATAAGGAACTTTGTGAATTTTATACAAAATAAAAAATCCAACAGACACCTGAGCCGCATGTTTCAGTAAATACGTAAAAGTATTACCAGAACCATGGCGCATGTACGCCAAGTTACTGCTCGCGCTAAAAACAGGCATAAACGAGAATAGCGCCAACAAGGCAACGAATGCCCAGATGACTTTATCTCCCTTTAAACTGTTTACTAGTTCTTTCATTGTGTGAATTTGTGAATTTGTGGATTCGGTTATTCGAAACTCAAATAACCCAATAACCACATAACCGAATTATAAATTTCTAACCGCTGCTTTAAATTGATCGCCTCTGTCTTCGTAATTTTGAAACAAGTCAAAGCTCGCACAAGCCGGAGATAATAAAACGGCATCGCCTTTTTCTGCAAGGTGTTTTGCTGTTATTACGGCATCACGCATGTTATCAACTTCAACCATCATATCAACAACATTTCCGAAAGCATCAATAATTTTCTTGTTATCAACACCAAGACAGATGATTGCTTTTACTTTTTCTCTTACTAAAGACATGATTTCGCTGTAGTCGTTTCCTTTATCCACACCACCAACAATCCAAACTGTTGGAGCCGTCATGCTGTCTAAAGCGAAGAAAGTCGCATTTACATTGGTAGCCTTACTATCATTGATGTATTGTACATTTTGTATTTTTAGCACTTTTTCCAAACGATGCTCGACACCTTGAAAATTGGACAAACTTTCACGAATCGTCTGCTTTCTGATTTTCATCAGTTGCGCAACAGAAGTCGCTGCCATAGCGTTTTTCATGTTGTGCTTACCTTCTAGAGAAATTTCTCCAGTTTTCATTTCAAATTCTTCGTTGTTGATGATGATGTCCATAGTTTGGTTTTTTATAAATGCTCCGTTTTCAAATGTTTTTGTTAATGAAAAAGGAATTAATTGGGCGTTAGTTTTATTTTTTGTGAACCATTCTGCAATCGCTTCGTCATCTGCGTCATAGATGAGATAATCCTTTTCGGTTTGGTTCATTGTTATTCTAAATTTTGATGCGATATAATTTTCATATTTATATTCGTATCGGTCCAAATGATCTGGACTAATGTTGGTTAATATGGCGATGTCCGGTCTGTACTTCACACTTCCGTCCAACTGAAAACTGCTTAATTCCAACACATAGTAATCGTACTTTTCTTCGGCAACTTGCCAGGCAAAACTCTTTCCGATATTTCCTCCCAATCCTACGTTCAATCCGCCTTCTTTTAGCAAATGATACGTGAGCATTGTGGTAGTCGTTTTTCCGTTGCTTCCTGTTATCCCAATGGTTTTTGCATTGGTAAACTGAACTGCGAATTCAATTTCAGAAATCACCGGAATTCCCTTTTCAACCAACTTTTTTACGATGGGCGCTTTATCTGGAATTCCCGGACTTTTCATTACCACATCCGCATTCAGAATTCGGTTTTCGGTATGCGTTTCGTCTTCCCATTTAATTTCATATTGCTTAAGAACTTCTCTGTATTTATCTTTTATTCTTCCAAAGTCAGAGACAAAGACATCATATCCTTGTTGCTGCCCTAAAATGGCCGTTCCTACGCCACTTTCTCCACCTCCGAGTATTACTAACCTTTGCATTATCTCAATTTTAATGTCACAATTGAAACAATGGCTAGCAAAATTGCTACAATCCAGAAACGCGTTACGATTTTACTTTCGTGATAGCCTTTCTTCTGATAATGATGATGCAATGGCGACATTAGGAATATTCGTCTTCCTTCACCGTATCGTTTTTTGGTGTATTTGAAGTAAGCAACCTGAAGAATTACGGATAAATTCTCGGCAAAGAATATTCCGCATAAAACAGGAAGTAACATTTCTTTTCGAACAGAAATTGCCAAAACTGCTATGATTCCTCCAATGGTTAAACTTCCGGTATCACCCATAAATACCGTTGCTGGATATGAATTGTACCAAAGAAATCCGATTAAGGCGCCGACAAATGCCGCGATAAAAACGGTCATTTCACCCGAATTTGGAATGTACATGATGTTCAAATAATTTGACAAAATGACATTACCGGAGACGAAAGCAAAAATTCCGAGTGCGAGTACTGATATTGCTGATGTTCCGGCCGCTAAACCGTCAATTCCATCTGTAAGATTTGCTCCATTTGAAACGGCGGTAATGATGAAAATCACTATTGGAATAAAAACCAACCAAGCCCAGTTTTCATACCCGTCACCAGTCCATTCAATAATTTTGGCATAATCCAATTCGTTGTTTTTGGTAAACGGAATTGTAGTAACCGTGGATTTTGATTCAACGGGAGATTGTCTTACGATAGTTTCGGTCTGATTAAAATTGGCTGGAGGATTATTAGATTTTTCGATTACGGTTACTGTCGGATTAAAATAAAGAACAGAACCTACAATGATTCCTAATCCTACTTGACCAATTACTTTGAAAATTCCTTTCAACCCCTGTTTGTCTTTTTTGAAAATTTTAATGTAGTCATCAATGAAGCCAATCGTCCCCATCCAAAGTGTCGTTACAACCAAAAGGATGATGTAGATATTATTCAGTTTGGTCAACAACAAAACCGGAATCAAAGTGGCCACGATGATGATTAATCCACCCATTGTTGGCGTTCCAGCTTTTTGAGTTTGACCGGCTAAACCTAGCTCTCTAACCGTTTCACCAACTTGCTGATTTCTCAAAAACATGATTATTTTTTTTCCGTAAATGGTTGAAATCATTAACGAAAGAATCAACGCTAAAGCCGAACGGAATGTGATGTATTGGAAAACTCCGGCGCCCGGAATATCCATTGTTTTGTCTAGGTATTCAAATAAATAATATAACATATTTGGTTATTTGTTTAGTTGTTCTAAAAACTCTTTTACCATTTTCATATCGTCGAAATCGTGGCGAACACCCTTAATTTCCTGATAGGTTTCGTGCCCTTTTCCTGCGATTAGGATAATATCATTTTGTCCAGCCAACTGACAAGCGGTTTTAATGGCTTGTTTTCTGTCGACAATTGAAACTGTTTTTCTTTGATTTTGTACTTCAACACCCGCTTCCATCTCGGCGATAATATCAATTGGATCTTCTGTTCTTGGATTGTCCGAAGTAATAATTACTTTGTTGCTCATTGTCGTCGCGATATGCGCCATAATTGGTCTTTTTGTTTTATCTCTGTCACCACCACAACCTACAATTGTAATTAACTGTTCGTCATTGGTACGGATATCATTGATAGTTTTCAAGACATTTTCTAAAGCATCAGGTGTGTGAGCATAATCTACGATTGCCGTAATCTTTAAATCCGAAACAATAAATTGAAAACGTCCAGAAACACTTTCTAATTCTGATAATAATCGTAACGCTTCTAGTTTATCCAAACCTAATTCGACCGCTGTTCCGTAGATTGCCAACAAATTATAAGCATTGAATGTTCCGATTAGTCGCACCCAAACCTCATTTTCATTAATTTTCAACAACAATCCCGTCAATTGATTTTCCAGAATTTGCGCTTTGTAATCAGCGTACGATTTTAAAGCATACGTTAGTTTTCGTGCTGCTGTATTCTGAATCATTACCAAACCGTTTTTGTCATCAATGTTGGTTAATACAAAAGCCGTTTTTGGCAAATGATCAAAGAATGATTTTTTCACATCGCGGTATTCTGCAAAAGTTGGATGGTAATCTAAATGATCGTGAGACAAATTGGTAAAAACGCCGCCTTCAAACTGTAAAGCTTCGGTACGTTTTTGGTGAATTCCGTGTGAACTCACTTCCATGAAGCAGTATTCACATCCAATTTCAATCATTTCATCCAAATAGTAATTGATTGTTAATGAATCCGGCGTGGTGTGTGTTGCTTTGTATTCGACATCACCAACCATAATTTTTACCGTTGACAGCAGACCTACTTTGTAACCTGCTTTTTGGAATAATTGGTATAATAAAGATGCAATTGTGGTCTTTCCGTTGGTTCCTGTAATTCCAATTAATCGTAATTTTGACGATGGATTTCCATAATAATTAGAAGCCATAAAAGCCAAAGCTGAATTGGTATCTTTCACTTGTATGTAAGTTATTCCAGTTACAATTACTTCTGGAAATATATCGCAAACTACAACTACAGCGCCCTGATTGATGGCTTTTTCTATAAAATCATGACCATTTGAGACCGTTCCTCGAATCGCAACAAAAACATCGTTCTCTTGAATCTTTCTAGAGTCGAATTCGATTTTATTCACAGTCATTTCTGTCGAACCTTTCACCGCTTCGATACCAACTTTGTACAATATGTCTTTTAAAATAATCACGATAATTCTAATGTTATAATGGTATTTTTAGTAATTGGTTCTCCGGATTGAATCGATTGATTTTTCACCTTCCCGATTCCTTTTAATTTCACTTTAATTCCTAAATTTTCAAGAAGTGCAACTGCATCCATTCCGCTCATTCCTCTTAAGTTTGGAATTACTTTCATTTCTGTTGACGCTTTGATTTTATAATCATCGTAAGCCAATTCCTGTTTGCTGATTTTTCGGTTCAGATTAGTAATTTCATTTGTAGATGGCGAATCGGTAAAAATCTTTTGGGCAATTCGTTTGAAAACGGGTCCAGCAACATCAGCACCGTAATAATTATTCCCCGAAGTATTTGGTTTATGAACTACAACGATGCAAGAATATTTAGGATGATCGGCTGGAAAATAACCAACGAATGAAGAAATGTAATGCTTCTCACTTCCTCCACTGTGACCATAATTTGCCTGTGCTGTTCCGGTTTTACCGGCCATTGAAAAATCTTTAGAATACAATTTAGAACCTGTTCCTTTTTTTACCACATTTTGCAAAACGGCTTTTAGTTTTTTGATGGTTTCAGCCGAACAAATCTTTGGATTTATAACTTGCTTGTCGTAATTTTTAATGACATTATTCCACTCTTTTATTTCAGAAACAAATTGTGGTTTTACCATTTCACCATTGTTGGCAACTGCATTATATAATGTCAACGTTTGTAAAGGAGTCATTGCAACACTATAGCCAAACGCCATCCACGGAAGTGTATTTCTATTCCATCCCTTTTCTCCTGGCTTATGTACAATTGGTTTGCCTTCGCCCTGAAATGGTAATCCTAATGGTCTGTCTAGACCCATATTTACAATTCTGTCGATAAATTGTTGTGGATTATTTTTGTAATTTTCATAAACCGCTTGAACCATTATGGTGTTTGACGAAACTTCAAAACCTCGGGCTAAAGAAATTTTACCGTAACCACCTTCGTGAGAATCTCGTACTTTATCTTTTCCATAAACAACAATTCCTCCTTTACTATCAAAAACGGCACTCGTGTCAATTTTATTGTCATCCAATAAAGCAATCATGTCAACCAATTTGAAGGTAGAGCCTGGTTCGTGCGATTCTGCTATAGCGTAATTTTGAGTTTCGAAATAAGTCGAATCCGTTTCCTTTAGCTTTCCTAAATTAGAAATAGCTTTGATTTTTCCGGTTTTGGTTTCCATTACAATCACGCAACCGTGTTCTGCCTTGAACTGTTTTAATTGTTTCAACAAAGCATGATGCGCAATATCTTGAATATAGACATCAATAGTAGAAATCACATCATAGCCATCCTGTGGATCCACTTCATTAACATCGCGAATCGGTTTCCATTGCCCTTTTGCGATTTTTTGCTTCATGACCTTACCGTCTTTTCCGTTAAGGTATTTTCTGAACGACCATTCTAAGCCTTTTCCAACGCGAATTCCGTTTTCGTCAATTCGGTCGTATCCTATAGTTCTTTCTGCTATTTTTCCAATTGGATGTTCCCGAACCGTTTCTTGTTCCGTAATTATTCCGCCTTTATTAGCGCCTAAATTGAACATCGGAAATCCTTTAATTTTGATGTATTCCGTATAACTCAAATCACGTGCAATCAATAAATACCTATTCTTGTTAGAACGGGCCATTCTTAATTGTGTGTTGTAGAAAGAACTTGGTTTACCCAACATCTTTGACAAAGAATCCGATAAAGAATTAACGTTTTTATCGAAAGCATCCCCTTTTGGCGCCATAGCATCAAAACGGATGTTGTAATTTGGAATAGAGGTTGCCAACAAACTTCCATCAGCAGAATACACATTTCCTTTATTGGCTGGAATTACAAAATTACGCACGGTTCTTTCTTTGGCTAATTTTCTATAATAATCCCCTTGCGACCATTGAATTTTGGTCAACTGAAAGATTATCCCAATAGCCATAAGGAAGATGCTGAATGCAACTAAGTAGATTCGGTAAGAGATATGTTTATCTTCTAATGCCATAATTTTTGAAAGAAACTTTTTTCTGCTGGTTTTTTAACTTTTATCTTTTGTGGCGGAACGGACGATGGAAAAATTTTTCGTTCTTCCATTTTTTCTGAAACCGTCGATTCCATTTTTAATTTCATTAATTCGGAACGTTTGTCAACAAACTCGGAGCGCAATTCTTTTACTTCATTGGTCAAAGCGGTGATGCGGAAGACTTTTTGTTCAAATCGGTGTGTATTGGCAATCATAAAAAGCGCTAATAAAAAAAGAAACACGATGAAACGCCAATTTCTGGTAGCATCTTCATTGACTAAAAAACGCGCTTTTAATATGCCGTAAACTCCTTTCTTCATCTTCTTATTTTTTTTCAGCGATTCTAAGCTTGGCACTTCTTGCTCTATTATTCTCTTTGATTTCGGCTTCACTTGGTACGATTAACTTTCCGATACTTTTAAATGGAACTGAAAAATTTCCAAAAAAATCACGCTCTGGTTCTCCTTCAAATAATCCGTTTTTGATAAATCGTTTCACCAGTCTGTCTTCCAAGGAATGGTATGAAATCACGCTCAATCTTCCTTCGGGTTTCAATAGTTCTAGAGATTGTTCTAAAAATTCTTTCAAAACATCCATTTCTTGATTCACTTCAATTCGGATGGCCTGATAGATTTGGGCTAAAATTTTATTTTTGAATTGTTCCGGCAAGAATCTTGACAAAACACTTTTTAATTCGTCGGTTGTGCTGATGGCGTCTAGTTCTCTGGCTTCAATAATTGTTTTGGCTAAAGCTGGAGCAACTTTCAATTCGCCATAATCAAGAAAGACTCTTTTCAAATTGGCTTCGTCGTATTCATTGATAACTTTAAACGCATTCAATTCGTTTCTTTTACTCATTCTCATATCCAAATCGGCATCAAAACGCGTAGAAAAACCTCTTTCTGGAACGTCGAACTGATGTGATGAAACCCCTAAATCTGCCAAAATTCCATCAACCGATTTTACACCTTGAAATCTCAAAAAGCGTTTGATGTATCTAAAATTTTCTGGAATCAATACAAATCGTTCATCCAGCAAATCATTAGCCTGAGCATCTTCATCTTGATCAAATCCGAACAGTTTTCCGTTTGGCCCTAATCGGCTTAAAATTTCTTTGGAGTGACCGCCACCGCCAAAAGTCACATCAACATAAACTCCGTCAGGTTTGATATTTAATCCGTCAACAGTTTCTTTCAGTAAAACCGGGTTATGATATTCCATTGTCATCGTCATTTATATTTCCCATCACCTCTTCAGCCAAGTCTGCAAAATCAACATCTTCTCCAGCTATTGATTTTTCATATAAATCTTTATCCCATATTTCTACAATATTCACTGCAGAAGACAAGACGATATCTTTTGAAATTTTACTAAAAGCAAACAAATCTTTCGGAATTAATAACCTTCCTAAATCGTCCACCTCTACTACTTTTACTCCAGCAGTAAAACGACGAATGAAGTCGTTATTTTTCTTTACAAAACGGTTCAATTTGTTGATTTTTTCCATCATCAAATTCCACTCTGTCATTGGATACAACTCTAAACAAGGCTGAAAAACGGAACGCTTCAAGACAAAGCCATCTTGAAGAGAACTAGCGAGTTGCTTCTTCAACGCCGAAGGAATCATGAGTCTTCCCTTGGCATCAACTTTACATTCGTATGTTCCGATTATGGTGTCCAATTGGTTTTGTTTTCGTTACGAGCAAAAATATAAAATATATTACCACAATTTACCACAAACTACCACTTTGTTAATAAGTTTTACCACTTTAATCCATTTTGATGTTCAAATTCGGAGTAAAATAGTAGGCCGAATTTTTAACAAAAGATTAAGAAATGTTGTAGAGTCAACTACAACGGAATAAAACGAACTAATTTATATTCTCTAGTTAGAGCCTATTGCCCTTAACAAAAATTTCCTCTTTGTTGATAATTAGCACTTTATTTTGCTCTTGCTCTTGTCAATTAAATTCATAATTTTAATAGTAAATAATCCCTTTAGAAATGAAATTTTATCTTTAAAATCATATATTTGTTGCCGATGTAAAAGTCAAAAAACAACATGGAAGGAAAATTTAAAAAAGAAGGTAGATACTCCTATTATGAAGCTGGAGAAGGCACACCAATTGTCGTTTTACATGGACTTATGGGCGGATTGAGTAACTTTCAAGGAGTTGCTGATTATTTCTCTGATCGGGGTTATAAAATTATAATACCTGAATTGCCTATTTATACTCAAAATATTCTTAAAACCAATGTAAAAGCTTTTGCAAAATATGTGAAAGATTTTATCACCTTCAAAGGATTTGATCGCGTAATTCTTTTAGGTAATTCTCTTGGCGGACACATCGCTTTATATCACGCTAAGATGTATCCGGAAAAAGTAGCTGGACTTGTAATTACCGGAAGTTCTGGTCTTTATGAAAGCGCTATGGGCGACAGTTATCCAAAACGTGGCGATTATGATTATATCAGAAATAAGGCGGAAGCTGTTTTTTACGATCCAAAAGTAGCTTCAAAAGAAATTGTTGACGAAGTTTTTGCAGTGGTTAATGACAGAATAAAAGTGATTAAAACCTTAACGATTGCCAAAAGTGCCATTCGTCATAATATGGCAAAAGATTTACCAAAAATGCATGTGAAGACTTGTATCATTTGGGGTAAAAATGATCAAGTAACGCCACCCGAAGTTGCTACAGAATTTAATAAACTAATGCCAAACTCCTCATTATATTGGATTGACAAATGTGGTCATGCTGCCATGATGGAACATCCAGACGAATTTAACCGTTTGCTTGACCACTGGTTAAAAGAAGTTCATCTATAAACTAAAGTCCTTTTTGGGGACTTTTTTATTTTAAAAACATGAAAATTAATACTGCTGAATTTATTATTAGCAATTCTGATGTTAGCAAATGTCCGCTAGAACGTTTGCCCGAATATGCTTTTATTGGTCGTTCCAATGTGGGAAAATCTTCTTTGATTAACATGTTGACGAATCATAAGAATTTGGCAAAAACATCTGGAAGACCCGGAAAAACACAACTTATAAATCATTTCAAAATCAATTCGAATTGGTTTTTGGTCGATTTGCCAGGTTATGGTTATGCTCGTGTTTCCAAAAAAACAAAAGAAGTCTTTCAAGAGTTCATCACCGATTATTTCGAGAAACGCGAACAATTAGTGTGTGCTTTTGTGCTGATTGACATCCGACTGGAAGCTCAAAAAATCGATTTGGAATTCATCACTTATTTAGGTGAAATTCAAATTCCATTTTGCATCATATTCACTAAAGCCGATAAAATCAGCCGAGGAAAAATCGACTCTCATATTGCCGCTTACCGTAAAGCATTATTAGCAAATAACTGGGAAGAAATGCCCCAACATTTTGTTACATCCGCAACGGAAACTACGGGAAAAGAAGCTGTCTTAGACTACATCGATGCCGTAAACGAAGAGGTTTTTAAAGACATGAGTCAGTTTTAATATGAGGAAAATAATTATTTTTGTTATACTGATTAGTTTTTCAAGCTGCAATACTAACCATTTTGTTTTATACAATAGCGACAAAACCAATGGTCTAGATTTTTCAAATGGAAAATGGTTGATGGGGAACATCGATGTAAATTCACATTTCAAAGAGGAGTTGACAGAATTAGCCATTAAAAATTTTGAATCCCATTTAGGAGAAAGGGTAAAATACGCTTTAAATGAAAAATCATTATTGATTGCAAATAAAGTACCAACCGAACCAAGTAAGGCAGAAATAGAAAAGCTACGAATTGGGACTGGTTATGATTACTACATTAATATCAAATGCCAAAACAGCAGGAACGATATAAGTGATTTCAAACTAATTGAACACAATTACTATTTAAAGCAAATGTCATTTGCCCAAATCATAGTAGAAGTTTATGATTTAAAAGCTGGCAAAACAATATACACTCAAACAGCCAGAGGCAATATTGATGAAAATGCAAGCATTACTTCTCGACCAATGTATAATGTAATCATGGGTTGTTATAAAAAAATCTGGGATGATATTGAAAAAAAATCTTTAAAGCAATAATTGCCTATTCTTTCAACTCCATTTTTTCAGCAAAATAATCACAGAAATCTTTCATAGTATCCGTCATTTTTTCATCTTGAGTTGCACGCTGAAATGTATCCGTCATGGCAACTAATGTTTGGTGAAAGAACTTCTTCATTTCATCAACAGGCATATCTTTTGTCCATAAATCAATACGAAGGGTTTCCTGCACTTTACTATCCCAAATGGAAAGCATTATTGCTTTTGCCTCTTCGTCTTGAACGCCGCCATCTTGGGCTGACCATGTTAATTTTTCAGGAACACGGTTTTCGTCTAAGTCGACTATGAATTTTATTTCGGAAGTGATACTATTACTCATTCTTTTTGGGTTTGTATTTTGATTTTTCAAATAATTCTTTTGCATTCATTTTTAGCATATCCTGCATACTAACTTTGTTGTTTTCCATGAACGAACGTACAATCTGCCAGCCAATCCATTGCCCAACTCTTCCAGGAGATTCGTTGTCAATTTCTAGATAAAACTTAGAAAATGGCGCAACATTTATAAATCGGCCTGGCAATTTGGAATCACCACTGTACAACAATTCTTTTTCTATAAAATAACGCCAAATGTAACTCTCGTTTTCTTGACACCAGGCGATTTGCCCAGGTTGGTATCCAATTTTTTCAGCATCCGTGTACTCTGGTAGCATTTGATCTTTTAAATATAATTCCTTACCATAATAAATCATTTCACCTAGTAAAGTCATATCTTTAGAAGGAGGAATTTTTGTTAATGAAAAGCTAGTGACAATATCTGGCATCATCTGTCTTTCTTCAAAATTTTGTCTCAAATATTCTGGAAACGTATAAAACTTGCTGTCTTTTCCGATGTACAATTCGAGTGCAATGATCAATTTATCATTAGCATAAATTGCTTTCGTATTGTAATCCATATTTCCAATTACCGTGTAGATTTTCGGCATTATAGTTTGTGGATAATAATATTTGAAATGCTTAAACAAATCTTCTATTTCAGTAGTTTGTTTGTTGAAATCAGGATACTTTTTCTCTACAGCATTGTATAAATCTCTCCAATCTTTATTCTGCATCTTTTCAATCCAAACGCTATCTGGAGTTCCATCATTAGGAAAGAAAAAAGGATATTCCGCTTTCAGTCGCATCAAATCTTTTGGACTACTTTCAAAAAAAGCTTTATCAAAACGATCTACTTTCAATTCCACAGGAATAGCTTCTACTTCTTTTTCAACTTTTGATTTCTTATCGCAAGAAACAAAAGCAGCTAGTATTAAAAACGATACAAAATATTTTTTCATATAAAGAAATTAATGCACAATAATCAATTTTGAAACTTCTGATTTTTTACATTTGCAAATATACATTGCAGTTTCTAAAAATTTTCATAACAAATGGCAAAAAAAAGCACTATTAAGGTAGGGGAAGTAAGCACTTTAATTGTTACATGGTTGAAGAATTATGCAGCACAAGCAAATGCAAGTGGTTTTGTAGTGGGAATTTCAGGTGGAATTGACTCTGCTGTAACATCAACACTATGCGCCGAAACGGGCTTAACAACTCTTTGCGTGGAAATGCCAATTCATCAAGACAGCACACAAGTAAGTAGAGGAAAAGAGCATATTGATCAATTGAAGAAAAGATTTCCTAATGTAAAAAATGAAATTGTAGATTTAACTTCTGTATTTGAACTATTTAAAACGGAAGTGCCAATTTCGGATAATGAGACAAAATTTCATTTATCATTAGCCAATAGCAGAGCTAGATTACGAATGACGACTATATATTATTTTGCTGGAATTCACGGATTGCTTGTTGCTGGGACAGGAAATAAAGTGGAGGATTTTGGAGTTGGTTTTTATACCAAATATGGCGATGGCGGAGTTGATTTAAGTCCGATTGCTGATTTAATGAAAAGTGATGTTTTTGCTTTGGGCGAATATTTAGAAATTCCGAAATCAATTCAAAATGCAGCTCCAACGGACGGGCTTTTTGGAGATTCAAGAACGGACGAAGCGCAACTAGGAGCAAGTTACGACGAATTAGAATGGGCCATGTTGGAAGTAGAAAAAAACAAAACAACCGAAGACTTTACAGGAAGAGAGAAGGAAGTTTTTGATATTTTTAAAAGATTAAACTCGGCGAACAAACATAAAATGAATCCAATTCCTGTATGTATAATCCCAATAAATTTTAAAAAATTATAATATTTTGTAGTGTTTTTCAATATTGTTTTTGTAGCTTTACCGCAATTATTTATATTAATTTTTATCAAATACCACAATTATGATAAATTTATGCATCGCCGACAACTATCCTGTTGTCCACTTCGGAATGAAGGCCTATTTTAAGGACCATCCAGAAATAAATGTAGTTTCAAACGTTGGGAATTTTTTTATGGTTCCAGACGCTTTAAGAAACAAAGAAATTGATATTTTAGTCATTGACCTTGAACTTGAAGGATTGAAAAGTATTTATGAAATCAAGTCTATTATTAAAAACTTCCCAAAAACTAAAGTCATCATTTTCAGTAGTCTTTCAGAACATATCTATGCTCCAAACGCCATCAAAGCGGGTTGCGCAGGCTATGTTCACAAAACATCAAAACTTGAAAATTTAGGAATTGCCATTGTTAAAGTTAGTCAAGGACAAATTATCCTAAATGAGGAAATCAAGAAGAATTTAGCATTAATTGCTAAGCAAAACAAATCAGAACGTTTATACAGAAAGCTTTCTAATCGAGAAATCGAAGTGTTGCGCTTTTTGAGTGACGGGAAGAAAAACAATGAGATTGCTAAAATTTTAGCGCTTAACGAAAAAACCATTAGTACGTATAAGCTTCGTCTCTTGACCAAGTTGAATGTAACGAATTTGGTTGACCTAGTTAACAAAGCCAAAACCTTAGAAATCGTTTAAAAAAAATCCCGTCTAATTTCAAACTAGACGGGATTTTTTACCTAGAATAACCCGTTGGGTATAATTATTTCTTAAGGTCAATAATTTGCAGTTTGTTATACTGCGCTTGTCGAAGTGCTTTTAAAAAAAGTCTTCGACAAGCGCAGAATGGCATTTTTACATTTAATTGGATTGAAAATAAGCTAAAATTTTTTATAATAATAATAATTGCACTCAACGGCTCTATATTACTATTTATATTACATTCCACTTCTAATTGCTTCGACTGGATCAAGTTGAGAAGCTGAAATCGCAGGAAGAATTCCAGATAGCAGCCCTACAATTACCGACAATCCAAATCCGATCAAAACATTCCAAAAGCTTAGCACAAATTCAAAATCAAGAATATTAGTAAGCAATAGCGCTAATAGCCAAACGATCAACAAACCAATACATCCGCCAATTAAGCACAGGATAATAGCTTCAAACAAGAACTGAAACAAAATAAATTTGTTTTTTGCGCCTAGTGATTTTTGAATTCCAATCAGATTCGTTCTTTCTTTTACAGAAACAAACATAATATTTGCAATCCCAAATCCGCCAACCAAAAATGAAAATACACTAATAATAATTCCGCCGATCCGAACGCTTGATAAGATACCATCTATCATATCAGTAAGTCCAGACAAAACATTTACAAAGAAATTATCTATTTCACCTTGCTTGACGCCTCTAAAAGCTCTCAATTTTTGAGAAATCTCTCCTTTTAAGGCATCCATATCCGTTCCTTGATTTGGTTTTAAAACAATAACTGGCAAAACATTCTCGTTGTTATCACCATATAAACTTCTAAGAAAACTAGACGGTAGAAATGCCGATGTATCATCGCCTCCGCCAATATCCATTCCTGAACCTTTCTTTTTGGTCACGCCAATTACTGTAAAACGTTGACCATACATTCGGATTGTTTTTCCAATAGGATCACTGCTTTCAAAAAGTTGTTCTGCAATGTCATGACCTAAAACCACGACCTGTTTTCCTGAGGTAGACTCTAATTCGTTAAAAAATCTACCTTTATCAAATTCCAATCTTTGGATATCTACAAATTCATGAGTTACAGCAACCATATTTACATTTGAAACCGTTTTCGATTCAAATTTTAAGTTCTGACTAGCAGCAAAATATTGAAAACAAGAATTTTCAACATTATCTAAAGAAGTTTTTAAATATTGATACTCTTCATATCTAACATTTGGAAATTGTTCCCTTTTCCATCTCGGAACCTCCGTAGGTCCAAAAGATTGGCTGGTGAGATAAATTGTGTTTTTATCTAAGGAACTTAAATCAGATTTTATCTTTCTATCTAAAGAATCCACCGCGGCTAAAACAGCAATAATTGAAAAAATACCGATGGTTACACCTAATAAAGAAAGCATTGTACGCAATTTATTATTGCGCAAAGCATTCATAGCAAAGGCAAAACTCTCTTTAAGCAGTCTGAAGTATAATAACATTTAGTATCTGTTTATGGAATTGTAAATTTCAATAAAAATATCGAAATTCACTACTTTTTTATCGAATGCTTTATAGGTGTTCAAAAATAAAATATTGTTACAAAAAAGTTGAAAATCTGAATCAAGTTCAGATTGAAAAAAACTACTTTTGTTGGCTTAAATCGAACTGTCTTCGGATAGGCACAACACACAAAACATGACTACTACAAAAGCAATTAAATCGGCCTTGATTTCTGTCTTTTCAAAAGATGGTTTAGAGCCGGTAGTTCGCAAACTACACGAACAAAATGTTACTATTTACTCTACTGGCGGAACAGAAGAATTCATTAATAATCTAGGAATTCCTGTAGTTCCAGTTGAAGATGTTACTTCGTATCCTTCTATCCTTGGCGGAAGAGTTAAAACGTTGCACCCTAAAATATTTGGCGGAATTTTAAATCGTCAGGACAACGAAACGGATGTAGCTCAAATGAAAGAATTTGAAATTCCACAACTTGATTTAGTGGTTGTCGATTTGTATCCGTTTGAAAAAACAGTAGCATCTGACGCAAGTGAAGCCGATATCATTGAGAAGATTGACATTGGTGGAATTTCGTTAATTCGTGCAGCAGCTAAGAATTTTAAAGACACTGTAATTGTAGCTTCCGTAAATGAATATTCACTTTTGTTGGATTTCATTTCAACCCAAAACGGAGCAACAACATTAGAACAAAGAAAATTGTTGGCAACAAAAGCGTTCCACGTTTCTTCTCATTACGATACAGCTATTTTTAATTATTTCAATACTGACGATACATATTTCAAAACAAGTATTTCGGAAGGACAGATTTTAAGATATGGGGAAAACCCACACCAAAAAGGATTTTTCTTTGGCGAATTTGACAAAATGTTTACCAAATTGCACGGAAAAGAATTGTCGTATAACAATCTATTAGATGTAGATGCCGCTGTAAATTTGATTGCAGAATTCAAAGACAACGATCCAACATTTGCTATCTTAAAGCACAATAACGCATGCGGATTGGCAACAAGAAACACCATTAAAGAAGCTTATTTAACTGCTTTAGCATGCGATCCTACTTCAGCGTTTGGCGGTGTTTTGATTGCTAACGAAAAAATAGATTCGGCTACAGCCAACGAAATTAATTCACTTTTCTGTGAAGTAGTTATTGCTCCATCGTATGACGAAGAAGCGGTAGCTATTTTATCTGAAAAGAAAAACAGAATTATCTTGGTGCAACACAAAGTGGAATTGCCAAACAGTCAAGTTCGAACATGCTTAAACGGATTACTAGTTCAGGATAGAAATAACATTACCGACTCAAAAGAAGATTTAAAGGTAGTCAGCAAAACAGCTCCAACCGAACAAGAAACTGCGGATTTATTATTTGCTTCAAAAATTTGTAAAAACACTAAATCAAACACGATTGTATTTGCAAAAAACAGTACATTAGTGGCATCAGGAACAGGTCAAACCTCGAGAGTAGATGCTTTGAAACAAGCGATTGAAAAAGCGATAACTTTTGGTTTTGATTTGAACGGTGCCGTAATGGCGAGTGATGCTTTTTTCCCTTTTCCAGATTGTGTCGAGATGGCTCACAACGCAGGAATTACGGCTGTTATTCAACCTGGAGGTTCAATAAAAGATGAATTGAGTATTAATTTTTGTAACGAAAATAAAGTTGCAATGGTATTTACAGGAACGCGTCATTTTAAACATTAATTTGTTTAACTTTGTAGCTTCAATTTTATAAACGTTAAACCCTACATAATCTATGGGATTTTTTGATTTCATGACCGAGGACATCGCCATTGACCTTGGTACCGCCAACACTCTGATAATACACAACGACAAAGTTGTAATTGACAGCCCTTCAATTGTTGCCAGAGACCGAATATCGGGAAAAATAATCGCTGTTGGTAAAGAAGCCAACATGATGCAAGGGAAAACTCATGAAAACATAAAAACAATTCGTCCGTTGAAAGATGGAGTTATTGCCGATTTTGATGCATCTGAAAAAATGATCAGTATGTTCATCAAAAGCATTCCAGCGTTAAAGAAAAAAATGTTTACACCAGCCCTTAGAATGGTGGTTTGTATTCCATCCGGAATTACCGAAGTAGAAATGCGTGCGGTTAAAGAAAGTTGCGAGCGTGTAAACGGAAAAGAAGTATACTTAATTCACGAACCAATGGCTGCGGCAATTGGAATTGGTATTGATATTATGCAACCAAAAGGAAACATGATTGTTGATATTGGTGGAGGAACAACAGAAATTGCGGTTATCGCTTTAGGCGGAATTGTTTGTGATAAATCGGTTAAAATTGCCGGTGACGTTTTCACCAATGACATCGTTTATTACATGAGAACACAGCACAATTTATTTGTGGGTGAAAGTACTGCTGAAAAAATCAAAATTACTATTGGTGCGGCTACAGATGATTTAGAAACACCACCAGATGACATGTCAGTTCAAGGTCGAGATTTGTTGACTGGAAAACCTAAACAAGTGGAAGTATCGTATAGAGAAATTGCCAAAGCGTTAGACAAATCTATCCAACGTATTGAAGATGCTATTATGGAAACATTATCTCAAACGCCTCCAGAATTAGCAGCTGACATTTACAATACCGGAATTTATCTTGCAGGTGGAGGGTCGATGTTGAGAGGATTAGACAAACGTATTTCTCAAAAAACAGATTTACCAGTTTATATTGCGGAAGATCCATTAAGAGCGGTTGTTCGCGGAACTGGAATGGCGCTTAAAAATATCCCAAAATTCAGAAGCATACTTATAAAATAGTGTTTGTTGTGAAAACACGAAGCACTGATTACTGAACACTGAACACTAGAAAAACATGCAGCAGATTTTTAATTTTATACTAAAAAACAGTAATCGCTTACTGTTTTTGCTGCTTTTAGTAATCTCCTTTTCGCTTACAATTCAGTCCCATTCATTTCATAAAAGTAAAATCATAAGTTCGGCCAATTTCTTTACCGGCGGAATTTACGAAAAAGTAAATAATATTGACGAATATTTTGGCTTAAGGGCTCAAAATGAAGAATTAGCAAAAGAAAATGCGCGTTTAAAATCTCTCGTGTTTAATCAACAAGACACCACTAAACTTCCACAGATTGATTCGATTAAAGGCGTTAAAAAAACAGCAATCCTTGTTGCAAAAGTAATTCACAACTCCTATAGCATTCAGGAAAACTTTATCACAATTAACAAAGGCTCAGCTTTAGGCATCAAACCTGATATGGGCGTAATCAACAGCGCGGGAATTGTTGGTATTGTCGACAAAACTTCTAAAAATTATGCTACCATTATTAGTGTTTTGAATATCAATTCGAAAATTAATGCGAAAATTAAGAAATCGAATCACTTTGGCTCTTTAGTCTGGAACGGGAAAAGCACAGGTTTTGCTCAATTGATTGATGTTCCGCGTTTGGCGGGAGTACGCAAAGGCGATACTATTGTAACTGGTGGACAGTCCATCATCTTTCCAGAAAATATTGGTATTGGAACCATTTACAAAGTTTATATTGATGACCTAACAAATTATTACACTTTAGATATTAAGCTGTTTAATGACATGACGAATTTAGGACACGTCTACGTAATCAAACAAAAAGATGCTGACGAAGTACATAATTTAGAAAATCAAAGCAAAAAAGATGAATAGTACCTTACTAGCCAATATTGGTCGCTTTATCTTGTTGCTTGCAGCACAGGTTTTGATATTCAACAGGATTGACTTGTTTGGATTCATAAATCCGTTTCCGTATGTACTTTTTATAATTCTTTATCCCGTAAACGGAAATAAGAGTGGCTTATTGGTAGCCAGCTTTTTTTTAGGTTTATTGATGGATATGTTCTGGAATTCCGGCGGGGTTCATGCTGCAGCTTGTGTGGTTCTAGCCTATTATCGCCCATCTATCTTTAAATTTTCTTTTGGACTAAGCTACGAATATCAAACAGTGAAATTAAATGATGTTTTGACACCTGAACGTTTTTCGTTCATTCTGATTTCGGTTGTGCTGCATCACTTTGTTTTATTCATTTTGGAAGTATTCAAAATCAGTTTCATTTGGGATATTTTAGTACGGACTTTCTTAAGTACTATCTTCACTATTATCACTTGTATTATTATCATTTATATCATTAAGCCAAGTAAACGATGAGAAAAGTTTTGTTGCCCACAATCATTTTCATTGCCACAATTTTACTTATAATGCGTCTGTTTTACCTTCAAGTAATCGATGATTCATTAAAATTAAAATCGGATAATAACGCTATTAAAATAAGCTATGATTATCCAGAACGCGGTTACATCTACGACAGAAACGGCAAACTTTTAGTGGCCAACCAACCTTCTTATGACATCATGGTGATCCCTAAAGATGTTAAAGAGTTAGATACCACAGAGTTCTGTTCCTTGTTAAAAATTACGAAAGAGGAGTTCCTTAAAAAAATTGCTAAGGCAAAAATTTACAGTCCAAGACTTCCTTCTGTATTTTTGTCACAACTTAACAAAAAAGAATATGCTGCTTTTCAGGAAATTCAGCGAAAATTTGTTGGCTTTTACATTCAGAAACGTGCATTACGAGATTATCAAGTAGCCTTTGGAGCCAATGTATTTGGTTTTATAACACAAGTAAATGATAAAATAATTGAGAAAAACGATTATTACAGAAGCGGTGATTTAATAGGAAGACAAGGAGTTGAAGAAAGTTACGAGGATATTCTACGTGGTATTAAAGGGGTGAAATACATTCAGAAAGACAAATACAATAGAGATATCGGGTCGTACAAAGAAGGAAAATTTGATACTATATCCGTTCAGGGTAAAGACATTACGCTGTCCATTGATGCTGAACTTCAAAAATATGGAGAAGAATTAATGATTAATAAACGTGGTGGCATAGTAGCCATCGAACCAAAAACAGGTGAGATTCTAGCTTTAGTTACCGCGCCTTCTTATGATCCGGCTATTCTTGTTGGAAGACAACGGTCCAAAAATTACACTATGTTATATCATGATTCTATCGCTAAACCATTATACGACAGAGGTTTATTAGCAGAATACACGCCAGGATCACCCTTTAAGATTCTAACGGGTTTAGTAGCTTTGCAAGAAGGTGCTATTGATGAAAGTACTTCTTTTGTTTGTCGACACGGATTTAGTTATGCCCCTGGTCGTTTCATGAAATGCCACTGCCACGGAGGTGCTTTGCAACTTCACCGAGGAATTTATGAATCGTGCAATACTTTTTTTGCAAGTTCGTATATGAAAACCATCGACAAATATGGCAATCCGCCTAAAGGAGTTGATGTGTGGAGCAATCACTTAAAGAGTTTTGGTTTAGGACAATTCATGGGGTATGATTTACCAACTGGAAGAAAAGGAAATCTACCCACATCTAAAACTTATAAAAAAATGTATCCGGGTTGGGCTTGGTCTAGTAAAACAATCGTTTCCAATGCAATTGGTCAGGGAGAAGTTTTGATGACACCCATTCAGCTAGCGAATATGATTGCTGCAGTGGCCAATCGCGGTTACTATTACACGCCTCATATTATCAAAAAAATTAAAGGCGGAACTATAGACAAACGTTTCCGAACGAAGCATGTGACTACTGTTGATAAAAAATATTTTGAACCAATGGTAAGCGGATTGTTTGATGTTTATAATATGGGAACGGCACACGGATTGAATGTGGAAGGAATCGAGATTTGTGGAAAAACAGGAACGGCTGAAAACTTTGCCAAAATAAACGGTAAACGAGTAAAACTCCAAGACCACTCTATTTTTGTTGCCTTTGCTCCAAAGGATAATCCAAAGATAGCAATAGCTGTATTTGTAGAAAACGGATATTGGGGTTCACGATGGGCTGGTCCGATAACAAGTTTAATGATTGAAAAATACATCAAGAGAAAAATCACCAGAACCGATTTAGAAAAACGAATGCTAGAAGGAAGTCTTCAGGGTGAATACAATAAATATTTATCAAAACCGATAGTTGATACATTAATTAAAACGAAAGTTGACAGTCCTTCTATACCCCTCATAGCAAAACCCCAAACTAAAGTTGAAAAGCCAGAAGTTAAAGTAGAAGAAACTCCAGAAAATTAATTTCAAGGAAAATGAAAAATCAAAGTGTAACAAATAATTTAGATTGGATAAGCATCGGCATCTATATTGCATTAGTGATATTAGGATGGCTGAATATTTACTCGTCTTCATTATCTTCTATTGCTGAAGAAAGTTCCATTTTTGATTTTACTCAAATTTATGGTAAGCAGTTTATGTTTATCATTCTTTCGATTCCTTTGATTTTTGTTATTTTATCAGTTGATGGCAAGTTTTACGAAAAATTCTCAAGCGTCATTTATGTCGTCGGTTTGTTGTCTTTAGCTGGTTTATTTGTATTTGGTAAAACGATAAAAGGACAAGCCAATTGGTATTCTTTCGGTTCTTTCAGTTTACAACCTGCCGAATTCGTTAAAGCTGCTACAGCATTGGCTTTAGCAAAATATTTAAGCGATGTTCAAGTTAATTTAAAAGACAAAAACAGACAAATTCAGGCGTTAGGTATTCTTTTCTTACCTATACTATTGATTGTTCCTCACGATCCAGGAAGTGCCTTAATTTACAGTATTTTTATTATAGTTTTATATAGGGAAGGTTTACCGTCTTGGTATGTTTGGACTGGATTTATTGCTTTGGTTTTATTTGTTTTAGCTTTGGTTATAAAACCATTAGTAATATGTGGAATTGCGTTATTAGTCATCCTTTTTATTTATTTCAGAAGCCGATTGATTAACCGTAATTGGATTCTGAGCACGGTACTATTCCTTACCATTGGTGGATTCGTTTTTTCGGTCGATTATGTTTTTGAGAATGTTTTCAAGCAACATCACCGCGACCGATTTAATATTCTACTTGGAAAAGAAGTTGATATGAAAGGTATCGGATACAATACTAATCAATCTGAAATTGCGATAGGTTCTGGAGGACTCTTTGGTAAAGGATACCTGGAAGGCACGCAAACCAAAGGAGGATTTGTTCCAGAACAACACACCGATTATATTTTTACTACTGTTGGTGAAGAATGGGGATTTCTAGGTTGCCTTTTCGTAATAGCGCTTTTTGTTTCTTTAATAATGCGAATTATCTATTTAGCAGAACGACAGAAAACGAAATTTAGTCGCGTATATGGTTATTGTGTTGCGGGAATATTGTTCATACACTTTTTTGTAAATATTGCAATGGTCGCAGGGATATTCCCAACTATTGGAGTGCCACTTCCTTTCTTTTCTTATGGAGGTTCCGGATTATGGGGTTTCACCATTTTACTTTTTATCTTCTTAAAAATGGATGCCAATAAGGTTAACGAATGGTAGATCAATAAATTATTGAGTTCCGACTTTAATATGCAAGCGTTTCTGCTTAACTTTTCTATATCCTTGAAATGAAACTTAAACTTATTGCATTAGTATTTCTTTTGAAAGTTGTTCCATCAATGACACAAGAAAAAAAAGTTTAAGATATAAAACAAACCGATACAACTTCACAAAAAAAACAGAAATAGGAGCTGCGGCTACTTTATCAACTGCACAAATTTTAGAAATTCAGAAAACACTTTAGCCAATAAGAAAAAAGCTAAAATCAGATGCTGAACGCGAAGCAAAAGCAGTAGCAAAAGAACAAAAAAGCTAGAAAAAGAACAGAAACGTTTTGAAAAAACACAAGATAGAATTTCCGATGCTGAAAAGCATATCATCAAATTAAAGGATAAGATTACTAACAAAAAGGGACGACTTGATAAGATGAACGCCAAATTAGCCAAAGACAAACGAAAAGGAAAGCGGAGTGACATTGATATTGAGAAAGAAAACATCAAGATCAGCAAGCAATCAAAATACAAGAATTACAACAAGATATTGATAAGAACGAAAGAAACTTAATAAATTAAAAAAAATAGCCATCCGATCGGATGGCTATTTTTTTTTGTGCAATAAGATTACGATTTCACTAATTTTTCTTTTTTAGATTTTGCTGTTAAACCTTTATTATTCTCCGATTGCAAGTCATTTAAAATATGAATGGCTTCCTCAACATAGATATCCTTTGATAAACTTTCGTGCCATCTATCGCGTTTTTCTTTTAGAACGGTGTCTTTGTTCATTTCATCAACTTCATAAGGAAGCGAATTGAATTTAAACGAATTTTTATAGTCAACAATAGGTTTGTATTTTTTATTTTTTTCATCCAATGCCTTTTGTTCAGCTTTAAATTTATCAATATTTAAGCTATATACATTTTCTTTATTGCGTTCGTCTAACCATTTAGCATTATCATCAATTAGGTTCAACTGCGCATTATTACTCATTCGCTCTCTACTTTTTGAAATAGCTAAATCAAAGTTATTTTGCTTGTCCCAAACTTTATAATCGGCAGCATCAATTTTGTCCCAAGGCATAGCATTATCAATATCCCGCTCTCCCATTTTCAGATAAGCATATCTATCTGGAATAGCAACATCACTTTTTACCCCTTCTAGTTGCGTTGAACCACCGTTTATTCTATAGAATTTTTGAGTGGTAGTTTTCAATGCTCCTAAATCACCATAAGTGCTTCCGCGAACAAACTGATTTAAGTCGATTACATTCTGAACCGTTCCTTTTCCGTAAGATTGTTTACTTCCAATGATAACACCACGTTTGTAATCCTGAATCGCAGCAGCCAATATCTCTGAAGCCGATGCCGAAAATTCATTGATCATTACCACAAGTGGCCCATCCCATTGCACTTTTGCATCTCTATCATAGAGTACTTCTTTTTTTCCTGCTGCCGATTTGATTTGTACAATTGGCCCTTGATCTATAAAAAGACCTGCAATATCAACCACCGTTTTCAATGAACCTCCTCCATTATCTCTAACGTCCATAACGATTCCTTGAACACCAGCTTTTTTCAATCTCTCCACTTCTAAAGCAACGTCTTTTCCAGCATCACGACTATTTTGATCTTCAAAATCAATGTAAAATTTCGGTAAATAAATAATTCCGTATTTGAATCCGTCCTTCTCAACAATACTAGATTTAACGTAAGTTTCTTCTATTTCAACTTGATCGCGTATAATCGTAATCACTTTAATGGTTCCATCTTGTTTTTTCACAGTCAAACGAACTTCTGTTCCTTTTGGACCTTTGATTTTTTTAACCACATCATCCAATCGCATACCAACAACATCAATAGGTTCGCCATCTGCTTGCGCAACTTTTAAAACAACATCTCCTGCCTCTAGTTGTTTTCCTCTCCAGGCTGGTCCTCCAGAGATTAACTCAGTAATTTCTGTAAAGTCACTTTTCTTTTGTAAACGCGCACCAATTCCCTCTAATTTCCCACTGATACTAACATCAAATTTCTCTTTTTCGCTTGCGCCAAAATAAGAAGTATGTGGATCAAAACGAGAAGCTATTGCATTAATAAAAACAGAGAACCAATCTTCTCGATCTAAATCTTTAATGAAATTAAAGTTATCATCCAAAGAAGACAAGGTACTTTCACGAGTTTCTTTTTCGAGTTGTTCGTAAGATTTCGGAGTTTGATTTTTCTTTTTCTCAACATCAGCGATAAATTTCTTTTCGCTTTCATCAGTTAGAGCATCGCCTTGAGTTTCTCTAAAATCTTTTAATTTTTCATCTAAAGTTTTATTTTTATCTTTAACTAAATTATCTTCTAATTTTTGCTTTTCCACTAAAGACGCCAACGCAGATAGTTTAACTTGTAGCCGCCATCTTTCTTTTAACTCCTGAGTGTTTTTTGCAAAAGGAAGTTTTTCATAATCAGTATTAATAGATTCGATTTTTTTGTAATCAAATGGGGAACTTAAAACCTGTTTGTAGTACTCTTTGCTCTCTTCCATCCGTTTCATCAAACGAGAATATGTCAAATCAAAAAATGTCAAATCTTTGTTTAAAATTTCATCATCAATTTGAGTTTCATATTTTGCAAATTCATCAATATCAGACTGAAGAAAGAAACGTTTAGAAGGATCAATCGCATTTAAATAATCTTTATAAACTCCTTTTGAGAATGTATCATCTATAGCAGCAGGATTATAATGTCCTTTTTCGATTACAAATGTTAACAGTTCTATCAACATTTTATCTTTTTCTGGATCAGAGGCTTTTTCTTTTGGAATAAAACTCCAAAGTCCAGCGGCTAGGGCTGTGACTAATAGAATAATCTTATAGTTCCTTTTCATAAATTGAATTATTTTATTCATTAAATTTTAGTCTAAAGTAAACAAAAAACCATGCCAAGAATTTCAAATTGCGATAAATTTTTGTTAAAAATCCCTATTTCGGTTGGTCTGTATACCATTCAGGTTCAAAGTTATGAAAATGCATCAATACTAATCTTAAAAATAGTTTAATTTTGCCACACAATCAGACAGTAAATACAGATAAATTACAAATCATCAAAATATGACTTTTAAACCCACAATTTTAGTGACCAATGACGATGGTATTAACGCACCTGGCATCCGAGCATTAATCTCGGTCATGGCAGAAATTGGCGAAGTTATCGTAGTGGCGCCTGATAGTCCGCAAAGTGCAACTGGACATGCTATTACTATTAATAGTACTTTATATTTGAATAAAATTTCCTCAGAAAATGCTGAAATCACCGAGTATAGTTGTTCAGGAACTCCTGTTGATTGCGTAAAATTAGCAGTCAATGAAATTTTAAAAAGAAAACCCGATTTATGCGTATCCGGAGTAAATCATGGTTCAAATTCTTCTATAAATGTGATTTATTCTGGAACTATGAGTGCCGCTGTTGAGGCTGGGATTGAAGGAATTCCCGCGATAGGATTCTCCTTATTAGATTATGATTGGAATGCAGATTTTGAACAGATAAAACCATTTATAAAAAAAATTACGCTGGAAGTTTTATCAAAAAAATTACCGGAAAGCACCATTTTAAATGTTAATTTCCCGAAACTGAAAACAGACGAAATTAAGGGCATCAAAATATGTCGTCAAGCGAAAGCCATTTGGATGGAGAAATTTGATAAAAGAAAAACGCCTTACGGAAGAGATTATTATTGGTTAACCGGAGAATTTGTTAATCAGGATAAAGGAGAAGACACGGATGAATGGGCACTTTCAAATGGCTATATTTCTGTAGTTCCTGTGCAATTTGATTTAACGGCGTACCATGCGATTCAGCAATTGAATACTTGGGATTTATAAATTTATATCATGAAGTACTACATCATTGCCGGCGAAGCATCGGGCGATTTACACGGTTCCAATTTGATGAAAGCGCTTTACAAAGGAGATCCTAAAGCTGATATACGGTTTTGGGGTGGTGATTTAATGAAACATGTTGGCGGAACCTTGGTCAAACATTATCGTGAATTAGCTTTCATGGGTTTTGCAGAAGTTGTACTGAATTTGCGAACTATTTTAAATAATATCAAAATATGTAAAGCAGACATTGAACAATTTAAACCTGACGTAATTATTTTCATAGATTATCCGGGATTCAACATGCGTATTGCAAAATGGGCTAAGTTGAACGGTATCAAAACACATTATTATATCGCCCCACAAATTTGGGCTTGGAACGAAAGTCGCATCAAAGAAGTAAAACGAGATTTTGATAAACTATTTGTAATTCTTCCGTTTGAGAAAGATTTTTTCGAAGTCAAGCACAATTTTCCCGTTGATTTTGTTGGTCATCCGCTAATTGACGCAATTCACAATCGCAAAAAATCAGATGGCGATGCCTTTAGAAAAGAAAATAATTTAGACGAAAAACCAATCATAGCCATTCTCCCAGGAAGTAGAAAACAGGAAATTTCGAAAATGCTGAGTGTAATGCTAAGCATAGTTTCCGACTTTCCCGATTATCAATTTGTAATTGCCGGCGCTCCAAGTCAGGATTATCTTTTTTACGAGCAGTTTCTTACTACTAATAACGTAAAATTTGTTTCGAATAAAACTTATGATTTGCTGAGTATTGCCAGTGCAGCATTGGTTACATCCGGTACAGCAACATTAGAAACCGCCTTATTCAAAGTTCCAGAAGTTGTTTGCTATAAAGGAAGTTGGGCTTCGTATCAAATTGCAAAGCGAATCGTTACACTAAAATACATTTCATTGGTAAACTTAATAATGGATGAAGAAGTTGTAACCGAACTTATTCAAGATAAATTCAATAAAAAAAACATAAAAAAAGAACTGTCAAAAATCTTGGATGATAAGCACAGAAAGGCTTTGTTGCTAAAGTACGACATTTTAGAAACCAAACTTGGCGGCATTGGCGCAAGTGAAAAAACTGCTAAATTAATCTTAAATGACATAAAATAGTTGGTGTTTAACTTGATTTCTTTAACTTTACAAAAATCTTTTTTCTGAAAAATTATTTATACATATTATCAATCCTTTTCTTGTTTACTGCATGTAAACCAACATCTAGTATCATTACTTCTAAAGATGATGCTATTAAAAAAGGTATTTACAAAGAACCGGCTGTAGTAAAAACTAGTACTAGTAAAGCAACGAAACCACAAAAAGAAACTCGTTCAAAACAAGGTATTACTCAAATTTTACAATTTAAAAAACCTTCCAAAGTAAATGAACAGAACGATAATGATATATTTACTGATAGCGACAATCCTAATTATTTGATTTCACAATTAATAAATACCGCTTCGGATAATTTAGGAGTTACTTATCGCGGCGGCGGAACAACAAAAGCCGGGTTTGACTGCTCGGGTTTGATGTATTCCATTTTCAAAAAGTTTGATATTTCCCTTCCACGTTCCTCTTATCAGATGGCGGAGGTTGGGAAAAATATTGACTTGAATGAAGCTAAAAAAGGTGATTTAATTTTCTTTATTAATAGAGGTCAGAGTAGAATTAATCATGTGGGAATGATCGTGGATGTAAAGGGTGACGAAATTAAATTTATTCATTCATCAACCCAAAGCGGCGTAATCATTTCCTCTTTAAAAGAATCCTATTATGACCGAACGTTCAAGCAAATCAATAGAGTAATACAGTAATTCCCACCACAATTATCTGAATTTTTGCGTAATTAAATTTATGTGAAAATTTTAAAATTCCCTTTAGCTCGAATTTTTATCGGATTTTTATCCGGTCTTCTTTTGTTTAGGATACTTAATCCAAACGGCAGTTTTGTGATTTATGTTTTAATAATTGGGCTAAGCGGATTATTAATTTCTTACTTCCACAGTAAAAAGAATACTAAATACAATCTTATTTTTGGTTGTTTTGTTCTGGTAATTTCGATGATGATTGGATTTACAACGGCCATAATCCACAAAGAAAATACCAATCCGAATCATTACAGCAATCAAATTTCAGATTACGAGCAAATTCGTTATCTGGATTTGGTACTAGTTGAAAAGCTTAAAAACACGACTAAAAACATTCGCTATTTATGTGTTGTAAATGAACTAGATGGAAAAAAAAGTTTTGGAAAAATAATTTTGAACATCGCTAAAAAAGATACGATTAGTAAGCTTCAAATCGGAACTCATTTACAAGTAAACGGAATCGTTTTCAAAAACAAAGCCCCATCAAATCCCAACTTGTTTGATTACGGAAAGTATTTAGAAAATCAAGAAATATATGCGCAGATTTATCCCAAAAAAATTGTGGTTGGTAATTACGAATCAAGTATATGGTCCTATTTTTCAAATTTTAGAGAAAAAATCATTTCAAATCTGGAACAGTCGGCAATCTCCGAAAAAGAATTGAATGTTTTAAATGCTTTGATTCTGGGTCAGCAACAAGACATTTCTCCTGAAATTCTGCAAGATTATCAGTATTCAGGAGCAGTGCATGTGTTGTCCGTTTCGGGTTTACATGTCGGATTCATTATGTTATTCCTTACGTTTTTTCTCAAAACTATTGGCAATTCGAGAAAAGGATCATTGATTAAACTGTGCATTATTATTGTGTCACTTTGGTCATTTGCTGTCCTAACTGGATTATCGCCCTCTATTGTACGCTCAGCAACGATGTTTTCGTTTTTGGCTATTGGACTACATTTAAGAAGATCGGTCAATATATACCACACCTTACTCGTATCAATGTTGTTAATTTTGCTATTCAAACCTTCCTTTTTATCAGATGTCGGATTCCAATTGAGTTATCTCGCCTTATTTTTCATTATTTGGCTGCAGCCGATTTTAGCTAGTATTTGGCAACCCAAAAATAAAATCATCAACTACTTTTGGGATATTGTTACCGTTTCCTTTTCAGCTCAAATTGGAGCCATGCCGTTGAGCATTTACTATTTTCATCAGTTTCCTGGATTGTTTTTTGTGACTAATTTGTTGGTTCTTCCGCTGCTTGGCGTAATTATGGCTTTTGGTATTATTGCAATTTTGATTGCAACTTATACTACTGTTCCTTTTTATATTGCTAAAACTATTGAGCTTTTAATTCGTTTTCTAAATGAAATTATTCATTGGGTTGCTGATTTTGATTCCTTTGTCATCACTAACATTTCGTTTTCAAAAGAAATGCTAATAAGCTCTTATCTCACAATAATTCTAATTATTCTTTGGATAAAAACCTCTGATTTTAAACGATTAGTTATGGTGTTTTTTAATATAATACTGTTGCAGACTATATTCATTTATCAGAAACACGCAACCTTAAAAAAAGAGGAATTGATTGTTTTTCATGTTTCGAAAAATACAATCATAACGGAAAGACTAGGTGCAGACGTAACCATTTATAGCAATGACAGTATTTTGAAAAATATAAGCAAAAATGTACTGATTCAATCCTATTTAGTTGAAAATTTCTGCAACATTAGAGCACAGCATCCGCTAAAGAATCTACTGTACTTTAAAAACAAAAAGATACTAATTATCGATAGTTCCTGTGTTTACACAAAAGGAATCCATCCGGATATTTTACTTATCATTCAATCGCCAAAACTGAACATTGAACGCTTGGTGAAAACTTATAAGCCAAAAGAAATTATTGTTGACGGATCTAATTTTAAATCCTATGTTCGGCTTTGGGAAGCAACTTGTAAAAAAGCAAAAATCCCTTTTCACTATACCAATGAAAAGGGATTTTATCAGATTTAATTCTATTAAAAATTATGACTTTTTGTTTGTCAAAATTTCATTTGCTACTTTTAACCATGCATCTGGTCCACCAGCAACATATCCTGTACTTCCTAATTTTTCAAGGTTTATTTTACCATCTTTTTTACTTGCATTCACAAACCAAACCGTTGGATATCCTTGCACCATAAAGGTTTGTTGTAATTCCTGATTTTGTTTTTGAATTGCCGGAGATTGAGGCGTTTGTCTTGGATAATCCAATTCAACCAAAACTACATTTGCTTTTGCCCATTTTTGAAATTCTGGTGTTTTAAATACTTCTTTTTGCAAACGGATACACCAGCCACACCAGTCGCTTCCTGTGAAAAATAAAAACAATGGTTTTTTAGATTTTTTAGAAATCTCCATTGCTTTGTTCATATCTGTTTGCCAAGATAATTCTTGAGCTTGTATTGTTAACGAGCCCAATACTAAAAATAAGGTAAGTGCTATTTTTTTCATTGTTCTAAATTTTTTTTCAAATATAACAAAAAGAATGCCAAATAAATGTCAGTTATCTGACACCATGCATTAATTTTTTAATAACTGGCGACATAATTATTGATAACAGCGCCATAATAACTGAAATTATGGTCAGAACCCAGAAGAAATAACTCAATCCATGTTCATTGGCCACTTTATCAATATTTTCACCAAATATTCCGGCTCCTTTCATTCCGATGGCTACGGCTAAATACCAAACCCCAAACATAAAGGCTATCATTCGGGCCGGAACCAACTTACTTACGTAGGACAATCCAACGGGTGAAATACACAATTCTCCCATTGTATGAAAAAGATACACTAAGATCAACCAAATCATACTGACCGAAGCTGTTTTAGCTCCAGGCTCGATTCCGGATGCACCGATGGCCACACAAGCCATTCCCAATCCTAAAAGCAACATACCAATTCCATATTTAATATTAGCTGTTGGATTGTATTTGCTTTCCCACCATTTAGAAAATAATGGTGCCAAAGAAATAATGAATAGAGAGTTTAGTGTTGAAAACCACGTTGCTGGAACTTCTGTCAAAGGCGTTGTAACTTTAGCAATTTTTAAAATTTCAAGCGTACCATCAGAAAGGGATAAAACTCCAGCTGTATAATAATCTTTGACCAACATCCAAATGGCAATACCCCAAATGATAACGAAACTTGTACTTAAAATCACATTGGCCACTGCATAGTCTTTAAACGTTTGCTTAAACATTAAATACAATACCCAAGTAATAATTACTAAAGGTAAAATAGTAATTAAAGAATTTACAATTAAAAATATCATACTCCAATTGCCCACTAAAATTCTATTGGTATAATCGCTTGCAAAAATGGTTAAACTGTTTGGTGATTGTTCAAATATTGCCCAAAAGAAAATAGTCAAAAAGGCAAAGAAAGTAACCGCAATTAATTTTTCGCGTGTGATTTTAGAATACTGCGTTAAACGATACATCAACAGAAGTATGAATAAACTTAATGCAGTTAGAATAGCAATTGAATTTCCATTTGGTCCTAAAAATCGGAAAACATCTATTTCGCCACCCGATATCTTTGAAGCAGGTGCATTGATAATCCAAAACAATCCTAAAGTAACTGAAATAGCAATCACCACTAACTGCCAAGCATGAAAAGGATTTCTTTTATCTGTATCTGAAGCTTCTTTCAGTGCTTTGCTTTCTTTATTAGGTTTTAAACCGATATCACCGAAAATATTTTGTGACAACCAAAATTGTAATGTTCCGAAAAACATAAAAATTCCAGCTAATCCGAAACCATAACTCCACCCAACTTTTTCACCCAAATACCCGCAAAGCAGAATTCCGAAGAAAGCTCCAGCATTAACACCCATATAAAACAAAGTATAGGCACCGTCTTTTTTTTCAGGTCGGTCTTTGTACATTTCAGATATAATTGAAGTCATATTCGGTTTGAAAAATCCGTTTCCGAAAACCAATAAGACCAATCCTAAATAAATGGAAGTCTCGCTTTCGACTGCCATTGAAGCGTGACCTAAAGTCATTAAGGTAGCTCCAATAACAATTGCCCATCTAAAGCCAATGACTTTATCGGCAAAATAACCTCCTAACATAGTTGAAAGATAAACCAATCCAACATAAGACCCAAACAAAGAGGAAGCGTTTTCTCTTACCCAACCCCAGCCACCATCTGCAATAGAAGCTGTGAAGAATAATATTAACAAGGAGCGCATCCCGTAGAACGAAAAACGTTCCCACATCTCAGTAAAGAACAAAACGAATAATCCGGCAGGATGGCCTAAAACATTATTTTTAAAAAACTGATCGGTTGAATTCTGACTCATATAAATTTAATTTTAACGTACTTCCTGCATTAATTTTTTAACTAGCGGAGAGATAAGAAGCAAAACTATTCCTGCTACTAAGGCGTAAATAGCCAATTGTTGATATCCATTGGCATACGTGTTTAATTTTTCTAAATTCGTAGCGTTTTCAGCAGCTTCAGCAATATTTGCCCCTAATAATCCAGCAAAATATTGACCATAAGCACTCGCTAAAAACCACATTCCCATTATAACTGCTTGCGTTTTCTGTGGTGATAATTTTGTCATGGCGCTCATTCCGATCGGAGATAAACACAGCTCGCCAAAAGTGATAATAAACCATCCAAAAGTAAAAATCCCTAATGAAGTTTTTCCGTTAAAGTCGGCAAAGAATTTGGTGTAATAGAATACCCAAAAACCACCGGCAAGGAATATAAACGCTAATCCAAATTTAACGACAGTATTAGGTTCGATTTTTCTTTTTGCCATCCACAACCAAACTAATCCTACTAAGGCTGCAAAACCAATCACAAAAAAGGAATTGGCCGAATTGTTGACGCCATTTGGACTTAATTTAACACCTAAGATTTCATTATTTAAATTATTCGCTGCGAATAAACTCAAGGAACCTCCACTCTGCTCAAAAAATGCCCAAAAGAAAATTGAAAAGATAATAAAAACTAAAGCGGCTAACAACTTCTTATTTTCTGCAGAAGAGAAATTCTTCATTTCATAGAACAAATAGAGGATAGATGCTGGTCCGATAACCATCATGAAATAATCTGTATATCTTGTATTGGCAACCATGACAATAATTACTGGAACTATTAACAGTGAACCTACATAAGTTACAATCTCTAACGTTTTTTTCTTTGAACTTTCAATATTCATTAAAGGCGAAAGTCCAATTGGTCCCAAGCTTTTTTGAGTTTGAGTAAAGGTTAGCAAACTAATAATCATCACAATCGCGGCAAACCCGAAACCAACATTCCAACGAAGATTTTCAGGAACTAACGATTGCCACATAGAACCTTCAGCAACGGCTATACAAATGTAACCACCAATTAAAGCGCCTAAATTTACACCCATGTAAAAGAAGGAAAAACCAGCATCTCTTCTAGGATCATCAATGGTGTATAATTGGCCTACCATTGAGGATATGTTTGGTTTAAAGAAACCTGTTCCAACTATTGTAAAACCCAAACCAATAAAAAAGAAATTTTTTGGATCTATTGCGAGAATAACACTTCCTACGATCATGAGTATTCCTCCCCAAAAAAGCGATTTTCTTAATCCTAAAATTTTATCGGCAAATAATCCACCAATAAAGGTGAAAGCATAAACCCATGCTTGCGTTGCACCGTATTGAAGATTTGCATTTTTTTCATCCATGGCTAAATGATTTACCATGAAAACTACCAACATTCCTCGCATTCCATAGAAACAAAAACGTTCCCACATTTCGCTAAAAAACAAGTACCATAATTGTTTTGGATACTTTCCTTTAAAGTTTTGTATTTGGTCTAGTGTAATTTGTTGTTCCATATTTTAATTAATTCCTTTTTCTTTCATTACTTTATTTAAATTTTTCACCAAGGCAAACATCAGTAAAGTGGCGAACATTAATAATGCAAAGTTTACCCAAAAGAAGTTCGCTTTATCATCATAAGTGTCCCACATACTGGCTAAAACGCCGCTGAGTTTATTTCCGATAGACGTAGATAAAAACCATCCGCCCATCATTAATGCTGTTATATTTTTTGGCGATAATTTGGATACTACTGACAATCCCATCGGACTCAGAAATAGTTCACCAATAGTAATGATTCCGTAATTTGCAACGAGCCACCAAACGGAAACTTTTTCCATCCCGTTATTCCCTATATGAACTGCAGCAACCATAACCAATACGGATAATGCCGAAATTAATAATCCGAAGGCTATTTTTGTTGGTGTTGAAGGTTCTTTTTTTCTACTACGTAAAAAGGTAAAAAACGCAACAACTAATGGTGTCAGTATAATCACCCAACCTGGATTAATGGATTGGCTCAGATTGGTTGCCCAAATACTTATCTTACTGCCTTCTTGTGGTATTTTTTCTTTATGGACATTTCTGAAATAAATTGGATAATCCACCACTTTCTGCACTTCGCCGTTTACCTTTTGCAATCTGAAATTGGCATCATATAATTCAGTGGAACTTTTTTCATAAGTTATTTCTTTTGACAATTTAAGATTGCTGAAAACTGCCTGCGTATTTCCTGTGATTTCTCGATCAGTATATCGATCTGCCCATGTTGTTAATGCAGAGCCGTTTAATTTAAAAACTGCCCAAAATAATATCACTACGGCAAATATGGAAAGTAATGCACCAATTGGTCGTTTGTCCTCTACTTTAGCTTTAAAATAAAGACTTCCGTAAAAATAAACGATCGGAATACAGGCAAAGATAAAAGCATCTGTACTGTCTGAACCAAAGATATAACTGTCTGGATTTGCATCCGATGTTATTCCTTTTAGAAACCATCCGATAATCCCAAATATAACTGATGGAACTAAAATATAAAGTACGATTTTATAAAAAGGCATATCACCTTCTTGAATTCCTTTTTTCTCAGTTTTGTTTCCGTAATGTTTTGTTCCCAATAAGAATACAATCACACCTATAAACATTCCCAAACCGGCAGCCATAAAGGCATACTGCCATCCTAGAAGGATCTGTAATGCTGCTCCAAAAAAGTTACAAATAAAAGCGCCAACGTTGATTCCCATATAGAAAATATTATAGCCTTCATCTTTTTTGTCTTTAAATTTATCTTCGTTATAAAAATTTCCCAATAAGGTAGAGATATTGGGTTTAAAGAATCCGTTTCCCACAATTACCAAGGTCATCGCAACATACAGCATGGTCAAACTATGGATGCCCATCATAAAATAACCAGCGCCCATCATTAAACCGCCAATTACAATCGATTTTTTGTAGCCTAAATACCTGTCGGCTACGAGTCCGCCTACAAATGGCGTTAAGAAAACCAGTGCAATGAAGGTTCCATATAAATCCGATGCTTCTTTTTCGGTCATGGCGAAACCGGCTTCTACATCTTTAAGATAAAGGGTGAAAATCCCTATCATTAAATAGTAACCGAAACGCTCCCACATTTCAGATAAAAACAAGTAAGGCAGTGCTTTTGGATGTGATTTCCACATAATGATTGAATTTAAAAAACAAACCTACAAGGATTTCTTGTAGGTTTGAAAGATATAAAAATATTTTGAAATTTAATTAACGAACTCCGTGCATCATTTTTTTCAAAAGCGGTGTTAATAACAATAACAATACGGCAGCAAATCCAGTTAAAACAACAAAGACCATAAAGAATTCGAAAAGATTATGAATTTCAAAACCAGCAATTACAGGATTTGACGCACTTATTTGTGCTTTCTCCAATAATCCTAATTGCTCTGGCGTTGCTACTACTGATTTATTTAACACCGCCTGTAAATCGATTCCTAATTCTTTTGCTTTTACAAATTTATCTCCAGTTGCAGGAAGGATTGACCCTAACGTTCCTGCTAAAGCGTACCCTGCAGCGTTTGACAAAAAGAAAACACCAAAAAGTAGCGAAGAAAAACGCTTTGGAGATAATTTTCCCACTAAAGACAATCCGATAGGAGACAAACACAACTCAGCAAAAGTTTGAATTAAGTATAAAAGAATTAGCCATTTGATAGCCAATAATCCGCTATTTCCTAAATCTTTTACATTGTAAGCTAGAATAAAATAACTTAAAGCAATTAAAGCTAGACCTATTGCTTGTTTTACAGGAGAAATTGGTTCTCTTCCGGCTGCTCTTAATTTATCCCATAAAATACTAAAGGGCAAAGCAAATGCAAATACGAAAGCACCATTAAAAATTTGAACCATTGAAGGTGGCATATTCCAACCAAAGAAATTCCGGTCAGTTTGATTGTCTGCAATAAATGTCAATGATGAACCTGCTTGTTCGAACGCAGCCCAGAAAAATATGATAAAGAAGGCAACAATATAAATTACAAAAATTCGATCTCTTTCCACTTTCGTTAACGAACTGTCTGAAACAATTAATCCTGCCAAGGTCAGTCCGCTGGCATAAATTATTGGATAAATTATTGTTTTTACAAAATTTTCTCCGCCCAGAACATATCGGAAAAGAAAAAACAAACCAACGAAAGCAACTCCAGCTACAATCAGTGATGTTGGAGAAAAAACAGCTTTCTGAGCTTCACCTTCTTCATATTCTGATCCGTCATTTTGAGAGGGCAAACCTCCAAGCGGCTTACCTTCAGGAGTTACAACGTACTTATTTTTTAGGATATAAAATATTAGTGTTCCCAGAAGCATTGCAATCGCCGCAGCTAAAAATCCCCATTTAAATGCATGAATATCTCTAATTCCACCGGCATCTTTAACATCGCCAACAAGTGGACAAATTAATTGTCCAAGGAATGCTCCGAGATTAATTCCCATATAGAAAATTGTGAAAGCAGTATCCAATTTACTTTTTTCTTGCTTTGGATACAAACTGCCCACCATAGAGGAGATGTTTGGTTTGAAAAATCCATTTCCGAAAATAATAATTCCAAGTGCTGACCACAGTAAAGTGTTTGCTAAACTTAAATCGCTACCGAAAACAGTTGCGCTAAAGAAAAGTAAAAACTGACCAACCGCCATCATTAATCCTCCTAAAAGGATACAATTTCTATTTCCGAAAAATCGATCTGCAACAAAACCGCCTAACATTGGTGTCAAATAACAAAGTCCTAAAAATCCTCCATAGATAATTGAAGCATCGGCCTCTTTCATCATTAAAGCATTTATCATGAACAATGTTAATATGGCTCTCATTCCGTAGAAGTTGAATCGTTCCCACATTTCTGTGCCAAATAATACCCAAAGTCCTTTTGGATGTCCTGATTTTACAGTTGTTTCACTCATTTTAAATTATTTTATATTGGTTTTGAATAGTTTAGTTTGCTTTATAAAAACCGTCAATTTTAGTGAAAAAATTACAATAAACAGTACTTTTTTATGTTAAATGCCATTATTTGATACGATACGGTTTAAAAACTAATTTTGAAAAACGAAATACATCGCTAAATGTAGGAACATCTGTTTTTGATTTACTGGCTTGATTTTTATGATTATGCAGTTTTTTAAGATACTAAAACACCTCCATATCAATTAGAAAATAGTACTCTATATCGAATTCAATAAGTACTCTTTAGCCCCGATAGTAGCGGCATCCTTTTTCTATTTTTTTAGAAAAAGATAGAGTGGATAGCGGGACCGAACGTCCGGAATAAAACAAGGTTGTGCTTCTAATCATTTTTACAGCTACACTAGTTGTGCCTGAAGTTAAGTGTAAAACAAAAAACCCATCTACTTTTCAGTGACGGGTTTTGTTGTGGTACCTCCAGGAATCGAACCAGGGACACATGGATTTTCAGTCCATTGCTCTACCAACTGAGCTAAGGTACCTTGCTTTGTTGCGGGTGCAAATATAAGATGATTTTTAATTTATCCAAAACAAATACTAAAAAAAAACTATTCGTAACTTTGACCCTCTAAAACATTGTCATGATTTTAACAATTGATGTTGGAAATACCCGAATCAAAGCCGCTGTATTTGAACATAATACGGCAGTTGAATATTTTTTTTTCACGAAAGAAGAACTTTTAAATCAAGTGCATTTTATTCTGAATAAGTTTCAAAAAATTGAAAATATAGTTGTTGCTTCGGTCGGAAATGTCGAAAAAGAACTTTTTTTATCTTTAACCGTTAAGGTTAAAATCCATTTTATAAGTCACGAAAGCCACTTTCCGTTTACCAATTTATATAGCACACCCAATACACTCGGAATTGACCGAATGGTTTTAGCTGCCGGTGCCGTTCTGACTTATCCCAAACAAAATCGTCTTGTTATTGATGCCGGAACTTGCATAACCTATGATTTTATTGATGAAAATGACAATTATCTTGGCGGTGCCATTTCTCCTGGAGTACGATTGCGTTATGAATCATTACCTCAATATACTGCAAAATTGCCTTTGCTTACTAAAAAGCAACCCGACAACTTTATTGGAAATTCTACTCACGAATCAATTCACTCTGGGATAATAAATGGTGTTGCTCTAGAAATTGACGGATTTATTGAACTTTACAAATTACAATACGCTAAATTTATCATAATTTTAACGGGTGGTGATGCAGATTTTTTGGCGGTGCGATTAAAAAATACCATATTTGCCAATTCAAATTTTCTACTAGAAAGCTTGAACCAAACATTTCAATACAATCAAAAATGATTAAAAAAATTATAGTAAGCATTAGTTTACTTTTTTCATTGACACTATTTGCTCAGGAAAGCACCTCTTCTCCCTATTCTTTTTACGGAATTGGCGATGTTAAATTTAAAGGAACAGTGGAAAACCGTTCTATGGGAGGCCTTTCAGTTTTACCGGATAGCATCCATATGAACATCCAAAATCCAGCACATTATGCTAGTTTAAAGCTGACAAATTTTGCCATCGGAGGAACTTATGCTAACTCAAAATCTAAGACAGAAGTTCAAGAAGGAAAAGCCAGAAGAACATCTTTAGATTACCTCGCCATTGCTGTTCCCGTTGGAAAATTAGGTATTGGATTTGGACTTATTCCTTATTCATCTGTGGGATACAAAATTGAAAAAAGAACTAGCGCAACTAATACAACGTATTCAAATTACACAGGAACTGGAGGAATCAATAAGGTTTTTGCTGGGTTGGGATATAAAATAACGAAAGACTTGAACATTGGCGCTGACATACAATACAATTTCGGAAAAATTGAAACTACCAATGCACGCTATTTGAGTGGGCTTGATTTTATTGAATATGGAACTAGAGAAAACAACATCTCAGATGTGAGAGGTGTAAATTTTGATTTAGGTTTAAGTTATCAAACCAAACTGAATTCAAAATATTCTTTTTATAGCAGTTTGATATATAGTCCGGAAGCTACACTAACATTTCAAAACTCACGTACCATTGAACTAGTGCAGTTCTTAGCGTCTGGCGCAGTGAGTGTTGTTGAAACAAATGATATTCCGATTTCAGATACCAAAATAAAACTTCCTTCTAAACTTGCTTTTGGAAGTGGTTTTGGCGAAGTAAAAAAATGGTTAGTTGGTGGAGAAATTACTTTACTCCAAAACAGCGTGTTATCCAATCGTTTTACCGACATTCAAGGTGCGACTTTTGAAAATACGGTGCGCTATAGTATTGGTGGATTTTTCATCCCTAACTACAATTCGTATTCTAACTATTTTAAGAGAATTGTATATCGCGGTGGATTGCGCTATGAGAACACTGGATTGGTTATTCAAAACAAGTCCATAAATGATATTGCAGGAACTTTTGGCATGGGCTTACCTTTAAGCGGAACGTTTAGCAACATAAATATTGGTCTTGAAATTGGAAAAAGAGGAACTAAATATTATAACTTAGTACAAGAAAATTACTTTAACATCAGCGTAGGTTTATCACTAAGTGATAGATGGTTCGTGAAACGTAAATACGACTAAAACTTTAATTATGAAAGCAATTATTTTACTACTTGGGATTTTGTTTATTACAAATGGTGCGGCTCAAAAGTATGATTGTATTTCAAAAACAAAGGTCTATCAAGAGCTTTTAGAGGCAAAGAAATTTACTGAATCGTTTAATACTTGGGACGAAATTCGAAAAAATTGTCCTAAAGAGAATAATGTTATTTATACGGATGGAGTTCAAATTCTGCAATATAAAATTGACAACGCATCTTCTGCGGAAGAAAAAGAAAAGTTAGTTCGCGATGTTTTAAAATTATACGACCAGTATTATAAAAACTTCCCTTTACTTGCCAGTGATTATGAGGTGAACAAAGGAATGACACTAGTTGAAAATAATATTGACAGTAAAGAAGAAATATTTAATTTACTAGATAACGGTTTCTCAAAAGCTGCTTCTAGCGTTACTTCTGCTAATGCAATTTCCACTTACTTTAACTTATATCTTGATAAATTCAAATCGGGAGATAAAAATATTACCTCAAATTCGGTTTTAGACAAATACACATTAGTAAATTCATTGCTTTTACAACTTCAAAATACGCATCCGGAACAGAAAGAGTATGCAACTGCTCTAAGATCTATTAATAAGCAAATTAAAGAATTAGCTACTTGTGAAAACCTTTCCGACTTCTATGCCAAAAACTTTGAAACCAATAAAGAAAACAGCGACTGGATTATGTCGGCACTGATTAACCTTTCGGGACAATGTGCTTCAAAACCAATTTTCTATACTTTAGCTGAAAAGTTATACAGCACTAAAGCAACGGCGCAATCAGCTAATTTTATGGCATTGGCAAACCTGAATTTAAAAAAGTTTCCTGAAGCGAAAACGTTCTATACTGAATCGGCTGAATTACAAAGCAATCCTATTGAAAAAGCGAAAATATATTATACACTTGCGACGGGTTTAGAAGCTGGCGATGCATCAAAATCAAAAGAACTTTTAAACAAAGCTTTAGCACTTGATCCAAAAATGGGTAGAGCGTATCTTTTTTTAGCACAACTGTACACGAACAATGCAGCTCAATGCGGTAAAACCAATTTTGAAAAGAAAGCAATTGTTTATTTGGCTATCGAAACCAATAAAAAAGCGGCTATTGCACAACCAAGACTTAAACCAACTGCCGATAAACTTAATGAGGGATTGACCTCCAAATCATTGACGTCTGCAGAAATTTCGAAAGAAAAAATGAATGGCAAATCAATAACTGTGGGTTGTTGGATAAATGAAACCATCACTTTTCCATCAAAATAATGAAAAGTAGTTCCAGAAACAGCATCCCTTTTTTAGCGGCAATAATTTTTTGTTCTATGATGATAAGCTGCGAGAGTAACTTTCGTGAAGTTCAAAAAATGGGATTTGCCGAATTTTCTCCGAGCGGCGATGCGGACGGAATTAATTTAAAATATACGGATTCGGGTAGAATTACCGCAAATTTGGTAAGTCCGAAAATGTTGGATTATACCACTGTTGAATATCCTTTCACCGAATTTCCAAAAGGTATTCATTTGACGTTGTACGATAAAAACGGCAAGGAAACCTATATTGATTCTAAGTATGCGGTCACTCACAAAGCAACTAATATAATAGATTTACAGAATGATGTGAAAATATCCAATCAAGAAGGGCAATTATTGGAAACACAACAATTGTATTACGATCAAAAAAATGAATGGTTTTTTACCGAAAAAAAGTTTAAATTTACCTCGCCGAAAGGAATCTCCTACGGAGAAGGAATCGACTTTAGTAAGGATTTCAAAAAAGTAAACTCACAAAAAATATCTGGAGAAGTCCAGTCAACGGATTAATCATGAACTATTTAAAATTTACGCAATACGCTTATTTAATTGCCGCACTTCTTTTTGCAGTTGATGCTTATTTAAAATGGCAAGAAAAAGAAAATTATACGATCCAATTACTATTTGCATTCGTTGGTATCTTTATGTTTTTTTTCAGAAGAAATTTTGGAAAGAAATTTGCTGAACGAAACAAAAAACCCTAATTCATGGAAATCGGAATAATCATTATATGCTTGATACTTTCCGCTTTCTTCTCTGGGATGGAAATTGCTTTTGTTTCGTCGAATAAAATTTATCTCGAGATTGAAAAAAAGCAAGACGATTTCATATCCCAAATCCTTACCAAATTAACCCGTAAACCTTCTAAGTTTATTGCTACCATGCTTGTAGGCAATAACATCGCAATGGTTGTGTACGGTTTTTTTATGGGCGATTTATTGATGCGGTGGTTTGATACTTTTGAATTAAACCTTACTCCTTTTTCCAATTTATTATTACAAACGGTAGTTTCCACACTGATTGTTTTGATGACTTCAGAGTTTTTACCGAAAGTGTTTTTCCAAATTTACGCGAATACTTTTATCAAGTTTTTTGCGGTTCCAGCCTATTTTTTCTACAGACTATTTTATTATATTTCATCTTTCCTGATTTGGATTTCAGATTATGTACTGCGTAAATTCTTCAAAACCCAAGGCGACCAAATCAACCTTTCGTTCAGCAAGATTGAGTTAGGGAATTACATATCGGAACAAATGAATGCCGTTCAAGATCATGAAACCGTGGATTCAGAAATTCAGATTTTCCAGAACGCCTTAGAATTTTCGGCTGTAAAAGCTCGAGATATTATGACACCCAGAACCGAATTGGTTGCCGCAGAATTACACAGTTCGGTGGTTGATTTGAGAGAACTATTTATAAAAACTGGTTATTCTAAAATTTTAGTCTACATCAACACGCTTGACGATATTGTAGGTTATGTGCATTCTTTTGAACTTTTCAAAAAGCCGCGAAGCATTAAATCGATTATGATTTCTGTAGAGTTTGTTCCCGAATCAATTCTGATAAAAGATGCTATGAGCTTACTGACAAAAAAACGTAAAAGTGTCGCCGTAATTTTGGATGAATACGGCGGAACTTCGGGCATCATGACAATGGAAGACATTGTCGAAGAATTATTTGGTGAAATTGAAGACGAACATGATTCCGCCGAAGAACTAACTGAGACTAGAATAGATGAATTCAATTACATTTTTTCAACGCGCCTCGATGTTGAATATCTTAACGAAGAATACAAGCTCAACATTCCCGAAAGTGATTCTTATGGAACTTTGGGTGGATTTATTGTAGATTTTTCTAAAGAAATTCCACAAAAAGGAAATCAGATTACCATTGGAAATTTCCAGTTCGTCATTGAAGAAGCGACGAATAAGAAAATAGAATTGGTAAAATTGACGATATTAGATTAGTTTCTCGTAAAAAATATACATTTAAACGAAATTATAGCTTTGTGAGTTTTGTTATTACACATATAATTGTATTTTCGCAAACTGAAATAAAATTAACAAAAAATAGAAATGGCAGTTTTATCAAAAATTAGAAATCGTTCGGGCTTACTTTTGTTAGCCATTGGATTTGCTTTATTGGCTTTTGTAGTACAAGATCTATTCAGCAGCGGCATGAAAAGTATATCTACGGATGTTGGAAGCGTGAACGGAAAAGATATTTCTTATGACGAATTCAGAATCATGGTGGCAAATGCCGAAAAAAATGCTCAGGCTCAAGGCCAGAATGTTACTTCGATGCAAGCTTCAAACCAAGTTTGGAACCAACAAGTTCAAATTGAGTTACTAAAAGCAGAATTCGATAAATTGGGAATTCGTGTAGGTGAAAAACACCTAATCGAAGTATTCAAGGCGGATCCAAATATTGGGCAAAACCCGATGTTTTTAAATGCTGCTAAGAAATTTGATTTGAAAAAGTTTAAAGATTATTTTGAAGCAACACCAGAAGGTAAAAAAGCACTAAAAGACAGAGAAAAAGATGCTGATTTGAATGCAAAATATCAAATTTATAATTCTTTAGTAAAAGGTGCCATGTACACCACAAATGCTGAAGGGAAATTCAAATACGAATCAGAAACTAATAAAGTAAATTTTGACTTTGTAATGGTTCCATTTTCGTCTGTAAAAGACAGTGATATTAAAGTAACCGACGAAGAAATCGTTGCTTACATGAAAACGAAAGAGAAAAAATTCAAATCAGAAGAATCTCGTGAATTGGATTATGTATTGGTTCAGGAAAAACCATCTGCACAAGACGAAGCGGATGTAAAGAAACACATTGACGGTTTGTTATCATCTAGTGCTCGTTACAACAAAGAAACAGGTGTAACCGATACCATTCCAGGTTTCAGAACAGTTACTGATAATGCTGAGTTTGTAAATGCAAATTCTGATATTCCATTTGATTCAACTTATATCGCAAAACAAGATTTGCCTGCAGCAGTAGCTGAACAATTATTTAATTTGCCTGTTGGACAAGTTTATGGTCCATACATGAACAATGATTACTACTGTATTTCAAAAGCATTAGGAAGAAATCCTGGAGCAAAAGCAAAATCAAGTCATATTTTAATTAGCTGGGTTGGTGCTGAAAGAGCGCAACCAAAAGAACAAAGAACTAAAGAACAAGCAAAAATTAAAGCAGAAGGTATATTAGCTCAAGCAGTAGCTAATCCTGGAATGTTCCAAATGCTTGCAATGACTTCATCAGAAGATCCATCTGTCCAACAAAATGGTGGAGATATGGGATATATTTCAAGAGACACAGGCTTTGCAAAAGGGTACAAAGATTTCGTATTCGGTAATCCTGTTGGAAAAATTGGTTTAGCTGAAACTGAATTTGGGTATCACATCATCAATGTAACTGACAAACAAGATGCGATTAAATTAGCTACTATTGCTGAAAAAATTGAGCCTTCGGAAGCTACAAATGACGTAACCTATACGACTGCAACTAAATTTGAAGCTGATGCTGAAAAGAAAGATTTTGGTGCATTAGTAAAAGAAATGAAACTTAACGTTAATCCAGCGGTTAGAGTAAAAGCAATTGACGAAAGTTTTGGAACTATGCAAAACCAAAGACAAATTGTGAAATGGGCTTTTGAAAGCGGAACCAAAATAGGTAGCGTAAAACGTTTCGAAATTGTAAATATGGGTCATGTTATTGTTAAGCTAAAAAGCATCGCTGAAAAAGGTTTAATGTCTGTTGAAGAAGCAAGACCACAAGTGGAAACTGTATTGAAAAACAACAAAAAAGCGGAAAAAATTATAGCAAACATGAAAGATAGTTCTCTTGCAGCCATCGCTTCAAAAAACAAAGTTGCTGTTATGAACGCTGTTGACTCTACAATCGAAAATCCAAATCTTCTTGGCGCAGGTTTTGAACCAAAAGTAGTGGGTATGGCATTTACATCAAAAGCAGGTCAGGTTTCTAAACCAATTCAAGGAAATTCTGGTGTTTATGTAATCAATACTAAAATGGTTACTAAAGCGCCCGCAATTCAGAAATACACAGATTACATCAACAAAATAAAGCAACAAGTAGCAAACTATTCAGGAAGAGTGTTGCCTGCGTTGAAAAATGATGCTGATATTACAGATGATAGAGCTAATTTCTATTAACAAAAAGCTCAATTCAAAATACAAAAAACCCGAGGCAAACGCTTCGGGTTTTTTGTTTAGGTTTTAATACAAAGATGCTTTACAAATAAGTCGAACGTATCCTTCCAATCTTGTTCGTTAGATTGACTTTTAGTTTATTGTAGTCGTTTATAGTGGATTTTAGTTCTTCCAAATCACTTTCCGCATCATTAGTAAAACTGTTCATCAAATCCATAATCAGTTTGTTGATAAGGTATTCCCGAAGCGAAGTAATGGTTTCAGCAACATATTGAGAAACGTTCTTATCCTTCGTTTTTACATAAATGTGTTTGGCTTCCCAATTGTGTAACACTTCCTTTTCTTCCAACATTAAAATATCGGTAACCATCTGCGAATGCTCGATAGACAACTGCATCAAATAATGCTCAATATTGAAATTCTCATTTTGATTATAATAAGCAATCAAATCAGTGTAGATTTCCTTAAATAATGGATTAGCGAGTTCTACCTCATCTTCTTGCAGACTCAGATAAATCCTCTGGTGGACTTTAACGGTGCTGGTTTCCATTTCTTCAATCATTTCACCTTCCTCGTTGGCTTTTAAAATAAAGTCCTCGAAATCGGCTTCCTGTGAACCGTAAAGCAACAACATTTCGATAATCTTGCGTTCGAGTTCATAAATAATATTGACTTTCTCAAGCGATGACGACGTATCAGGCTTTACAACTTCTAATGCTTTGAATTCCTGTTTTTGTTTTTTTCCGGCTTCCGATAGATCTTTTTGAACGAGTTGCGCCAACGTATTCAGCAAAACTTGTTCAGAGATATCCATGATTCTGGACGTTTCCTGAATATAGATTTCTCGTTTTATTCGGTCTGGAATCTTAGAAATACTCACAACCATATCCCGAATCAAATCGGCTTTCTTGATAGGATCATTCTGAGCTTCATCCATCAAAAGCGAAGCCTTAAACTGAATGAAATCCTTAGCATTATTTTCTAAATGGTGAACTAAATCTTCATACGAATTCTTTCGGGCAAAACTATCTGGGTCATCTCCATCGGGGAAAGTGCAGACTTTGACGTTCATTCCTTCTTCAAGAATCAAATCAATTCCACGAACAGAAGCCCGTAATCCGGCAGCATCGCCATCAAAAAGCACGGTAATATTTTTGGTCAATCGATTGACTAACCGAATTTGATCCGGCGTTAAAGCCGTTCCAGATGAAGCAACGACATTTTCAATTCCGGCCTGATGCATTTGGATGACATCCGTATACCCTTCAACTAAGTAACAGTTGTTTTGCTTCGCAATCGCTTGTTTGGCATGAAAAATTCCGTAAAGAACTTTACTTTTATGATAGATTTCACTTTCGGGTGAATTCAGGTATTTGGCTGCTTTTTTATCATTGTTTAAAATCCGCCCACCAAAACCTAAATTTCGTCCAGACAAACTCTGAATCGGAAACATCACTCGTCCTTTAAACCGATCGAAATGTTTTCCGTCTTCTCTTTGAATCGTTAAACCAACTTTATCCAAATACTCTAACTGATAGCCTTTGGACAAAGCTTCTTTAGTAAACGCATCCCAAGTTTCGGGCGAATATCCTAATCCGAATTTGGCAATAGTTTCATTTGTAAACCCTCGTTCTTTAAAATAAGACAATCCAATCGCTTTGCCTTCTTCTGAATTTAAAAGTATGTCCTGAAAATACGTTTTGGCAAATTCGGAAACCAAATACATGCTTTCCTTCTCGTTGGCTTCAAGTTTATCTTCATTAGAAACTTCCGTCTCTTCAATTTCGATATTGTACTTGTTGGCTAAAAACCGAATCGCTTCCGGATAGGTAAAATGTTCGTGTTCCATTAAAAAGGTAACCACACTTCCACCCTTTCCTGAGCTGAAATCTTTCCAAATCTGCTTGACCGGAGAAACCATGAACGATGGCGAACGCTCATCCGAAAACGGACTCAATCCTTTGTAATTACTTCCGGCGCGTTTTAGTTGAACAAAGTCGCCTATGACTTCTTCCACACGTGCGGTTTCAAAAACTTTATCTATGGTTTCGCGGGTAATCAAAATAGATTGTTAGATTGTTAGAAATCTGAAAAATGAATGAGCGTAAAATTACACATTCATAATTTAAAATCATTAATGTCCGATAAAAACTAATATAGGACTTTTTTATTATTTATCTATT
>NZ_JAQSDH010000018.1 GCF_029945805.1 Flavobacterium sp.
ATATTGCTAAGGGATTGCTGTTTAGTAAAGTCCAAATATGCCTCATCAATTAATACAATTGTATTTTGTGAAATCTTGGTTACAAATTCTACCAATGCTTTTCTTTCACAAATTGTTCCTGTTGGGTTGTTTGGATTACAGATATAAACAAGTTTTGTATCTTGGTTTACAGCTTCCAACATAGCTTGCAAATTAATTTTCTTGTCGGTTGTAAGCGGTACTTTGTTTTTGGTTAAACCTAAATTATCTAATGTGACGGTCCAATAATCATAGCTTGGGTCTGCGATTACATAATTTGCGCTGCCAGTAACCTTCGTCTCGTGTCCTTTGTCTACTGATACATATTTTGCAACCAAATCTAAAATTTCAGTTGAACCAGCTCCTAACAATATGTTTTCGTCATTAACACTATTTCTTTTTGCAAGGTCAGAAATTAGTTGTGTCGCCACATCCCAATTATATCGGTTACTAATATTTGCATTGTCAACAAATGCCTTCCTTGCTAAAGGAGATGGACCATAGGGGTTTTCATTTGAGCGTAAAAAAATTAAGTTAGTGTCATTTTCTGAATTGTCAAAAATGTCATCAGGCACAACTGGCGAAGCATAAGATTTTACATTTGCTAATCCAATCCCTGCTATTCCTAATCCAATTTGTTTTAGCCAAAGTCTTCTTCTGTTTTCCATACTTCCTTTTTTTTAATTTGACTTTAAAAAAATAGTTTGTTACAATCGGGGAGAATTAAAATTGCCACCACCATTTGTATACACTCTATTAAACTTTCTTAAACTATGCTAATTTATAACTAAAACCCTTTCTTCCAAGTTAACGGATGAAAGGGTTTTGGGTTTTTAGTTATGTTTCAAGGTACTTTATAAAAGTATGGTGTTTCCGAGTTTAATTACCTCTATAGGTAGCATACCCGTAAGCCGAAAGCGTTATTGGAACGTGATAATGATTGCCATCTTTAATTTGGAATACCACTTCTATAAAAGGGTAGAAACTATCTGTATTGGTTCTTTTGAAATATTCGCTGGTGAAATACGTTAGTTTGTAAATTCCGAGGTTTGATTTATCGGAGCTTAGAAAATCTGTAATTCTACCGTTTTTGTCCGTAACTTTTTCATCCGAAAAATTCCAAGTCTTGTTCTGTTCATTGTATTTTTCAAGTCGGATTGTAACTCCAGTTGCCGGTTCTCCTTTAGATACATCTAAGATGTGACTTGAAAGTTGAAAGGTTTTTTGTGCAAAGGTCAGATTCGATAACATTACTGTAAGAATAGCGAATAGTAGCTTTTTCATTTTATGAGTTTTTTTAAGTTTATTATTTTGTAGTTGTAATTCCAATTTCGGGAATAGAGGCGGATTTTGCTAGTAAATCATCGTTTTCTGCACTTCCGCCGCCCGCAACGCCAACGCTTCCAATTACCGCACCTTTATACCATATTGGAGCGCCACCACTCAATAATAGTAATTCGGGAAGTGTATTTAAATTTTTGGTATCTGGGTTTGATTCGGCGTTTCTTAACAGTAAAAGTGTAGGTGTTTTTGTTGATAAAGCCGTAAATGCTTTTCTTCGGGCAGCCTCTGTATTGTGTGGTCCCACTCCATCACCGCGAACTAATAGAATAGTGGTTCCTGAAGCATCCAGAATAGCTATAGAAACTTTTTTATCTAAGGATGCTGCGGTTTTAGTAACACGCTTGGTCAACTCTAAAGCAGCTTCTAGTGTTAAATTGTCAACCGACGTTACGTAGGTGTCAACAGGCAGTTGTAATTTTTTTGAATCACTAGTGTTTTGTCCAAAACATACAGTGGAAATTAACGTAATCAATACCAATATACTTTTCATACTTAATTTGTTTCTGCAAAGTTAAGTACAGTACTAATCATAAATGTTGTCCTAGGTCAAGGTTTTACAACTTCGATTTGATTCTGCTTAAGGTAGATGGAGTAATACCAAGATAAGAAGCCGCCATTTTATTGGACACTCTTAATAGTAATTTTGGTTGATGCTGGATTAACCACTTTACTTTAGCCAAAGCGTCAAATCCTTGAAATCCGTAAATTCTTTTCTGAGCCACGATGAATCCGAGTTCTAAAATTTCGGTATATATTTTGGCAAATTCGGGTAACGTATTTACTAAGTGATAAAAATCAGTTCTTGAAATGCACAATAGTTCGGATTTTTCAATAGTTTGCAGGTATTCTTCAGCTGGCAGTTGATCAATAAAACTGGGTAAAGCCGTAGCGAAATTTCCCTCAAACGCAAAATATCTGGAGCTTTCGTTTCCATCTGCACTTACAGTAAATAACCGAATACAGCCTTCGTTTATAAAATAATAGTTTTTGCAAACTTGGTCATAGCTCAAAAGAATTTCGTTTCTCCTGGTGCTGATTAGACTAAAGTAAGAACAGATTTCATGAAGTACTGTATCCTCTAAATCAGTTTTACTTTTCAGAAATTTTTCAAGAGTGGCATGCATTCCTTTGTTGAGGTTACTTTTTTTACTAATTATTTCACTTGTTGCAGTATCCATAAAGTCATTGCGTTTAAAGCAACAGGAGAAATCGTTTGTTCAATTTCAGCATATTCGCTTAGTGCTCCTGTTTTTGATTCCTGAAACAAGTGGTTGAGCCCTTCCATTTCAATAGTTTCAACTTTAGTATTGCTACCACTTTCGACTGCTTTTTTAATCGCTGCCAAATTATCTTTAGCAGGAACTTGAAAATCCTTACTACCGTTAATTGCCAATACAGGACATTTCACTTTGTTTAAATATTGAGATGGTTTTGATTGTAAAAGACTAAGGATTTCATTGCCCATCAGTTGATCTGTAATTGCGGTTAATTGTTCTTCGGGTACCATAGTCCCAATTTTCTCTTTGAAATAGGTTGACACTTCTGCTTTTATTCCAGCAGCATCTGATTTCGAATTAACAATGATATCATAAGCACCTCCAAAAAGTACTTGTCCCTGCATAATTTGATCTTCTGGAATTCCCAGCAATCTTTCGGAAGCTGCTTTTTGGGAAAGCATTAGTTTATTACCGTCTAATCCAGGTCCAGCCATTAAAATGATATAGTTTACATCTTTGTTTTCAGAAGCAATTTTTGGAGCAACAATTCCGCCAATACTATGCCCAATCAATCCTATTTTGGAAGTAATAATATCCTTTCTGGTTTTCAGATAGGCGATCGCACCTTTAACGTCTGCCGAATTAGTTTCAATAGTTGTTTGTGCCACTTTTCCACCGGATTCTCCTGTACCTCTATCATCAAAACGCAGTACTCCGATTCCGTTTTTGGTTAATTGATCCGCTATAACCCAATACAATTTGTGTCCAAACATAGCGCCATTTCTATCTTGAGGTCCGCTTCCGCTAATGATGATTACAACCGGATATTTACCTTCTTTTTTAGGCAAAGTCAAAGTTCCTTTCAAGTTGATTTTATCGGCTAAATTTTGAAAAGCAACCTCTTCGGAATAATAAGAAAATGGTGGTTTGGGTTCCTGAGGCCTGTTTAGTTTGATGTTTCCTTTTTTTAAAGCTAATGGAAGTCCATTTCCTGCTTGACTTAAATTCCCAGCAAATTCATTTTTTTGATTCAAACGTGCTGAATATTCCATTTTGAACATGGGGAAAGTAATTTTTAAAACAGAATCGATATAGGTTGTACTTTCTGCTTTTGAATTGCTCAATCCTTGTTTAGGGATATCCATTGTGGCACCATATCCAGTTTCGTCTTTACTTAAATGAAATACAATTCCCAATTTACCGGATGGAATTTCAATTTCACCGGTCCAATCTCCCGAAATATCTTGAGCGGAAGTCAGCAATGAAAACAATAGAAAGAAGGAAAGAGTAAAGAGTTTTTTCATGGGGTTTGGATTTTGAGCACTAATATAAAAAATAAAACCCTTTCGCGATGGAAAGGGTTTATAAAATTATCTTGAAATCGTCTGTTTTCTATCGGGTCCTACAGAAACAATTTTTATCGGAACTTCGACTTCTTTTTCTATAAACTCGATGTAGTCTTTTAGTTCTTTTGGTAGGCTGTCTGCAGAAGTCATTCCTGTTAAATCAGCTTTCCAACCTTTAAATTCGGTATAAATTGGCGTAACATTTTCTTCCTCAATATTGTATGGAAAATGCGAAATGATTTCCCCTTTATAATTGTAAGCAGTGCACACTTTTAACGTCTCAAACCCCGAAAGCACATCGCCCTTCATCATCATCAATTGGGTTACACCATTAATTTGGATGGCATATTTCAGCGCAACCAAATCAAGCCAACCGCAACGGCGTTTTCGTCCGGTAACACTTCCAAATTCGTTTCCAACACTTGCCATCAAATCGCCTGCGTCTGTAAAATCCTCGGTAGGAAATGGTCCAGAACCTACACGAGTGGTGTATGCTTTGAAAATTCCGTAAACTTCTTTGATTTTATTTGGAGCAATGCCCAAACCTGTACAAGCGCCTGCAGCAGTAGTGTTAGATGAGGTAACAAATGGATAGGTTCCGAAGTCAACATCCAACAATGAACCTTGTGCACCTTCACACAGAATTGATTTACCTGCTTTTTGGGCTTGTGCCAAATATTCTTCACTATCGATGAAGTCTAATTTTTGTAAATCTTCAATCGCTTCAAAAAATTCTTTTTCTAATTCGGGTAAATTGTATTGAATGTCAACGTTGTAAAACGCAATCATCGCTTCATGTTTATCAGCTAAAGCACGGTATCTTTCTTTGAAATCAGCTAGTTCGATATCACCAACACGGATTCCGTTTCTACCGGTTTTGTCCATATAGGTTGGTCCAATGCCTTTTAACGTAGAACCAATTTTGGCTTTTCCTTTCGATGCTTCAGAAGCTGCGTCTAGTAAACGGTGCGTTGGAAGTATTAAATGCGCTTTTCTAGAAATAATTAGTTTTGATTTTAGATCGAGGTTGAATTTGGCCAAACCATCTATCTCACTTTTGAAAACTACAGGGTCAATCACAACACCGTTTCCGATGATGTTGATGTTGTTTTTATGAAAAATTCCAGAAGGAATAGTTCTCAAAACATGTTTAATTCCGTCAAATTCTAAAGTGTGTCCAGCATTTGGTCCACCTTGAAAGCGAGCGATAATGTCGTATTTTGAAGTTAAAACGTCAACTATTTTTCCTTTGCCTTCATCGCCCCATTGTAATCCAAGTAGTAAATCTACAGTCATTGTGTGTTGTGTTTAAACTGAACTTGGTTCAGTTTCTGTTTGTAGTTAGTTATTATTTTATTTTACAGCAATTGTCTAAATTTTCATAAGCTACAGCATCTGCTTTAATATCATCGGCATCATAACCCATTGCAGAAATTTTATTCTTTATGGTTTGAAGATTGGTTTTCTTTGGATTATAATAGACCGTAATTGTCATCGCAGTATCATTGAGCTCGAAGGTTTTCAATCCTTTTATTTTATACAATTCGGTATTAAAATTTTTACCACAAGTTTCACATTGTTTGCAATGATCGCAGTGGAGTATCGTTTTTATTACTGCTTTTTCAATATTCTTATTTTGAGCAACTATTGAATGGAATGAAAACAGTAAAATAGCAAAGAGAAATTGGTTAAGTTTCATTTAAAATAATTTTATTGTTCTTTTTTAGTTGCATAGAAATACAACGAGTGGTTGTGAATCTCGATGCCAAATAAATCGCCTATAGTTTGTTTGATTGTCTGAATTCGTGGGTCGCAAAATTCGATTACTTCACCAGTATCGGTCATAATGATATGATCGTGTTGCTTGTCAAAATATGATTTTTCATAGTGTGCCTGATTTTGTCCAAACTGATGCTTGCGAACCAAACCGCAATCTAATAAAAGTTCGATAGTGTTGTACAAAGTAGCACGCGATACACGATAATTTTTGTTTTTCATTTTGATATACAAGTTCTCAATATCAAAGTGCTCTTCACTATCATAAATTTCCTGAAGAATAGCATAGCGTTCAGGCGTTTTGCGATGTCCTTTGTTTTCAAGATATAATGTAAAAACGTTTTTTACAGTCTCTTGATTTTTACTGTTATCAGTAGCAATTAGTGTCATGTGGCAAAGGTAAAATTTAAAACTTAAAATGAAGAATCAAATTTAAACTATAAATTGTATTTATTTTATTAAAACTAACATTTGGGTTAAATCCCAAAGCAAAATGGTCATTAGTGTAGTATAATAATTTCACTTTGAATGGAATTGCATAAGATTGGTTTTCGTTTTGGACCGTTGTATTATTTTGAGTTATAAATCCTAATCCTGCATGCGTTTCAAGCGTGAACTGTTTAGCAATGCTAAATTCTCTGCCATATAACACAGTGATTTCGTAAAAACCTTCGAGATCAATATAGCTTTGCTCATCTTTTCCAAACCCAAAACCAATAGTATTTGATAATGTAAGCAAGTTTGATTTGTAGGAAGTAGTTACATCGAAAGCGCTAATTAAAACCAATGCTGAGTGTTCATTATTGATTTTATAAGTTCCAATGCCGTAGTCAATTGACTTAAACTTGAATTTGTCTTGAGAAAATAGTTGAGAAACGGTAATCAAGCAAATGACAAAAATTAGTTTTCTCATCCTTAATTTGTGTACACTCTGGTTACTTTATCAATTCCGTCAATTTTTTTAATATTATCAATTAGTTTTTTCAATATCGCATTATTTTGTACCACAACAGCAACTTGACCGTTAAAAATTCCAGCATCGCCACTCAGTGAAATACTTTGGATATTAACATGCATGTTGTTCGAAATTACTTTGGTCAGTTCATTGGTTAATCCTAAACTGTCCATTCCTGTAATTTTCAGAATCGCTCTGAATTCCTGTTGGGAAGAGTCAATCCATTTGGCTTGCATGATTCGGTAGGCGTAATTAGATTGTAGTGTAATAGCATTGGGACAATCTTTTTTGTGGACTTTAATTCCTTCGTTTATAGTAATAAAACCAAAAACTTCATCGCCTGGAATGGGATTGCAACAAGACGATAATTTATAATCTAATTTGTCTTGTTCTGAACCAAAAACCAACATATCATAATTGCTGTTCAGCACCTGTTTGTGAATGTCTTCAGGATGTGAACTTGGTGAACGCTTCATTTTATTTTTGAAGAAATTCATCAACGTATTACTTTTTTGAGCAGCAAAATCCTTGAGTTGCTGATTTTCAATTGAACCAATTCCTACGCGATAATACAAATCTAAACTGGTTTTAAGCTTAAAAAAGTTAACCAATTCGTTTGTAACACCTTCATTCATAATGATCTTTAAGTGCTTTAGTTTTCGTGTCAAAAGCTCTTTTCCATCTTCAGCAATTTTCTTAGTATTTTCGTTGAGAACATTCCTGATTTTATTTTTGGCTCTCGATGTAGTAACGTAATCCAACCAGTTTATGGTTGGTTTTTGATGCACTGAAGTAATGATTTCTATTTGGTCACCACTTTTAAGTTCCCGATTTAGTGGTACTAATTTTCCGTTCACACGGGTACCTCGTGTTTTGATTCCGATTTCGGAATGAATACTAAAAGCAAAGTCTAGTGAGGTGGCACCTTTTGGCAAGGATTTGATTTCGCCTTTTGGTGTAAAGACGAAGATTTCTTTGGCATAGAGATTCATTTTGAAATCTTCTACAAAGTCGACCGCATTCGTTTCGGAACTTTCCAAAGCCTCTTTCAAAAGGTTCAACCAAGTGTCCAATCCGCTTTCTTCGGTGGCTCCGTTTTTATATTTGTAATGTGCGGCATATCCTTTTTCAGCAATTTCATCCATTCGTTCACTTCGCACCTGAATTTCTACCCAACGTCCTTTTGGTCCCATAACGGTAATGTGCAACGCTTCATAACCTGTTGATTTTGGTGAGGAAATCCAATCGCGCAGACGGCTTGGACTTGGGCGGTAATGATCAGTAACTATTGAATAGATTTTCCACGCTAGGAATTTTTCGTCGTGAAGGTTAGATTTATAAATGATTCGGAGTGCAAATTTGTCGTAAACTTCATCAAAAGTCACATTCTGCGCCGCCATTTTTCTGCGGATCGAATAGATTGATTTTGGTCTGCCTTTCAAAGTATATTCAATACCTTCTAGATCTAGCGATTTTTTTATAACGTCTGAAATGGTTTTTATATATTCGTCTTGTTCTTCCTTAGTCTCCTTAATTTTACTAACAATGTCTTTAAAAACCTCGGGTTCGGTGTATTTTAAACCTAAATCTTCTAATTTGGTTTTGATGTTGTACAATCCCAAACGATGGGCGAGAGGCGCATAAATATATAAAGTTTCAGAAGCAATTTTTACTTGTTTGTGATCGGGCATCGAATCCATGGTCTGCATATTGTGCAAACGATCAGCAATTTTTATTAGAATTACTCGAACATCATCATTCAATGTCAGTAGCATTTTGCGGAAATTCTCCGCTTGCATTGAGATGTTCATGTCTTTTTTAACCTGTGCAATTTTGGTTAAACCTTCAACAAGATGAGAGATTTTAGGATTGAACATTTTTTCGATGTCCTCCACTGTCACGTCGGTATCTTCAACGACATCGTGCATTAAAGCTGCGGCGATACTCGAAGCTCCAAGACCAATTTCAGAAGCAACAATTTTGGCGACACCAATGGGGTGAAAAATATAGGCTTCACCAGATTTTCGACGCTGATCTTTGTGCGCTTCTACTGCAACATCAAAAGCCTTTCGGATGAGTTTCTTCTCAGAATCGGTCAATGTTTGATAACTGATCCGAAGTAATTCTTTATATTCTCTGGCAATCGCTTTTTTTTCTTCTTCTAAATCTATTTCAGTCATAGCGTGTTCAATCATTTCCTAAAATTAGAAATAACAATTGAGATGTGCAATGATTATTTTTTAAAAAGAGATAAGTTTTTTTATCCGTTCAAGATTAAAATCCGCGTTGTCTTTTTGCTTCAAAAATCAAAATGGCAGCTGCAACAGAAACATTCATGCTGTCAATTTCGCCTTGCATTGGTATAATGATATTTTGAGTTGCTTTTTCGCGCCAAAGTTGAGTTAAACCCGTGGCTTCTGTCCCAACGACTAAGGCTGTTGGTGTCGTGTAATTTTGAGTGTGGTACGAAGTAGAATTCTGTAAAGTGGCACTATAAAAATTGATATTATTTCCAATTAAAAAGTCAATAACTTCTTCATTAGTTCCGGTGGCGATTTGATTGGTAAACAAACAACCCACGCTGGATCTTACAATATTCGGGTTGTATAAATCGGTTTTGGGATTCGCTATGATTACGGCATCCACTTTTGCAGCATCGCAAGTGCGTAAAACGGCACCAATATTTCCTGGTTTTTCGAGAGCTTCCATTACTAAAATCAATGGATTTTCAGGAAGTTTTAAATCGGATAGTTGCAATGATTTTGTTTTGGCTACAGCCAGAATTCCTTCCGTAGTATCGCGATAGGCTAATTTTTGATAGACTTCTTTTGAAATCTCAATTCGCTCGATTTGGTTATTTGTTAATTTGGTTATTTGTTGCGGTGTTACTAATTCGGGAAGAAATAAAACCGTTTCCACTTCGTAGTTTCCTTTTACCGCCAACTCAATTTCGCGCATTCCTTCAATCAAAAAAGTTCCAGATTGTTTGCGGGCTTTGGCTTTTTCCTGAAGCTGAACCAATGATTTTATAAACGGATTTTGAGAGGATGTAATTTGTTTCATTATCAATTGCAAAGGGTCAAAGTTACTGAGATTTATTATAAAATCCCTCTTGCCTTAATTTCAAGGTATTTATTGATGGTATCCAATGTCAGGTTTTCTGGTTGTGTTAACACCGAATAGATTCCGTATTTTTTCAATTCGGTAACAATAAGTTTCTTTTCGAAAATGAATTTTTCAGCAATTACTTTATCGTATACTTCTTGAATGGTCTGTGATTTTTTATTGGTAATTTCATATAATTCGGTATTTTGAAAAAAGACAACGACTAATAAATGGCTTTTCGCAATTCCTTTTAAATAAGGCAATTGTCGGTGCAAACCATCCATTGTTTCGAAATTGGTGTACAAGATTATCAAACTTCGTTGGTTGATGTTTTTCTTGATGTCAACATATAAACGGGAATAATCGCTTTCGAAGAAATTAGTTTTGATGTTGTACAGACTTTCGAGAATTTTTTGCATTTGCGACGTTCTTTTCTCGGCTACAACTCGGTTTTCTACTTTTTTTGAAAACGAAAACATTCCGGCTTTGTCTTGTTTTTTCAGAATTACATTCGATAATACTAAAGTCGCATTAATCGCATAATCCAACAAACTCATTCCGTTAAAAGGCATTTTCATCACGCGGCCTTTGTCAATGACCATATAAATATTCTGGGATTTTTCATCCTGAAACTGATTGACCATCAAGCTGTTTTTTTTGGCAGTTGCTTTCCAGTTTAAAGTTCGGATATCATCGCCTGGAACGTATTCTTTAATTTGCTCAAACTCCATTGTGTGGCCAATTCTTCTGATTTTCTTAACGCCGTATTGGAACAAATTATTCGAAAAAGCGATCAAATCGTATTTCCGCAATTGAATGTAAGATGGATACGTTGGCACCATTTGGTCCTTATTGAACTTGTATCTTTTGGAAATCAAACGTAAGGGCGAAGAAACATAGACATTCAAGTTTCCGAAGAAATATTCGCCACGTTCTGTTGGTCTTAGTGAATATTGAAACTCATCTTTGGAAGCATTTTTTATTTTGCGTTTGATTTCAAAATTCCGCACTTGAAATTGAAACGGAATTTCATCAATTACTTTAACTTCAATTGAAAAAGTGTAAAAGTTTTTTAAGGAAATAACAATCGGATTTTCATCGCCATTGGACAATTTTTCAGGCGTTGTTCTTTCGGCTTCAATTCCGTTCTTACTGCTAAACAGAATTAGAATATCTAACACAAAAAATAGGGCTAATATGAATAACAAGTACCAAGTAGCGCTATATAAAGCGGGAAAAATAAAAGCACAACAGAATAAAACTATAATGCCAATGAGCAAATAGAAAAAGAAATTGTTGATATATAATTGCTTAAAAAAGTTCACTATTATCTTGGTATTTCGATGCTTTCGATAATTTGTTTGATGATTTCAGTGCTCGTTAAACCTTCCATTTCACGTTCGGGAGTTACGATAACGCGGTGTTGTAAAACGGGAATTGCGGCTTCTTTAATATCTTCTGGAGTAACAAAATCACGTCCGCGAATCGCAGCAAAACCTTTTGACGCGTTTAAAATTGCGATTGATGCTCTTGGCGATGCACCCAAATATAAGAACGCATTTTCACGCGTGTTTACCACTAGTTTGGCAATGTATTCTAGTAAGTTAGGTTCAACCTGAATTTGTTTTACTAACTCTTGGTATTTGATAATATCTGAAGCCGATAAAACCGCTTTTATGTTTTCTAATTTACCCGTATTTTGCAACAAATGTTCACGATTGATGATGTCAATTTCTTCCGTTAGATTTGGATAATCGATAGTGATTTTGAATAAAAAACGATCTAATTGCGCTTCTGGCAAACGATAGGTTCCTTCTTGCTCAATTGGATTTTGCGTTGCCATGATGATAAACGGATGTTGTAATTTATAACAATGTCCATCGATGGTAATTTGTCTTTCTTCCATAACTTCAAACAAAGCGGCTTGGGTTTTTGCTGGAGCACGATTGACTTCATCTATCAAAATTAAATTGGAAAATATCGGCCCTTTTTTAAACTCAAATTCCGATTTTTTCAAATCAAAAACCGATGTTCCTAAAATATCTGACGGCATCAAATCGGGTGTAAATTGAATACGACTAAAATTAACGGAAATCGTTTTGGCAATGATTTTAGCAGTCATCGTTTTGGCTACACCAGGAACTCCTTCAATCAAAACGTGACCGTTTGCCAAAATTGAAACGAGTAACTGATCAATCATTTTGTGCTGACCAACAATTACGGTTTCCATTTCAGCTTTGATTTTATCAATGCTATCGCGAAGTGGTTCAAGATTTAGTCTTGACTGAAAATTTACATTTTCATTTTCATTGCTTTCGAAGTTTTCTGTATTTTCCATTAGTTGATAATTTTTTCTATTGCATTATTGATTTCGATTAAATCACTTTCTATACTTTGATGGTAGCTCTTTCGCTGGTAATTTATCAAATAGACCAAGTGTTCAATATCTTTTAATTCTTTTCCGGTTTTAGCGTGTAATTTTTTGATGAAATTTTCATCTAAAGTAGAAGTTTCGATTAAATATTCGTTTCTAATTCTTTCCAGAAAATAGATTATTTTCTTGTCTACCAGATTTTGATGATCGCCTTCTTGATAGTATAAATTTCCGATAGTCTTAGTGAAATCAACGGTTGTATTGGATAAGGGTTTGATTATCGGAATAATTCGCTGCCTTCTTTTTGCATTAAAAATCATAAAAATCAGAATTCCGATAAAAAATAAATACCAAGCCCATTTCAAAGCCGGCTGACTTAAAATATAACGGTACGGTGAACCCGATTCAATTAATCCATTTTGATCTTTTATCAACCAATAAATGGGGTTTTTAGGCAAATAACTCAAGATTTTTTCGGTGTATTCCGAATGGTTATCTTTCAGTAAATGATAATTGGTAAACGCGGTTGGTTGTAAATGAATTAAGAAACTTCCTTGTCTGAAATTGACTTTGACGAAATTGACATACTTTTTTTTCTCAGTTCCCTGATAGCCTAAAACCGTGGTGTAAAGTGTATCAATTTTCGAAAAATAGTAACTTCCGGCGCCTTGATTTAAATTGTATTTTTCTTTACCCAAATTAGGGTTTGCTAGCCAACAATCGACTTTGTCATTTAAATCGAATTGGGATTTGATTTCTATTTTCAAAGAATCCGTAAACATTTCGGGAAGATTTTGAACACTCAAAAAAGCGGTATTTCCGTGACTGACAAAATAAAATAATTCTTTTGTAGATTGGTCATCCAAAATATAATTATCACAAATATTCAGAATCGTTCCTTTTATTTTATAATTCTTTACTAACGTATCCGCGTTGTATAGCGGATCTAGAAACTCATAAAGTGTTTTGGTCTTTTTTATAACTTTATTTGGACTCAAAAGTGTCTTTGATTCTTGGTCAAAAATATAAAGTCCAAACGGAATCTTATCCCTCAAATCATAGCTTGGCGTCCAATCGACAGGCTTTGGTCTAATGGCGTCAATATAGATAAATAACGCAATTATAACGAGCAGGAAAAATACGTATATTTTTAGTGTTCTACTCATTTGTTTAATGATTTTAAAGTTTTTTCAAATGCAGTTTTAGCGTTTAAAAAAGTAAGTTCGTTCATTTCAAATTCACCGTACCAAATGTAATTGTACAAATAAGATAGGTATTGAAAATCTGTTCTTAAATCGGTTGATTTTATTTCGTAAGCGTAATCAGAATTCGTTTTTTCGGTGTGCCATTCGATGATATTCTTCTCTGCAAGTCGCTTTAAAAGCCATAGATAATAATACCGAATGGCCAATCGATTATCACCATTTTTAAGCGTTTCCTGAAGCAACTTTTCAAAATCTACATAAATTAAATTCTTCTCAATTTCTTCATCTGTCAATATTTTACGTGTTGTTGATTTGCCAAATATCCATTGTCCTTCTTTGTTTAGTATAATTTTGACAATGAGATAAATTACATACGCTACGATTAATCCCGCAATTGTTTTTAATGTATATTCAACATATTTGGAAGAAGTATCCATGCTTGAAAGGCCAAAAATCTTTTTAAACCAGTAGGCAAGCCATTCTTCAAAACGTTCCCAAGCGCCTTTTTGGGCAATTACAACTTCATATTGAAATTCGGTTGCTTTGTATTTTTGCTTAAAATTAGGGTTCAATTTAGGTTTTGATATTATATCACTTTGGTCAACAACGATATCTTTTTCGGTGAATTTAATCGTTTCATTTTTGGCTACAGCCGATGAGTCCTGTGACCAAATTGGTACAGAAACAAGCAACCAAAAAATGAGTAGAAATTTATTCACTGCCTATTAAATCTATTGAATCCTGAGAGCTTATATTTTCGTCAAATTCGCGTCTGCTATAATATACCAAACCTTGATTTACGAACAGAAGATTATTTAAAATGTAACTCATTACTATTGAAACTACCATTACTATGGTCAGCATAATTTTTACAGTGGATACCGAATCATTAGTAGCAGTTTGATTTTGAGTCGAGGTAATAATCGAAACCATTCCAAACATATAGGGAATTATTGTGAAAACAGACATTCCGATTTGGATGATGATGTACATGATAATTAACGAACCCACATTGGGAAAATACTGATTTTTAACATGTTTAAAACCACTGCCTAGCGATTCGAAAAAGCCTTTGTCATGGTTAAGGTATTCAAAGAAACTTAGCGTGATCCAACTTACAGCTGTAGGCACTGCAAAAAGCAATAAGGGAATGCCAATGAGTATAAAACAAAGTAAAATAAGAATTACAAAAACTAACATTAGTAATGGAGTGACCAAAAAAATTAATCCTAAAAAGAAAACTAGTATCCTCCCGAAATTAGTTTTGAATTTGGCTAGGATGTCTTTAGTTTCAAAGGTATTTCCTTTGTTTTTAGCATACAATTCCATGTAAATTACCGGAATAGAATAGTTGAGCATGCTTAGAAAAACAATGAATAAAAACATCAAAACGGCACCGCCAATTACAATCGGAATATTATTTTGTACATAGTTTTGAAAGAAATCAGCATTGTTATTGGTTTTACCAAAGTTTAGAAAAAAATCAAAATAGACCTGAAATAAAAAATAAGAGAAGACAACTAAAAGCAGCAACATAATTCCACAAATAGTGAAATAACTTTTCAGGTAATGTTTTCCAGTTACTCTGAAGAACTGAAACGTATCGCTAACATAATCGCTAAAATCTCTTTTTTTGAACAGTGTAAACATACTTATGCGTTTATTTTTTTATGGATAATTGTTGGGTAAACCAGAAAATAAAAAGATATCAAAGCTAGTGTTCCTAGAATGATAATAACATTGAGCCAGCTGGGCATTTCGATTCCATACCGCGTGACAAATCCTTCAATAAACCCAGCAGCTATAGTGAATGGAATCGTGCTTAGAAAGATTTTCAAACCATCTTTCAATCCGATTTTAAAAGAATTTAATCTTGAAAAAGTTTTAGGAAACAGGATAGAAGCACCAAGAATAAAACCACAAGCCGCCTCTACTACCATTCCAAAAATCTCCATGGAACCATGCAGCCATATTCCGCGTACACTTTCCCAAAAAACACCTTCCTTGTAGAAAAAGTATTGGAAAGAACCCAGCATGATACTGTTTTGTATTAAGATCATAAACGTTCCAACTCCAGCAAAAATGCCATAAATAAAACAGCGCACGCCAACGTATAGATTATTTAAAGTTATCCCAATAAAACTGCCCCAATTACTTCCTGATTTGTAAACGGCCACTGGATTTCCGTCTTTAATATTGTCTAAAGTCATGTTTACATAACCATCGCCAAGAATTAATCGGACAAAGTTTTCGTCGTATTTTGCAGAAACGACGCCAATCGCTACGGCCGCAAAAAACAACACAAAAGAATACACTAAATACCTTCTGTACTGATAAACTAATAAAGGAACTTCCGTTTTGAAAAAATAAACGAACCTGTTTTTTTCTTCTCTTTTGGTCTTGTAAATTTTCTGATAAATTTGTGACGCTAAGTAATTTAGATAAACAACCGTTTTACTTTTGGGGTAGTAGGTTTGCGCATACGATAAATCATTAACCAAATGAATGTACAAACTTGCCATTTCATCAGGATTTTTTTTAGATTTACCAAAAATTGCTTGTTCAAAGTCAAGCCATTTTTGTTTATTTTGTTTTATGAATGCAACCTCCCTCATGGAGGCTAAAATAGGAATTATGACACAACTTTCAATAAATACTACGCAAAATGTTACGATAAATTTTTCTTCGGCTTCTATAGGAGAAAGAATTGCAGCGTATTTTCTTGATTCACTGATTAAAATCGCTTACGGAATTGTTGTTTTTTATATTTTTTTCTACACTTTAAGTCTTAATTTAATTATTAATAAATTAGACAATTGGTCAAGAATCGCTATTTATATGATTTTTGCTTTACCCATAATTTTTTATTCGTTGGTGCAGGAATCTATGCTGGAAGGGCAAACTTTTGGAAAAAAATTAGTGAAGATAAAAGTGGTAAAAATAGATGGATATCAAGCATCTTTTGGCGACTATTTAATTCGATGGTTGTTCCGAATAATAGATATTTCAATGAGTAGTGGCATCATTGGATTGATTACGATGGTGGTCAATCAAAAAACGCAGCGTTTGGGCGATATTTCTGCCGGAACTGCCGTTATCACATTAAAGAATAAAATTAATATCAGTCATACTATTTTAGAAGATATTGGCGAAGAATATATACCAAAATATACATTGGTGATAAAACTTTCAGATAATGATGCCCGTATTATTAAAGAAACGTATCAAGCTGCACTAAAGACTTCAGATTATGAAATTATAAATAAACTAACCAGTAAAATAGAAGCGGTAACAGGCATAAAAAATGATTTAGATAGTAAAAAGGAATTTATCCAAACCATTTTGAAAGACTATAATTATTATACACAGAATATGTAGCTCAATGATTGAGATATAAAAATCCTTTCAGTGGTTGCGGATAATCAGTATCATTTAAAAACAATAAGTAAAAGTAGGTGCCATCTGGTGCATTTTTGTTTCCTATGCCATCTTTAATATAGCCATTCCAATTCTCGGTAGTGTTGTATCCAGTCCAGATTTTTTGTCCCCAGCGATTATAGACTTCCAATTGAAAATCCAGGAAAATATCGCGTAAGCCACCAATAAAAAAACTGTCATTATAGCTGTCATTATTCGCTGAAACAAAGTTATAAACGGTGGGCGGACAGTTTCTACTTTTCAGAATAAAAGAGGTAGTAGCAAAACAGTTTCCGTTAGAAATCCGGATGAAAATTTCTTTTGGAGTAGTTATAGCTTCATAATTCGTAGTATTTAATATCGGATTAACAGCTGCGGAAGCGTCTTCTACTGTTTCATAAAAATGGACGACATCATTTGGATTCGTTTTTACTAAATCTTCATAGCTCGAAAAATCAAAAGTTGCTTTTGTAAAACCTTCATTACACGCCTTTAATGGTTCTAAAACGTTGAATGTTGGACTGCGCCACAGCGAAACTGGAATGGTGTCTTTGTTATTGCTTTCGTTTAATTCATCTACTATTCCGGTGCCATTTCCGTTATCATCAACTGAAATTGTGAGTGTAAAATTCATCGGAATACTATCCGGAACGACTAAGGAAAGTTGGAAGTTGGCACTTCCGCCAATAGGAATAGGAAGTATAGTTTCATCAAAAGCGATAAATGTTCCATCGGCATAAATGGCAATTGGTGTTCCCGATGGTAACGGACCACTCGAATTTAAATTAGAAACCGTATAATTTAAAACTAGTATTCTCGAATCGCATTGTTGTTCAACAGCATTTATTGCAACAATTGCATCGGGTAATTTATTGTTTAATTTAGTGACTATAGTACTAATTAAAACAAAATCTTGAGCCGTAGTCATTTTGATTTCTGCTGACGTATTTCCTGCATTGATGTAAGGCTGAATATCATAAATATCCAAATCCATATTGTATAAATCACTAGTTCCTGTGATGTTATTTGTGCCATTAAAAGCATTGTCTGGTGGATTTATTGCATCACTTAGTATGTTTCCGTTAATAAGCAAAGATTCCTGATTTGAAATATTCGCATCGCCTTCCCAAGCAATAAAACCCACTTTTGCATCGGTGTTATCTAGCACATATAAATTAGATAAATTGATGGTAAGTTCGTCAATAACAACGCCAGGATTCGGACTTGACAATGCCTCTAAACCATCATAAACATTAACTTGATTTATAGGTAAACTAGCATTTTCATAAACAATAACAATCGCCCAACCTGCAAAATTGGTTCCGTTATTGCAATAAGTATCGGGATTAAAAAAGGGCGTTACATCAAGATCTGAAAAGGAATAAACACCATTTCCAGTTGTTTGAATTAATGTCGTTACCTCTGCGAAAGCGCTGAAAAAGGGATTGCCATTTAAATTTTGAATAGCCAAAAAATTACGTTGGGAATCGATTTCAATTCCGTTAAGTTTAACGTTAAAATCGCCAGTTCCTGAGCCAGCCCAATACAGATAAGCACTTATAATAGTGTCATTTGGATCTAAATTTAAAATAGCATCTGAGCTGGGAAGCAACAAACACGGATCATTTCCAAAATTGGGCTGAACATTTAAAGTGTTGCCGATGAAAGTAAAATCATAACGACCATTGAACTGATGGAACAACGAAACATTTTGTCCATTAGCAGTAAAAATGAAGCAAAAAAGTATAATAAAATGAAGTAAGTGTAGTTTTAATTTCAAAGCAGCTGGGTTAACGAGTTAAAGTTACTCAATTATTTTTGAAAATTGATTTTTTGGTAACCACGACTTTTTTAAAAATAAATGGTTAATTTGCCAATGTATAAAAAACACCCGTGAAAAACTATACTGTCAGACGCTATACTTTGGAGGATTATGCTATTTGGAATGCTTTTATAAGTGCTGCCAAAAATGCAACTTTTCTGTTTCACCGTGATTTTATGGAATACCACAAAGATCGTTTTGAGGATTTTTCCTTACTGGTTTTTGAAAACGGAAAATTAGTTTCTGTACTTCCGGCGAATAGGGTAGGCGCTACCGTTTATTCTCATCAAGGATTGACTTATGGTGGACTTGTTTTGTTGCCAAAATCTAAATTATACGATACTATATATCTATTCCAATCTGTTTTGAAGTTCCTTAGTGATAATGGCGTTTCTAAATTGTTTTTAAAGCAAATACCGTCCATTTATTGTCGTTATTCTTCGGATGAAATTAATTATTTAGCCCATATTTGTAAAGGGGAAGTAGTTATGAAACACAATGTGTCGGTTGTAACTTTAAATCAAGACCGCTTAATTTCAAAATCACGAAGAGAATGTGTGAATAGAGGAAAAAAACTGGGCTTAGAAATTAGGGAAGATGGTAAAATAGATTTATTTTGGAATGAATTATTAATCCCAAATTTAAGCGCTAAATACAACTCAAAACCAGTTCATTCTGTTGCTGAAATTACGAAGTTGATGAATAATTTTCCTGATAATATAAGACATTTTAATGTATATAATGATAGCAAATTAGTTTGTGGAACTACTATTTTCATTACAGATAAAGTAGTTAAGCCACAATATATTTCTGGAAATGAAAATAATAATGAATTGGGCAGCATCGATTTTTTATATGATTTCCTAATTAATGATGTTGCAAAAGGAAAAGACTATTTTGATTTTGGACCGTCTCATGAAAATAATGGCTTACAGATAGTTAAAAACATCAATTTTTGGAAAGAGAGTTTTGGAGCGCATTCTTTAATTCAGGATTTTTACGAGATTAAAACATCAAATTTTGAAATGTTAGATTCTATTTTAATTTAAAAAATACACGATTGTGAATATTACTGCTAGAATAAAATTTTTCTTGTTTGTTACACTACGGGTTTGGAAATATAAATTTCTTTCAGACTGCCAACGTATCAGTGGGAAACCAAACTTGTATTTGCCAATTTTGCTAAGTGGAAAAGGTAAAATTTCATTTGGAAAAAATGTCCAAATAGGCGTTTCTGCCGCTCATTTTACATATTCTTCGTATAATTACATTCTTGCTTTTGATGACGATAGTGAAGTTGTATTAGGTGATAATGTAGTGATGGCTAATGGTGCTTCCATTCAAGCAACTTCAAAAATATCCATTGAAGACAATGTCATGATAGGAATAAACTGTTTGCTAGTTGATACCGACGGACACGATCTAGATCCTGAAAAAAGAATGACGGGTGTGCCAAAAAGTGGCGCTATTACAGTGAAAAAAAATGTCATCATTTATTATAATTCGGTTGTTTTTAAAGGAGTAACCATTGGTGAAAATTCAGTAATTGGAGCATGCTCTGTAGTTACCAAAGATATTCCCCCAAACGTTTTTGCCGCAGGAAATCCAGCTCGAGTAATACGAAGTCTATAAATTGAAAATCCTTAAACAAAATACCTTACTAAAAGTCTTGTCGCTGAACTCCATTTCAGTAGCAGTAAGTTTTGTTTTGGGAATTATTTCGTCTAAAATTATTTCCGTTTTTTTAGGAACATCAGGAATGGCATTGATGGGAAGTTTTAGGAATTTTGCCTTGATGATTAAATCAATTGCAACTCTTGGTATTAGCAATTCCATCGTCAAATTATTTGTTGAAAACAAAGAAGATAAAAAGGAACTTTCCGTTATTTATTCTACTTTTTTTTGGTTGTTTTTAGTTGTTTCGACACTATTAGCAATTGTAGTCATAGCATTTGCTGCACCAATTTCAAGTTTTTTATTCTTTACTGATGTCTATGCAAATCCAATTCGTTTTTTTGGACTATTGCTGCCGTTTATGGTGATAAATACCTTTTGGCTGGCTATTTATAATGGATTAGAAAAATATAAAAGCATTGTAGTTATTCAAATCATTTCGAATATGCTCACTTTTGGAATTTCCGCTTTTTTAATTTGGAAGCATAACATTTTAGGAGGATTATTTTCAATTGCCATTGGAGAAATTCTAATGGTTGTTGTAACTTTTATTTTTGTTAGAAAAGATAGAAGTTATTTCAAATTTGATCTACAGAAAGTAGTTAATAAAAAGTATTTCAAAATCATTAAGAAATTCTCGGTAATGGCTTTATTAAGTGCTGTTCTGGTTCCTTTAACCTTACTTTTGATTCGGAATGAGATTGTGAAAAACTATTCTATTCACGAAGCCGGAATTTGGGATGCCGTAAATAGATTATCGAGTTTTTATATGATGTTTTTCAGTTCGGGTTTGTCGTTATATTATATGCCAAAATTAGCCTCTATAAATACTGAAAAGGAATTTAAGGCCGAATTAAAATCCTATTTTAAAGTCTTTGTTCCTTTGTTTTTACTAATGTTAGTGGTAATTTATTTTGCAAAAGGAATCATCTTAAATATAGCTTTTACACCAGAGTTTTCAAGTATCAATAACTTATTAATTTGGCAGTTAGCTGGCGATTTTATCCGAATTTTGACGTTGGCTTTTGGTTTTCAGATAGTAGTTAAAACAATGATGAAGCGCTATTTTATTGGTGAAATGGCATTCAATCTATCTTATTTTTTACTCTCGTTTTATTTGATGAAGAAGTGTTCGGTAGAAGGCGTTTTGCAAGCTTATTTTTATGCTAATCTTATTTGTTTAGTATTGGTTTTACTCATGTTTCGAAAGCTTTTCATCAAACGTTAGCTCTTCCAAACATTTAAATACTTCTCTGCGATTTTGAGGTAATCGTGTTCTTTTTCAATAAAAGCTCGCGCTCGGTTTCCAATCGCTTTTATCTCTCCGGGATTTTCAATTAAAAAAGATAATTCGTTTACCAAATAATCCACATCGGGTAAAGCATTAATTGCAACTTTTTCGGTCAGATTGTACTGTTTTTCGAATACTTCACTAGCATTGGTAAACACCACTTTTCCTTTACTCATGCCTTCCAAACCGTTGCTTCCCTGATCGTGTCCGTAAAGTTGATCCAATGTGATATGAGCTTTGTTGTACAAATTTATAAATTCTTTGTATGGAACATTTTCAGCTATCAAAACTTCAACTTTCTCCTGATATTTCTCTTTAATAATTTCTAAAGCTTTCTCAAAAAAATCATTGCCTTTTTTGAAATAACTTTCGCGGTTGATCCCGTGAAAAATCACAATGCGATTTTTAATTTCTAATTCAATTTTTGCAATTTTTTCCAGGTTTATCGGACTTGGAATCAATCCTAAATATTTAGGGTGTTTTTGTAACGGAATGTGATAATCCACATCGGTTGCAATTACGCCTTGAATATTTTTATAAATGTAATGGTGCAAATTTTCAAAAGTTTTGTTTCTGAATTTTAAAACATTCGTAAAATTTCTATCTTCAATTTTTCCGGCCAAATATGGTTGCACAATGGAAGGGTTTTCGGGATGTTCAAAATTGTATTTTACATACATATAATCATCGCCAACCGAAAGCAGAAATACTTTATTATTGTGTTTAAAAATGAAATCTAAAATCTTTTTTTCATGACGATAATCGCATAAAAAACTATTCTCATTAATCAATTGAACTACATCAAATTCTTTAAAATTATTCCTTTTTTTCCAAAACTGACGATACGTTAAATAAGAGGAAATGTCAAAACCGGTTACTACCAAAATCAAAAGTTTTACTTTTTTAAGGAAACCCGAATCCCATTTTTTTTCGATTGGGAAATCGACTGGAAAATCTTTGAAACCATCTTTAAAACCTAAAATGGTGACGTCGTTTCCTAGCTTTTGCAATCCTTCTTTTAAAGAATTGTGCAATCGGCTGTATTCTCCAATGAGTAAAATCTTCATTTCTTACTATATTTGACGCAATATAAGTAAGAAATGAAAAACAATAACAAAATTGCTATAGTTTCCGCTTCACTCGGAGTTGGTGGGGCTGAGCGTTTCGCAGGATTGTTGAGTTTTATGTTGTTCGATTTAGGCTATGATGTTCACAACATTATTATTCAAGATTATGTTGATTATGATTATAAAGGAACATTAATCAATCTTGGAAAATTAGTCCAAAATGAAAAAGAAATTTTCAGAGCCGTTAAAAAGGGAAAATACATTGCCAATTATCTTGCAGATAATAATATTCAAATAATTATTGACAATCGCTCGCGTCCTATGTTTCTGAGGGAAGTTTTGACAAAATGGATTTACGGGAATAGAAAAGTCTATTTTATGGTTCACAGTTTTAATTCTGAAATGTATTTTCCGCGTTTTTCTCTCGGAGTCAATTATTTGTATAAAAAAGCATCAAAACTGGTTTGTGTTTCCAAAGGAATCGAAACAACTATTTATCAAAAATTTAATTTAACCAACACAACAACTATTTACAATCCAATTATTTTGCCAGAATCTGAATCTAAACGACCAGATGAAATCCCTGAGAAGTACATAATATATTTTGGCAGATTAGAAGAAGAAATTAAAAATTTCACTCTTTTACTAAATGGATTTTCAATTTCAAAAGTTTACGAAAATGGAATAAAATTACTGATCGTTGGCAATGGAAAAGACAAAGATTTTATTCAGTTTAAAATCAAGGAATTGCAACTTGAAAATCACGTTATGCTTTTGCCTTTTCAAAAAAATATAAACCCGTATGTTCAATTTGCCCGTTGTTCCGTTTTAACGAGTCGTTTTGAAGGTTTTCCAATGTCGATCATCGAATCGTTAGCAATGGGAGTTCCAGTTATTTCAGTTGATTGTGAAACAGGGCCAAAAGAAATTATCCAAAATGAATTCAACGGATTATTAATTCCAAATCACGATGCTAACGTTTTAGCTGAAGCGATAAGAACAATGTTTAAAGATGAAAATTTATATCAAATTTGCAAAAATAATGCACAAAAAAGTGTAGAACATTTATCTTTGACAACCATCGCACAACAATGGAACCAATTACTAGCTGAAAAATGACAACAATCCACGATTCTATTATCATAAACATTACTAAAGTTCACGACACACGCGGCAATCTTTCTGTAATTCAAGAAGATACCGTTCCTTTTGAAATGAAACGTATTTATTATTTGTATGATATTCCGAGTGGCGGACGACGTGGCGGTCATTCACACATAGAGTGTCAGGAATTATTAATGGCTTTAAGCGGCAGTTTTGATGTGATTTTGAACGACGGAAACGAAACAAAAACCATCAGTTTAAATAAACCCAATGTTGGATTACTAATTCCATGTGGCATTTGGCGGGAGTTAGAAAATTTTTCTTCGGGTTCAGTTTGCCTAGTTTTAGCTTCCGATGTCTTTAAGGAAGAAGATTATATTCGCAATTTTGAAGACTATAAATTATCTAAAAACCGAATTTCCTAAACCGATATTGGTCAGCTTTAATTTTACTGACACAAGTATTTTCAGTACAAATCCTGGCAAATTTAAAAGTATCCGTTTCCTTAGCGGAAGTTTGGTTAAGTCAATTCCATTGTAGTATTGAAGGAATTTTTTTGTGTCATTAATTAATTTTGACTTAATGGCTAATGAGAATCGATTTAAATCTAAAAAATGTTTTAATTCTGGATTATTTGCTTCTGTTAAAGCAAATTCAGAAAAATCAACATCGAGATTTATTTTTTCACTTCTCGACAAGCCGAAAGAGTCATAACTATATTTTGCTTGTATCTTCCAAACGAATACGATAGGGAACCTCAAGCCAATTCGAATCCATAAATGAATATCTTCAAAATTTTTCAAATTGATATTAAAGTTTCCAGCAATCTTAAAAACATCTTTATGAAAAGCAGCGCTTGATGTCCATAAAATGGAATCTTTTTTACTAGCTTCAAAATAATTAACGATTTCAAAATCATTGGTTTTCTGAATGGAATATTGTGCTGGAAAAGTTTTCTCATCAGTTTCAATTTCATACGCTAAACCAAAAACTTTTTCTTCAGGAAGCTTTTGAATGTAAGTCTGCAACGTTTCTAAAAAACTCGGATACCAATAATCATCTGCATCCAGAAAGCAGATATAATCTGCACAAGATTTTTCTATTCCAAAGTTTCTAGCTGTCGAAACGCCTTCGTTGGGTTTGGAAAAATAATTGATACGCTCGTCTTCAAAACCAAAAATAATAGTTTCGCTTTGGTCTGTTGAACCATCGTTTACAATAATGATTTCAAAATCGGTAAAGGTTTGGTTTAAAACACCTTTCAATGTTTTTTCTACAAACTTTTCTTTGTTGTAAACTGGAATTACGATAGAAAAAAACGGCATATTATTTTTTTGATGCTCAAATATAATTAAAACGAGGTTTTAAGTTTCCTGAAAATAGTATTTTTGTCAAAATCAATGCAAAAAAAAGAATTACATATCGTCAGTTTTGAGAATCCGTTTCCACCAGATTTTGGAGGAGTAATTGATGTTTATTATAAAGTAAAAGCACTACATTCATTAGGTTTTACGATTTATCTGCATTGTTATTATGAAGATAGGTGCGAAGTTTCTTCATCGTTGAAAGCGATTACTGAAAAAGTCTATTTGTACAAAAAGAATAAGAATCCATTTTTTGTTTTTTCAAAATATCCTCTGCCGGTTGTTTGCAGATTTGATAAAAGCCTGATTGAAAACATCAAAAAGCACGATGCACCGATTTTATTCGAAGGTTTACATTCGACCATGATTCTGAGAAAAGCAGAATTGGATAACAAAAAATATTTACGATTACACAATATTGAATCTAACTTTTATTTTGGAATGAGTAAAAGCGAAACCAATCTGGTGAAGAAAATAGTGTACTATTTTGTGGCGCAAAAGTATTTGGATTATCAAAAAACGATAGCCGATTTCGATTGTACTTTTGCTCTTTCGCGATATGAATTTGATGAAGCAAAAAAAATAACGAAGAGTTGTGTCTATGTTCCTGTTTTTCATGGAAATGAAAGTAGTAAAGAACTTTCGGAATTCGGAAATTATGCTTTTTATCATGGCGATTTACGATTGTCCGATAACAAAAGAGCAGCGCTTTTTTTGATTGAAGTTTTCAGGGAAATTCCAGATTATAATTTGATAATTGCTTCTTCAAATGGAAAAGATTTGATTGAAGCTAAGTCAAAAACTCTTTCAAATGTGAAGTTTGTGGAAATTGAAAGCGAAAATCATTTAGACGAATTATTTGCGAATGCACATATAAACACAATGTTGTCTTTTCAGGAATCAGGAACGAAATTGAAAGTCATTAATTCATTATTCAAAAGTAGATTTTGCCTGATTAATAAACACATGGTTGATGATGAAAATGTACTTTCTCTTTGCGAAATTGCTGAAAATAAACAGGATTTTATTGATAAAGTAAATGTTTTGAAAACCAAACCATACAATCAAAATGAAATAAGGAAAAAAGTTTTGATGAATGTGCTGAATGATAAAGAAAATGCAAAACGGATTGAAGAAAAAATAATTTTTGACCAATGAACAGAACCCAATTAGCCGATTTAATTTTTGAAAGATTAGTTTCTGAAAAGGAAAAGCTTACGACAGAATTTGAAAATTCAGGTTCGATAGGCTATTTTTTTATTGATGCTATTTTGCCGAATGAAATTGCGTTGCAGATTCATAACGTTTTTCCAAAATCGGAAGAAATGACATTGAAGAAAAGCCTTCGCGAAGACAAGTATGTTGCGGCGCAGATGAATTTATACAATCCGTTATTAGAGGAAATAATTTATGCTTTTCAGGATGAAAGAATAGTGAGAATCATCGGTGAAATTTGTAGTATTGAAAACCCAATCCCAGATGAAAACCTCTACGCAGGAGGAATATCTTTAATGGGTAAAAACCAATTTCTGAATCCGCATTTAGATAATTCACATGATAAAGACCGAAATTTGTGGCGTGTGCTCAATTTGTTGTATTATGTTACGCCCGATTGGAAAGAAGAAAATGGTGGAAATTTGGAACTTTGGCCAAATGGATTAAAGAACAAACAGACTACGATTCACAGTAAATTCAACCGATTGGCCGTAATGGAAACTCACAATAAGTCTTTACATTCGGTTTCTCCTGTTGTTTTTGACGGATATCGACGTGGTGTTTCCAATTATTATTTTGCCAATACGCCTTTGCAAGAATCAGATCGATTTCATGTGACGTCGTTCCGTGGTCGACCTGAAAATAAACTGTCTGATTTGATTTTGCAATTAGATACTTTCTTGCGAATGAGTTTGCGTAAAATCTTCAAAAAAGGAATTAAAGAAAATCCACATGTCTACAAAAAGTAACTTATTTTTTAGGAATTTATATTATTCGATGTCTCCCAATAACCGACTTTTGGTCAGAAAGTTAGTTTATTTTCCGATTGATTTTTTGAATTTATTAGGACCAAAAAGTAAAGATGTGATTCCTAAAAAAGGCGATATTTTTATTGGTTCTGGCGACTTTGTAAAGCAAGGAAAACACCAATTAGATTTATTAAATCAGTATGCTGAACTAAAACCGAATGGAAAAATTTTGGATGTCGGTTCCGGAATTGGGCGTACCGCGTTTGCATTAAAGTCGTATTTGAGCGAAACGGCTGTTTATGATGGCTTTGATGTTGTAGAAAAAGGAGTGGTTTGGTGCCAAAAAAATATTTCAAATCAGTATCCCAATTTTATTTTTAAATGCACGCCACTCAATAACGATTTGTATCATATTACAGATGATAAGGCGGAAAAATTCGTCTTTCCCTATCAATCGGATTTTTACGATACAGTTTTTCTTTTTTCAGTTTTCACACACATGCAACCGCTAGAAGTTCAAAATTATTTGAATGAAATTTGCAGAGTTTTGAAACCTGGCGGAAAATGTTTGACTACCTTTTTTTATTACACTTCAGCTAATGAAGATTTTATTTCGGCTCAAAACGGAGAATTCATTTTTCCTTACCAAAAAGAAAATTATCGTTTGATGAATGAAAAAGTGACTAGTGCCAATATTGCTTTTGAGGAAAATAAACTTAAAGAAATGATTGCTGCTGCAGGATTACATCTTTCTGAAACCATTGATGGTTATTGGAAAGGTGCACAATCAGGAAATCAATTGAGGGATTTTCAAGACGTATTTATTTTGACAAAAAAATAGATTAAACCGTTTTCTGAACTACTTCAAAAATGGTGCTGTCTTCACATTTCAACGTTTTTGCTGGGAATTTCATAATCACCGCATAATCGTGTGTTGCCATGATTACTGTTTTTCCATTTTCGTTGATTTTCTTCAAAACGCCTAGGATTTCGGCACTTGTTTGCGGATCCAGATTTCCAGTTGGTTCATCCGCTAAAATTAATTCGGGATCATTCAACAACGCTCTGGCAATCGCAACTCGTTGTTGTTCACCGCCTGAAAGTTGGTGTGGCATTTTATTGGTAATGCTTCGTAAACCTACAAGATCTAAAACTTCATCAATTTTAACTTGCATTTCGGTTTTGTCTGTCCATCCTGTTGCTTTAAGTACAAACAACATATTTTCGTTCACATTTCTATCGGGCAAAAGTTGAAAATCTTGGAAAACAATTCCAATTTTTCTTCTCAAAAACGGAATTTCGCTTTCTTTCAAATTCAATAAATCATAGCCAACAATACTTCCTTGGCCAGTTGTAAGCTGTAAATCTCCATAAAGCGTTTTCATAAAACTACTTTTTCCCGTTCCAGTTTTCCCGATGATATAAAGGAATTCCCCTTCTTTAACTTCAAGATTAATTTGTGAAAGAATCACTCGGTTTTCTTGGTAAATCGTTACGTTTTTTAAGGATAAAACTGTTGCTGACATGGATAAAGTGTTTATGGGGTAAAAATAGTAAATAAAACTTCCACAATCCAAAAGAAAATAGATAATAGACAGATAGATGATAGACAATAATTTCGAATTTAAAATCAAGGTCGATTATCTTTTAGTCTTTCCGCTTTTAGTCTCAAACCTAAATTGTTTACAAGAATGTTTATAATAAAACCCAGGTTTTTTACGTTATAGGTAATAGGATACTATTTTTGGTTAAATTAAAATAAAAATTATGCGCAACGTTTTAATGTTATTTTTCATGTTCTTAATGGCCGGAATTCCGCAACTTTCTGCGCAACAATCCGCTATTTACACTAACAGTTTGTCTGAATTTGACAATGCTGTAAAATTGTACAAAGACAAACAATACCAATCGGCTCAAATTCTTTTTGAAAAAGTAAAGCAGGATACTAAATCGCAAGATGTTCAGTCTGATTCGGCTTATTATATCGCGATTTGTGCTATTCATTTGAACCAGAATAATGCAGATGAATTGATTGAAAAATTCATTTCAGATTATCCAACAAGTTCTAAGCAAAATCAAGCGTACATTGAAGTAGCGCAGTATTATTTTGAACAAGGAAAGTTTCCACAAGCGATGCAATACTTTGAAAAAGTGGACGAAAGTTCCTTGACCTACGAGCAAACCGAAAAATTTACGTTCCAAAAGGGATATGCCAATTTTACTGCTGGAAACAAAAAAGAAGCAGCTGATTATTTTAAAAGAGTCGAAGGTTCTAAAGAATACGGAACACAGGCAAAGTATTATTTAGGTTTCATGGCGTATGACGGCAATGATTACAAAGAAGCCAATAAGTATTTTCAGCAAGTAGAAACTGAGGATAAATATGCTGAGAAACTGTCTTATTTCAAAGCTGATATGGCTTTTAAAGCAGGCGATTTCCAAAAAGCAATTGATGCTGGAATGACGGCTATGCCAAAATCAAATGCGTCTGAAAAATCAGAATTGAATAAAATAATAGGTGAAAGTTACTTCAACTTAAAGCAATACGACAAAGCGTTGCCTTATCTAAAAGAATATAAAGGCAAAAAAGGAAAATGGAGCAACACCGATTATTACCAATTGGGGTACACGTATTACATGCAAAAGGATTATGAAAATGCAATTTCACAATTCAATAAAATCATAAACGGAAATGATGCTGTGGCTCAAAATGCGTATTATCATTTAGGTGAATGTTATTTCAAAACCGATAAAAAACAACAAGCATTAAATGCGTTCAAAAGTGCTTCTGAAATGGATTTCGATAAAAAGATCCAAGAAGATGCTAACTTGAATTATGCAAAATTGAGTTATGAAATCGGAAACTCGTATCAAAGTGTTCCGGATGTTTTGTCATCTTTCTTAGAAAAATATCCAGCAACGCCAGCTAAAAGTGAAATCGAAAACCTTTTGATTAATTCGTATATCACGTCAAAGAATTATAAAGCAGCCTTGGTTTTATTAGAAAAAAACAATTCACCTGAAAACAAAGTCGCTTACCAAAAAGTATTATTCTACAGAGGAATTGAATTGTTTACCGATGGAAATTATCAGGAAGCGTTAGGTATGTTTAAAAGATCGGTCGCTAATCCGAGAAATGGCACAATTACCGCTCGTGCCACATTCTGGAAAGGCGAAACCGAATATGTTTTAGACAATTTTAATGACGCAACCAACAGTTTCAAACAATTTGAAGCATCGGCTGAAGCCAAAAATACTGCGGAGTTTAAAAACTTCAACTATAATCTTGCTTACTCTTATTTCAAGCAAAAAGAATACGATCAAGCAGGGAATTATTTTCAGAAATATGTTGATGGTACAAAGGACGACAAAGTGCGTTTGAATGATGCGTATCTAAGATTAGGCGATAGCCGATTTGTAACGTCTAAATATTGGCCAGCCATGGATGCTTACAATAAAGCGATTGATATGAAAGGAATTGATGCCGATTATGCAGCGTTCCAAAAGGCTTTGAGTTACGGATTTGTAGGTAAAAATGACAAGAAAATTGAAGATTTCAATTCGTTTTTAGCAAAATTTAAAACGTCTCAATACCGTGATGATGCGTTGTTCGAATTAGGAAATACTTATGTGACCGAGAATAAAACGGATATGGCAATTAGAACTTACGACCAATTAATTTCCGAATTCAAAAATGGTTCATTTGCGTCTAAAGCGATTTTACGTCAAGGATTAGTCTATTATAACGGACAGAAAAACGAACAAGCTATTGTCAAATTCAAAGAAGTTGTAGCGAAATATCCAAGAACACCTGAAGCTTCAGAAGCAGTTTCTACAGCAAGATTGGTTTATATGGATATGGGAAAAGTGAACGAATATGCTACTTGGGTAAGAACTTTGGATTTTGTTGAAGTGTCGGATGCCGATTTGGATAATGATACGTATGAAGCCGCTGAAAAGCAATATCTTCAGAATAATACAAAACAAGCTATTACAAGTTTAAGCGGATATGTTTCTCAATTTCCAAACGGAATACATGCTTTAAAAGCGAATTTCTATTTGGCACAATCTTTATATACTGATGGTAAAGAAAGCAATTCGGTTTCTAATTATGAGTATGTAATAGGAAAATCAAGAAATGAATTTACGGAACAATCGTTAGCGCGTTTGGCTGAAATTCACTTGAAAAAGAATGATTATACCAAAGCACTTCCGGTATTGCAACGTTTAGAAACGGAAGCGGATTTTCCACAAAACGTAACCTTTGCGCAAGCGAATTTGATGCGTGCGTATTACGATCAGAAAGAGTATTCAAACGCCGTGGTTTATGCGGATAAAGTATTGGCAAACCCAAAAACAGACAATAAAATAAAAAGTGATGCTCAGATTATTGTGGCGCGTGCTGCGATAAAAGTGAATGACGAACCAAAAGCAAGAACAGCTTACGCCAAATTGTTGGCTATTGCTAAAGGAGAATTGGCTGCGGAAGCATTGTATTATGATGCCTTTTTCAAAAACAAAGATGGCAAATATGAAGATTCTAATAAAACGGTTCAGAAATTAGCCAAAGACTATTCGGGTTACAAATATTTTGGTGCCAAAGGGTTGATTGTGATGGCAAAAAACTATTTCCAAATGAAAGACAATTTCAGTGCAACCTCTATTTTGGATAGTGTAATCAAAAACTTCAAAGACTTTCCAGATGTTGTTGCGGAAGCACAAACCGAGTTAAGCATCGTTAAAGGCGAAGCTGCTAAAACGAATTCATCATTAACTGACTAAAAATGTCACACTGAGCGCAGTCGAAGTGCTTATAAAAGAACAAATATGAAAATCAATTTTCAACATAAAATAGTAGTATTAGCAACCCTTTGTGCAACCCAATTATCTTTTTCCCAAAAGAAAGATGATAATATCGGAACCGAAGTCGTTAACGTTGTAAAGCCTTATTCACCATCGATTTCTGATGCTTTTAAAGTGAAGGAAACGCCCACTTTGGACGATGAGAATACTTCTAAAAAAGAAAACATCCAATATAATATATTCTCCTTTCCGGTAGCATCAACTTTCGCTCCAGCCAAAGGAAAAGCGGCAAGTGTAGATAAAAGTGCCGAAGAAAAAATATTCAGTAACTATTTAACATTAGGCGCTGGGAATTACGGAACGGTAAACGCCGAACTTTTTGTTACAGAAAACATTAGTAATACCGATTATGTTGGCGGAATGTTGCGTCATAGTTCATCGCAAGGCGGTATTAAAAATGTATATTTAGATGATAAATTCATGAATACCGCTTTAGATTTGACTTACGGAAGCCGAACAACCGGAATGTCATGGAATGCAGATTTAGGATACAAAAACCAAGTGTACAATTGGTACGGAACGTTTCCTCCTTTTGATGATGCGACACTTTCAACTATTGACGAAAGACAAACGTATCATACTTTATATGTTGGTGGAAGATTAGGATTTAGCGATATTTTAAAAGAAAGCTCGGTTAAATTTACTCGTTTTTGGGATGCTTTTGGTTCGGCAGAAAATCGTTTTGTAGTGAAACCATCCTTAGAATTTGATGTTGTAGAACAAAAAATAAAAGCTGATTTTGTATTGGATTACATCAGCGGTTCATTTGATCAGACTTTTAATGGAGGAAGTTCTTTCAAATATGGATATACCAATTTTGGTTTTCAGCCTAGTATCAAAATTAATAAAGGCGATTTATCGATGAATATTGGTGCTGGTTTCTTCTACAGCGCTGCGCAAGAAAGCGGCGAAAGCAAATTCTTTATTTATCCAAAAGTTACCGCTTCGTATAAAGTAGTGGGTGATTTAATGATTTTCTATGCCGGAATTGAAGGCGCATTACAACAAAACTCCTATAGCGATTTTGTTCAAGAAAATTTCTTTGTTTCACCAACAATTGGTGTAGCGCCAACCGACCAAAAGTATGATGTATTTGCGGGTTTAAAAGGAAAATTAGCAAGCAGTGTTAGTTATAATGTTCGCGGATCGTACAAAAATGAAGACGGAAAAGCACTATTTAAAAGTAATGGCTTTGACGATAGCAATGCCAATACGGATGGCTACACTTTTGGTAATTCATTTAACGTAGTATATGACAAAGTGAAAACGCTTAGTTTGTTTGGTGAATTGAAAGCCGATTTTTCAAAAAATGTTTCTTTCGGAATCAACGGAACATTCAGTAGTTATTCGACCGATATGCAAAGTGAAGCATGGAATTTACCAAGCCTAAAACTAGCAACTACTTTAGATGTAAACATTACGGATAAATGGTATGCAGGTGCAAGCTTGTTCTTCGTTGGTGAGCGAAAAGATCAGTTTATTACAAGCTCATTGAATTTCCCTTTTCCAATTGAAGATGTAACCTTAAAGAGTTATTTCGATTTGAATGCGCATGTGGGATACAAATTCAGCGAACGCATGACTTTCTTCTTAAAAGGGAACAATTTAGCGAATCAGGATTACCAAAGATGGTTGAATTTTCCGGTGCAAGGATTGCAAATTTTAGGCGGTGCGAGTTATAAATTTGATTTTTAGATAATTTAGACCTTTTAGATACTTTAGACTTCTTAGATTTGCATAAAATTTAAGAAGTCTTTTTTTTCTAAACAAGCTAAGTAGTCTAAACAATCTAACAATCTAAGCAGTCTAAAATGTCTTTAAAACAACAAATACTTCTTCGTTACAAAGAAATGCTGCAAGACCGCATAGATGTCTTTCAGGACATGATATCTGGATTGACTATTGATGCGCAAAACGATGCCAAAGGTTCGGCGGGAGACAAACACGAAACTGCTTTGTCAATGATGCATCTCGAACAAGAGAAACTCAACTATAAACTGAAAGAAATTCTGGATCAAAAAGCTATTCTTGATAAAATTGATCCTTCGCAAAAGCATAAAAAAGTAGCTTTAGGAAGTTTGGTTCAAGCCAATGGGATGACGCTTTTTATCAGTGCTGCTTTACCTAAGCTGATTCTGGAGGATAAATCCATCTTTGCACTTTCGCCTCAATCTCCATTAGGAAGTAAATTGATGGGAAATGAAGCTGGATTTAAATTTGATATGAATGGGAAACACTATTTAATTGAAAAGTTAGCTTAATTTTCTGTTTCTTTAAGAAGATGGTACAAAGAAAACGGTAGACAAAGTATGAAATATGAGATATCAGCCGCACTATTTGTGAATGTTTCTTCAAAACCACGCAGAATTATCCAATACAAAAAATAGAGAGCAATACTACTGAAAAGTATCAAACCGCTATAAAAGTAAATCTCGTTGTCAGTTTTGCAATAGAATCCAGCTAAGAATGAGGCTAAAATAAATAAAAGTGTATACTGAAATGGAATCAAAACATCGGATTGTATTATAAACGGATTCATTGTTTTAAATTCCGTAAAATAATTCCACACGAAAGGAATAAAAGTTAAGCAAAATGTTAGTACTGTTATCGCACCTATAATTACGGTTTGCCCGATAGTTATTTTCTTTCTTTTTAGATAATAAACAAATGTAATTATCAACGGAATCACAAATACATTTCTTGTAGAAAGAACCAAACCAATCAAAATTCCTAAAGCAAGACTATTTTTAAAGTTAAATTCTTTTTGCTTCACAAAAAGGATTAAAACACCCAACACCAAACTTCCATTTAGAAAAATATTGCTTCTGCATGCAATTTCCCAGAGATAAGGAATATTGATTAAAATTAAGATAATTGAAACCGATTTTAGTGAATGGTTTTTGATTGTTTTCTCAATCAAAAAATAAAATAATAGTACACCTAAAATTGAAAAATAGCCTAATTCACCAATAAAATAAAACGGAAGAGCCAAAATAAAATAAAAAGGCATTGGTCCCGGATAATTAGCCATATTGGATTTGGCAAAATAAACATATTCTCCCTTAAAAAAAGAATCCCAAAAAGAAGTTATCACGCTCCATCGGTCTACATTCAAAGTTTCAACCGGAATTTTTTTAAACACGTAAAAGGAGCAACCTACAAAAACAATAAGTGCTGCTATGACTACTTTTTTACTAAACTCTGTATTTGAAAACAAGAACTTTCTTTTATTCCATAATAGGAAATACAGCAGCGTGATCGCTAATGAAATAATTCCAGCATATGAAGTTATTCTGTACAAATATTTGGCAGAAAATAAAAAACTAACGACAAGAAAAATGAATATACTGACGTTCTTTTTGTTTAATGCAGTAAGTGAAAATTTAATCATTTGAACAATTTTGATTTGTAAATTTTGTTTTTGCTCAAAAAATACAAAACAGAAGTTTTCATAACGCCTAATCCATATTTCACACTTCTTGAAAAGTTTATTGAAGAAGCATCATCAAAATATTTGGTAGGACACGTTATTTCAGCGATTTCGAAACCATTGTAGAATATTTGTGCCAAAAATTGATTGTCAAAAATAAAATCATCTGAGTTTTGATTATACTTTATTTTAGTGAGCACTTCTCTGGAATACGCTCGATAGCCTGTGTGATATTCCGAAAGCTTCTGATTCATTACTATGTTTTGAAATAAAGTCAGAAAACGATTCGAAATATATTTATACATCGGCATTCCGCCTTTTAAAGCGCCTTTCCCTAAAATTCTGGAACCAATCACAACCGGATAAACATCATTTGCAATTAAATAACTCATGGAGTGAATCAATTTGGGCGTGTACTGATAATCGGGATGTAGCATAATCACAATGTCAGCATCCAAATCTAAAGCCTTATTATAACAGCTTTTCTGATTGCCGCCATAGCCTAAATTGTTTTCGTGCTTTATTGTGTTTTTTATACCGAGTTCTTTGGCTAATTCAAGTGTATTATCGGTGCTATTATCATCAACCAAAATTACATCGTCAACAATGTCAAACGGAATTTCATTATAAGTAGCCAGTAATGTATTGCTAGCATTATAAGCTGGTAGGACTACTATAATTTTTTTTTGATTAATCATATTGTGTCTGGAAGAATCATTTTAGTTTGTAAACTTAACTTTTAAATTGCTATTTATTTACTTAAGTGTCAATTTCAATCTGTTTTACTTCCATAAGTGAATAGTATTTTATTAATTAGTTATAATTTATAACTAATTAATAATATATGTTTCTCATTTGTAACTATTAGTACATCTTTGCCTATCAAAATAAAATAAAGAATATATGTGTGGAATAGTATGTGCTTTTGATTTGAAACAAAAAGCTGAAATTTTAAGACCAAAAGTATTGGAAATGTCTAAAATTATTCGCCATCGTGGTCCCGATTGGAGCGGTATTTTTAGTAATGACAAAGCGATTCTATCACATGAAAGATTGGCGATTGTTGACCCGGCTTCTGGGAAACAACCTTTGTTTAGTGAAGATAAAAGTTTGGTTTTAGCTGCCAATGGCGAAATATACAATCATAGAGAATTACGCAAACAATTTGAAGGCAAATACAATTTTCAAACAGAAAGTGATTGCGAAGTAATCTTAGCTTTATACCAAGAAAAAGGGGTTCACTTTTTAGATGAGATGAATGGCATTTTTGGATTTGCAATTTATGATGTTGCCAAAGATGAATATTTCATTGCCCGAGATCATATGGGGATTATTCCGTTGTATATTGGTTGGGACCAAAATGGAACGTTTTATGTTGCTTCCGAATTAAAAGCGTTAGAAGGGTATTGTACCAAAATACAATTGTTTCCGCCAGGACATTATATGTCAAGCAAAGATGGCGAATTTGTACAATGGTATAAACGTGAATGGACGGATTATGACGCTGTAAAAGAAAACGCAACTAGTATTGAAGAAATCAAAGTAGCATTAGAAGCTGCCGTTCACAGACAATTGATGAGCGATGTTCCTTATGGAGTTTTGCTTTCTGGCGGTTTGGATTCTTCGATTACTTCGGCGATAGCCAAAAAATATGCACAAAAACGGATAGAATCAGGCGACACTCTGGATGCTTGGTATCCGCAATTGCACTCGTTTGCAGTGGGTTTAGAAGGTTCGCCTGATTTGGCTGCGGCCCAAAAAGTAGCGAATCATTTAAAGACCATTCACCACGAAATTAAATTCACCATTCAAGAAGGATTAGACGCCGTTCGCGATGTGATTTACAATATAGAAACCTATGATGTTACTACGATTAGAGCTTCCACGCCAATGTATTTGATGGCAAGAGTCATCAAATCGATGGGAATCAAAATGGTACTTTCTGGAGAAGGTTCGGATGAATTGTTTGGTGGGTATTTGTATTTCCACAAAGCGCCAAATGCAAGGGAATTCCATGAAGAAACGGTACGAAAATTAAGCAAACTGCACATGTACGATTGTTTGCGTGCGAATAAAAGTTTAGCGGCATGGGGAATTGAAGGCCGTGTGCCATTTTTAGATAAAGAATTTATGGATGTTGCCATGCGAATTAACCCGCAGGACAAAATGATTAACGGAGAACGAATGGAAAAATGGGTACTTCGCAAAGCCTTTGAAGATATGCTTCCGGCAAGTGTAGCCTGGAGACAGAAAGAACAATTCAGTGATGGCGTTGGTTACAGTTGGATAGACACCTTGAAAGAAGTCGTTGCAAAAGCTGTTTCGGACGAACAATTAGGGAATGCCAAATTTAAGTTTCCGATACAAACGCCAACATCTAAAGAAGAATATTATTACCGCTCGATATTTCATGAACATTTTCCAAGTGATGCTGCCGCTTTAAGCGTTCCTCAGGAAGCAAGTGTCGCGTGCAGTACCAAAATTGCTTTAGAGTGGGATGAAGCGTTTAAAAATATGAATGATCCTTCAGGAAGAGCCGTGGCAAGTGTTCACGATGACGCTTATGTCAAAGTGTAAATAGTTTTCTAAAAATAAAAGTTTTGTATTAAAACAAAAAAAGTCAATGTTAGTGTGTTGAGTTTAAACTCAAGTTTTGTTTGTTGGTTAAATCTGAAACTGTTTCAGATTCAAAACGCCTGTCCTTTTGATAGGCGTTTTTTGTTGAAATAATGCCAAAAATGTTAATAACTTAACCCTTTTGAGTCGCGTCTGGTAGTCCTAAATTTAATGATTTTCTCTATATTTGCTCGTTTCACAAAAAATAGATTTTTTACGATATAATAATATGAGCGACGAGATTAAAAAGAATAGTTATTCTGCCGATAGTATTCAGGCATTAGAAGGAATGGAGCACGTTAGAATGCGTCCTTCCATGTATATTGGAGACACTGGAGTTAGAGGTTTACATCACTTGGTTTATGAGGTTGTGGATAACTCTATCGATGAGGCTTTAGCTGGACATTGCGACACGATCAGCGTTTTTATTAACGAAGACAATTCGGTTACCGTTGAAGACAACGGACGAGGAATTCCAGTTGACATGCACAAAAAAGAAGGCGTTTCTGCCCTTGAGGTAGTAATGACCAAAATTGGTGCTGGAGGTAAATTCGATAAAGATTCTTATAAAGTTTCGGGTGGACTTCACGGAGTCGGAGTTTCGTGCGTTAATGCACTATCGGATCATTTGAGAGCGACGGTTTTCAGAGAAGGAAAAGTGTATGAGCAAGAGTATGAAAAAGGAAAAGCGATGTATCCTGTTAAGCAAATTGGTGAAACAGACAAACGCGGAACGATGGTTACTTTTCATCCTGATAAGTCCATATTTACTCAAACTATTGAGTATTCATACGATACTATTGCTGGTCGTATGCGTGAATTGTCTTTCTTGAATAAAGGAATAACTATTACGCTGACTGATAAAAGAGATATAAACGAAAAAGGTGAATTTGCCTCTGAAGTTTTTCATTCACAAGAAGGATTAAAAGAATTTGTTCGCTTTTTAGATAAAGGAAGAGAAGCCATCATTTCGCATGTGATCAGCATGGAGCACGAAAAAGGTGAAGTTCCTGTTGAAGTGGCGCTGGTTTATAACACCAGTTATTCTGAGAATATTTTCTCTTATGTAAATAATATCAATACACACGAAGGAGGAACGCATTTGCAAGGGTTCCGTATGGGATTAACGCGTACATTGAAAAAATATGCTGACTCTTCAGGGTTATTAGATAAATTAAAATTTGAAATTACGGGTGACGATTTCCGTGAGGGATTGACAGCTATTATTTCGGTTAAAGTTCAGGAACCACAATTTGAAGGACAAACTAAAACCAAATTAGGAAACAGAGAAGTAGTTTCTCCGGTTTCTCAAGCGGTTGCAGAAATGTTAGAAAATTATTTGGAAGAAAATCCAAATGATGCCCGAATCATTGTTCAAAAGGTTATTCTGGCGGCTCAAGCTCGTCATGCGGCAAAGAAAGCGCGTGAAATGGTACAACGTAAAACCGTTCTTGGTGGTGGAGGTTTGCCTGGAAAATTATCAGATTGTTCAGAACAAGATCCAGCAAAATGCGAGGTGTATTTAGTCGAGGGAGATTCGGCGGGTGGAACCGCTAAACAAGGGCGCGATAGAAACTTTCAAGCGATTTTACCTTTAAGAGGTAAGATTCTGAACGTCGAAAAAGCGATGCCACACAAAGTTTTTGAAAACGAAGAGATTCGGAATATTTTTACGGCATTAGGTGTAACTATCGGAACTGAAGAAGATAGTAAAGCGTTGAATATTGAAAAACTGCGCTACCATAAAGTAATCATTATGTGTGATGCCGATGTCGATGGTAGTCACATCTCTACTTTGATTTTGACCTTCTTCTTCCGTTTTATGAAAGAATTGATTGAAGGCGGACACGTTTATATTGCGGCGCCACCTTTATACCTGGTTAAAAAAGGAACAAAAAAAGAATATGCTTGGAATGACGATCAACGCGATTCGGCGAATGCAAGAATGGGTGGAAGCGCCGGTATTCAGCGTTATAAAGGTCTTGGAGAGATGAACGCAGAACAATTGTGGGAAACTACAATGGATCCAAGTTTCAGAACTTTACGTCAAGTAACTATTGATAGTTTGGCTGAAGCTGATAGAGTATTCTCAATGTTGATGGGCGATGAGGTTCCACCACGTAGAGAGTTTATCGAGAAGAATGCGGTGTATGCTAAAATCGATGCCTAACTAGCCCCGATAGTAGTGGAAATCCTTTTTTTTTGTCACCCTGAGCGCAGTCGAAGGGCTTTTTCAAAACAAAAAGATTGCAACGGAAAGCGGGATTAGCTCCTGAAATTAATTCAGGATGAATTCAAAAAATAAAACAACAACAAAATACTATAAAATGAAAGTTACAATTGTAGGAGCAGGAAACGTTGGTGCGACATGCGCGGATGCTATTGCTTACAGAAGAATTGCCAGCGAAATTGTGTTGGTAGATATTAGAGAAGGATTTGCAGAAGGAAAAGCGTTAGACATTATGCAAACCCAAACTACTTTAGGTTTCAATACAAAATTGGTTGGAAGCACAAACGACTATGCTAAAACGGCTGACAGTGATGTAGTGGTTATTACCTCTGGAATTCCGAGAAAACCGGGAATGACTCGTGAAGAATTGATTGGAATTAATGCTGGAATTGTGAAATCGGTGGCGGAAAGTTTGTTACAACATTCACCAAAAGCGATTTTTGTAATTGTTTCAAATCCAATGGATACAATGACGTATTTGACTTTCAAATCGTTAGGTTTACCAAAAAACAGAATCATAGGAATGGGTGGAACGCTTGATAGTTCTCGTTTCAAAACGTATTTGTCATTAGCTTTAGACAAACCGGCAAACGATATTCAAGGAATGGTAATTGGTGGTCACGGTGATACCACAATGATTCCGTTGACACGATTGGCTTCTTATAATGGAGTGCCAGTTTCTGAATTTTTATCAGCAGAAGAATTAGCTAAATTGTCAGCAGATACGATGGTTGGTGGAGCTACATTAACAGGTTTATTGGGAACTTCAGCTTGGTATGCTCCAGGTGCTTCAGTAGCCTTTTTGGTGGATAGCATTTTGAACGACCAAAAGAAAATGATTCCGTGTTCCGTTTACCTCGAAGGTGAATATGGTCAAAGCGATATTTGCATCGGAGTACCTTGTATCATTGGTAAAAATGGTGTAGAAAAGATTGTTGACATCACTTTAAACGATGAAGAAAAAACGAAATTCGCAAAAAGTGCCGATGCTGTGAGAGCGATGAATGGCGATTTAAAATCGATATTGGGCTAGTCGTATTAGTGAAGTTTAAAATAGAAAGAACCTTCGAGTAATCGAGGGTTTTTTTAGGTCAAAAAGAAATGGTTTTTTCAGTTAAATTGACGGTGTTGTTTTTTTAACAGTTTTTTTTGATATTAATCGATAAAATATTGTTTAATGATATATAGAATTATATATTTGCACGTTTCAAAAAAACCCGAAACCTTCTAAATACAATAGGTTATAGCTACAATCTCTTGGATTTCAAGTCTTTTTTGAATTTTTTTGAATCAATATTAATAAACAAAAATTAATTAATTTTAGTAATAATGCAGAATAAAGGACTAGTTAAATTTTTTGCAATTCTATTTGCATTGGTAAGCATCTATTCGCTTTCTTTCACATTTGTGGCAAACAAAGTAAAAGATGACGCCAAAAACTTCGCAGGAGGAAATCCTGAAAAAGAGATTAAATATCTTGATTCTATTGGTAAACAAAAAGTCTTTTTAGATTTTTTCACTTACAATGAAGTAAAAGATAAGCAAATCAACAAAGGGCTTGACCTTGAAGGAGGAATTAACGTAATTATCCAGATTTCTGTTAAAGAAGTTTTATTACAGTTGTCTAATAATTCTAAAAATCCAGTATTTTTAAAAGCACTTGAGGACGCAAAAACGAATCAAAGAGGAAATCAATCGTATTTAGATTCATTTTTTGAAACTTTTGAAGCTAATAAGGGAACTACAAATTTAGCTTCTCCTGATATTTTTGCTAACAGAAATAATCAAGGACAAGTGGATTCAAAAATGTCTGATGATCAAGTAAAAAAATTCTTGGTTAAAAAACTGGACGAATCTGTAGCTTCTGCTTTTGAAGTATTGAGAAGTCGTATTGATAAATTTGGTGTAACACAACCTAACATTGTTAAACTTGGACAAACGGGTAGAATTCTTATTGAATTACCGGGAGCGAAAGATGTGGATCGTATCAAGAAATTAGTTTCTGATAAGGCGGAACTACAATTTTGGGAAACCTACAAGTCTGAAGAAATTATGGGCTTCTTGGATGCAGCCAATACTGCTCTGAAAGCTACGGTTAAAACGGATGTAAAAGTGGAAGCTGCAAAACTAGGAGATTCTCTTGCTAATTTGCTTGCAACCAAAAAAGATAAGGACGCAGCTGCAACAGAAAGTAAAGGTCCAATTGCTGATAAAATTGTTGGTCAAGGTGGTGGCGCAATGTTAATCGTTGTGGATTCTAAAGATGCCAATACGATTACAGAATATTTAAACCGACCTGCGATTCGTGCTTTATTGCCAGCAAATCAGCGTTACGTTAAATTTGCATGGGGTAAACCAGTGGTTAATATTGACGAAAAAACTAAAAAAGAAACTGAAACAGTTGCATTATACGCTTTAAAAAGCAATAGAGATAATATCGCGCCAATGAGCGGTGGTGTTATTGTTGATGCAGGTGATACCTTCGACCAAATGGGTAAACCAGCCGTTTCTATGCAAATGAACGGACAAGGTGCGCGTGTTTGGGAAGAATTAACTGGAAGAGCTTATTCTCAGAAAAGTTGTATCGCTATCGCCTTGGATGATGTAGTTTATTCTGCGCCAGGAGTAACTACTGGACCAATTTCTGGTGGAAGATCAGAAATTACAGGAAGCTTTGATGTTGCGGAAACAAAAGATTTAGCTAACGTTTTAAGAGCTGGTAAATTACCTGCAAGTGCTGAAATTATTCAGTCTGAAGTTGTAGGACCCTCTTTGGGTGAAATGGCAATACATGCCGGTTTACTTTCATCTATCGTAGGTTTCCTTTTAGTATGTTTCTGGATGGTGTTCTATTATGGTAGAGCTGGTTGGTATGCTAACGCTGCTTTGATCTTGAACTTATTATTCTTATTTGGAGTAATGGCAAGTTTTGGTTTCGTATTAACATTGCCTGGTATTGCAGGTATCGTGTTAACCTTAGGAACTGCAGTGGATGCCAACATTATTATATATGAACGAGCGAAAGAAGAATTGCGCGATGGAAAGACCCTTGGCGAAGCTGTTGTTTCTTCGTATGGTTGGAAAGGTGCTATGCGTTCTATTATTGATGCCAATGTTACTCACGTTTTAACAGGTACCATTTTATATATTTTTGGAACTGGATTAGTTCAAGGATTTGCCTTAACGTTATTAATAGGTATTATAACGTCTCTATTTACATCAATCTTTATTGCAAGAATCTTCATCGACCGAGATATCGCTAACAATAAAAGTCTTACGTTCTCAACTAGTATTACTAAAAACTGGTTTACAGGTTTCCATTTCGATTTCATCGGAGTCAAAAAATGGACGTACTTGTTTTCTACTTTCGTGGTAGTGGGAAGTTGTGTTTCATTCTACTTTAACGGATTGGATGAAGGTGTTGATTTTGTTGGAGGAAGAACCTTCCAGATCAAATTTGAAAAACCAGTGGAATCATCTAAAATTTCTGATGAATTATCAGCAGAATTTGGAACTCCCGTTGAAGCAAAAGTATTTGGTGATGATACCCAATTGAAAATTACAACTAAATATAAGATTAAAGAAGAAGGCGTTGAAGTGGATAAGCAAGTTAACGATAAGTTATTCCAGTCTTTAAAGAAATATTACACTAGTATGGATTATGATAAATTCATCAATTCTTACGATGGTAAAAAACTTGGAGTATTACAATCTTCTAAAGTGGGCGCAGCAATTTCTGCAGATATTAAAACAAACTCTTTCTGGGCTGTTTTAGGTGCTATGTTGGTTGTTGGTTTATATCTTGTAATTTCGTTCCGTAAATGGCAGTATTCTCTTGGAGCTATTGCAGCAGTTTTACACGACGTTATTTTCGTATTAGGAATCTACTCTTTGTTGTACAAATACATGCCATTCCACATGGAAATGGATCAGCACTTTATTGCAGCTATTCTAACGGTTATTGGATACTCTATGAATGATACCGTTATTGTATTTGACAGAATAAGAGAATTCCTTGCTGGAGATAAAAAAGGTCACTTAAAAGATGTTGTAAACGCCTCTATTAACTCAACTTTATCTAGAACATTGAATACCTCTTTAACGATGATTATGGTATTGTTAATCATGTTCATCTTTGGTGGTGAATCAATCCGAGGATTTATCTTCGCGATGTTGATTGGTATTATAATCGGAACGTACTCTTCTTTGTTTATTGCAACGCCTGTATTGGTCGACTCAATGAGTAAAAAAGATGTGGATGATGTTGAAAAACGACACGGTAACTAAATCACTTAGTTTATAAAATAGAAAAAGGGTTGTCAATTTGACAACCCTTTTTTATTTGCGGAATATCTAATACCTAAAATATCCCGTTCAAAACGGTAGTGTTGATTCCAATCTTAGCGTAATCAAAATTCATTTTATTTTGGAGTAACGAAGCGTAAACACTTCTGAAATCAATTTCATGTTTCAAATCACCATTATCCAAATCAGACAGATTTGGATTGTTGCCAATTATTTTTCCTTTATTGCTTCCGCCGATTATGAACATTGGGGCCGCAGTTCCATGATCCGTCCCGCTTCCATTATCTTTCACCCGTCTTCCAAATTCTGAAAATACAACCAAAGTGACATTTTGTAATAAGTTAGACTTTTTCAAATCGGAATAAAAACTGAAAATTGCATCGTTCAGTTCGGTTAAATTACGATTCTGAATATGGATTTGATTGTCATGCGTATCATAACCATTCTGTGAAGTATAATAAACTTTCGAATTCAAATTTCCTTTAATCAGTCGGGAAATCCACTCTACATTTTTTCCTAAAGCAGTTTTTGGATAATTGACTTCAGCTGTTGATTTGGCCAACGCTTTCTGAATAGCATCTGAACCCTCTGAAACAGAATAAGCAACCTTGCGTACAAAATCCAATTGCGGATTATCAGAAAGTTTTACAGCATCTTCATTACTATTTTTGATTTTAAATCGATTTGGATCTTTAACAGTTATCGAATTAGGTTCGTTGCCTTTTAATGATAAAGTATCGATGCTATCAAAATTAACTCCTGCTGTTGGTACGTGTTCATTGCACTGCAAATCCAAATATCTGCCCAGCCATCCGTTACTTAAATATTGGTTCGATGCCGAAGCGGTTTGCCAGATTTCCTGACTGCGGAAATGCGATCGGTTCGGTTCTGGATAACCTACATTTTGAATAACAGTCAAGTCACCACTTTGCTGCATAGTTGCAAAATCTTTCAAAGCCGGGTGGAAAGCCATGCCTTTATTTCTACTTATACTAGTGTCTTTTGACAAAGCAATTTTAGTACGAAGTTCATAATACAAAGGATCTTCAAACGGAATAAAGGTATTCAAACCGTCATTTCCACCATTCAACTGAATAAATACAAGACATTGTTCACCAATAACCAAATTAGTGTGTGAACCAAACGCGTGTAGAAAATCAGGTAGAAGTAGTGTTCCGCCTGTAAAAGTTCCTGTCAATGATAAAAAGTTTCTTCTGTTCATTGCTATATAATTTGAAATTCGGGAGTTTTGACCATATTGTTAAACAAACGCATCACGGCGTTATCTGCACCTTCAGCTTTCGGATTGAAATCGTATTTGAGAATTGTCTCCCAATCTTTCTGTAGATTTTCATTTGTTTGAAATAGTAATCTATCCTGAAGTTCGACTATTATTGTTTTGTTGTTGCCAACTTTATTCCATTTTAATGCCACTTTCAAAAGCTGATTCGTTTTACCATTCATCATATCAGTATTCTGGATTTTTCGGCTGATGTTTCTTCCGTTACACAATAAATCTGCAACGTTGTTGCGTTGTAAATACACTTGTGAACTTATCCATTCTTTACCGCCATTCCAGCCTTTAACATTGGGTTGGTTGAATAAATCCATTCCTTGCTGCTTCAGGTAAAATGCCAGTAATTTCGAATTTGATTTTTCTACGTTCAATTCGTTCATCAACTGTAATATGTAAACCAAAGGGTCTTTTATTTTGCTTCCGGCATTGTCTTTCGAAAATTCTTCGTTAAAAATTTTTGTCAGCAAAGGCTTGATTTCGAAATTCACTTTTCTAAAATAATCACCATAATAAGTAACCAATTCCTGCATCGGATTATCATAAACAAACCATTGTAGTATTTTGCGTGTAATCAAATACGGAACTGCTTTCTGCTCAAAAATGATATCAACCATTTCATCTGCTTTGAAATTTCCGGTTTTACCGAAATACGTTACAGTGTCATTGTTTTCCAAAAGTCTTCTGTAAACAGCTTTGTCTTCACCAATATTGAGTCCGGCTAAACCTTTCGCTCCATTTTTAATGTCATCTTCAGTATAATTACCAATTCCAAGAGTGAAAAGTTCAAGTAATTCACGGCTTAGATTTTCATTGATTTTATCTCTTCTGTTATCAACATTATCCAAATAACGAACCATCGCATTGGATTGAAGCATCATTTTGGTCAAAGTTTTGAAATTACCAAACGCATTTTCTCTCAATAGCTGATTGTGCTGATAAATCCAATGATTTACTTTTACTTTTTGATACGTACACACAAAATGATTGTGCCAAAAGCAGGTCATTTTCTCTCGAAGAGGATAGTCATCTTCAATCATTTTGTTCAGCCACCAGGCTTTCATTTCCTGTGAAACCAGAAGTTCAGCTTTCAGCAGTTCTTTTGCATCAGCCGAATCTGATTTCTTAAGTTCCTGACGCTTTTCCTTTAATTCTTTTAAGGATTTTGGACTGTTGTCTAAAAGAGATGGAACTTTTGTGTCAAACTCATTATGAAAAGATTGCTCTAAAAATTTAGACAATCCCATCTGTTCGATAGTTTTGCTTTGCTTTCCAGAAAATCCGAGACGAAGTGACCACAGTGTGTTCTTATTCATAACATTAATTTTATCTTCTTGTTCTAGATTTTACTCTCGCGGCCGATTTTACTTTGGTTCTGTTTCTTTTCACCTTCACGGCTTTGACGTTGCCTCTTTTGTTTTTTTGAATTACGGTTGTTCCTCTGCGGTTGTGTACGACCAGTGTGGAAGTATGTCTTCTGGGATAATATACTTTACGAACTGCCGCCACTCTTCGAACAGTTACAACATGATAATGTGGACGATAGCGCGTTCCATTCCCATAAAATACTCGGTAACCTATCGGTCGCCATGGTCTCCACCATCCAGGATAAGCTCTCCAGCGGTAAGGTGAAACCCAGACTACGTAATTAGGGGCATAAACATATCGGACACTTGGCCAAACCCAAACATTAACAGTGGCAGCTGCATTATTGACAACAGCCACATTAGATTCGGCTTTCAATTGCTGTACGGCACCCTTTTCTTGACTTGATGGTTCAACAATAGTGTTTTTCGTAAACAAGTCTTCATCACCTTCAATTTGGAGAAATGCATTTCCATCGCCTTTTTTCTCAATCGCAATTACTGCAATGTCTTGTTTCTCCGTTTCGTTTAGATACGTACTAAGAACAATGATGTGGGTATCATTTTCCGTAATATCTTCTACATTGATGTAATCGGTCTGACCATCATCATCCAAATCAAGATTGTTTACTTGACTGTTTTCCTGATTGAGATTTTTTTCAAATTCTTCGAGAGAATTCGAGTTTTTAAATAATTCCAAAGCACCTTCTAAGCTAAAATTGTCGCCTGTATTTTCAGGACGATTATCTTCCTGACCAAACATTATAGTTGTTCCGAGAAGAACGGAAAAAAGTAAAATTATTTTTTTTCTCATGATTTTATATTTCTTTATTGTTACGTATTTTTTTTGATTTCATAACTTTAGATTTTAGGTGGTTATGACTGAATAAAAAATACAAGGTTTAACTGCTTTGTTAAATTTGTGAATTTCACAATGAAGTTGAATTCTCGCTATCTAAAATTAAAAATAATGTATCTTTGGAGTTAAATTGTTACCTAATGATTAGTACAGCAACCGAAACAAAATTAGAGCACTATTTTCAACAATTTCGTAAAAACATTATTGGAATTGATCAGGAGTTTGAAACGCCTTTTGGAAAGAAGAAAATTGTTTATACTGATTGGACAGCCAGCGGAAGATTGTATCGCCCGATTGAGGAAAAACTAATGAATGATTTTGGTCCGTTTGTGGCAAACACACATACTGAAACCACCATCTCGGGAACTGCTATGACCATGGCGTATCACGAAGCAAAAAACATTATTAAGCATCATGTAAATGCTAACGATGATGATGTTTTAATTAATACGGGAACTGGAATGACAGGTGTTGTAAATAAGTTCCAGCGTATTCTTGGACTTAGAATACCCGAAAATCTTAGAGAATTTACCAATGTGCCAAAGGAATTAAAACCTATTGTTTTTATTTCGCACATGGAACATCATTCGAATCAAACGTCATGGATTGAAACTATGGCTGATGTTGTTGTTATTCCCGCAACAGAAGATGGTTTGTTTTGTCTGAATGAATTCAAATTACTACTTGAAAAATATAAAGACAGAAGTTTTAAAATTGCTTCGATAACGTCTTGTTCGAATGTTACCGGAATCAGGACACCATATCACGAAGTAGCCAAAATAATGCACCAAAACAATGGTGTTTGCTTTGTGGATTTCGCTTGTTCTGGGCCGTACGTAGCCATTGATATGCATCCAGACAATGAACGTTATTTGGATGCCATTTTCTTTTCACCACACAAATTTTTAGGTGGACCAGGAACTTCGGGAGTATTGATTTTTAATAAAAATTTATATAAAAATACGGTGCCTGATTGTCCGGGTGGCGGAACTGTTTCATGGACAAATCCTTGGGGCGAACACAAATATATTGACAATATTGAAGATAGAGAAGATGGAGGAACGCCAGGTTTTCTTCAGGTGATAAAAACGGCTTTGGCGATTCAGTTGAAAGAACAGATGGGTATTAAAAATATCTTAGAAAGAGAACATGAAATTGTGGATTATATTTTCTCTGAATTGGACCATATAGACAATCTTAAAATCTTAGCCAACCAACATCAAGATCGGTTAGGAGTGGTTTCATTTTATATTGATGATTTGCACTTTAACCTTGGAGTGAAATTATTAAATGATAAATTTGGTATACAAACTCGTGGGGGTTGCAGTTGTGCCGGAACTTACGGTCATTATCTGTTACATGTTGACAAAGAAACATCTGATGATTTAGTTTGCATGATTACATCGGGAGACTTAATTAAAAAACCGGGATGGATCCGAATGTCCATTCATCCAACAACGACTTCGGAAGAGATAAAGATGGTTTGCGATAGTATCAAATCATTGGCACAAAATCATGAAGAATGGGCAAAAGAATACCACTATGATGCTAAAACTAATGAATTTGCCCATAAGAATGCTTTGAATCAAGAAAAAGCGATGGTAAAAAATTGGTTCAAGTTCTAATTTCCGATATCTTAAAATCTGTAATCTGAATTCTATTTTCGTCTATGTTTCCAACGTTTGTGTGTCCACAAATAAAATTCTGGTGCTTCGTGGATTTGTTTTTCTACTCTTCTTAAAAATTCATCTGAGATTTCAAAATCAGCAACATCTTTTGGATTGTCAACCATAAGTTCAAAAGTAGCTTCGTAATGACCTCGCTTTACTTTCTTATTCTTTAGAAATATTACATTCATGTCAAATCGTTTGGCAATCATTTCAGCACCAGTGTGGACCGGCACTTCAATTCCCATAAATTGGGACCAATGAACTGCTCTAGTTGCTTGTGGCGATTGATCGCTGGCCAACCCATAAACGCCTAAATGCTTGATTTTGGCATTGTGCTCTATAGTTGGAATAGTTTCTCTAGTGTTAAGTAATGTTGCCTTGAACTTAGATCGAATATCACGCACGAGTTTGTCAAAGTGTTTGTTGGATAGTTTTTTATAAATTGCATAACCTTCAAACTGAATGTGGTGATTCATAGAAACTGCCCATTCATAGGAAGCATAATGAGCACAAAGCAATGCAATACTTTTTCCTTCTTTTTCTAGATTTTGATAGACCTCCAAATTTGTGAAGACGAACCGTTTGTCTAATTCTTTCTGGGTAATGGACATCGTTTTCACCATTTCAAGAAACATATCGCACAAATGATGGTAGAACTTTTTCTCGATTAGTAACCTTTCATTTTCAGATAAATTTGGCAAGGCCATTGCAATATTCTCACGCACTATTTTCTTTCGGTATCCAAAGACGTTGTATACCAAAAAACAAACGAAATCAGAGAACAAATATAATATCGGAAATGGAAGAATTGAAATGAACCAAATGATTGGGTAGAGAATAATAAAGACTATAAACTGCATTCGTTTTAAATTTTATACAAATATAAAGTTAAAACTCATTTTAATAGTTTCTATTTAACAAATGGTAAAGAAGTATTATTAATTTTACTAAAATATTTGAAAAATGGTAGAAGGAATTTTTTTATGGGGAATTATAGCAGCGAATGTTATCGTTAGTTATATTGGATTTAAAGATCAATATTTTTTTAGGAAATACCAATTTCATGTAGGAAGCATTCGTTCGGGAGAACAAATTAGAATGGTTACATCGGGTTTTCTGCATGCTGATGAAATGCACTTGGCTTTCAATATGCTAACACTCTATTTTTTCGCACCATATGTTTATGGCGAATTAGGAAATCTTTCCTTTTTATTGATCTATTTTGCTAGTTTGATTTTCGGAAGTTTGCTTACCATGGTTTTTCATGGTAATGAATACAGTTATAGTGCTGTTGGAGCTTCTGGTGCCGTAACAGGGATTATTTATTCGGCAATATTACTTGAACCAAGAATTTCGATTTACGGTTTTATACCAGGTTATCTGTTCGGAATGTTATATCTGTTCTATTCGATCTACGGAATGAAATCTAGAAGAGACAATATTGGCCATACCGCCCATTTTGGTGGAGCCATTGGCGGATATGCTATTACACTTATTAAAGATCCAGTATTGATTCAGGAAAGTACTTTTACAGTCGTAGCTTTAGCTATTCCTATCGTTATACTTTTTGTTATGGCCAAAACAGGAAAATTATAAGTGGCACAGCTTTTGAAAAGACAAACTAAATTCTAAATAAAAAACTATGAAAACTACCGTATTAATTTTGACCACATTTTTTGCATTAAGCACTCAAGCTCAAGTTCAGGAGCAGAAACTAGTACCGCAAATTTCAGTTACTGGCGAAGGAAAAATAAAAGTAACACCGGATCAGGCCTTAATTTCGGTTGGTTTTCAAAACGCAGGTAAGGATGCAAAAGAAGTGAAGACGCTTAACGACGAAGTGGTTGATAAAGTAATCAAGTTCTTGAAGAAAACGGGAATTCCAGCTAGCGATTATAAAACAAATAATGTAAGTCTTAATAAAAGTTACGATTATGAAAAAAAGAAATATAATTTTCAAGCAAATCAGACGTTGAGTATTACGTTGAAAGATTTATCGAAATATGATGAAATAATGATGGGATTGAATGACGCAGGTGTAAATACTATCAATGGTGTTGAATTTAAATCTTCAAAAATAGCTGATTACGAAAGAGATGCTAGAAAGAAAGCTGTTTTAGATGCTAAGCAAAAAGCTCAAGATTATGTTTCCGTTTTAGGTCAGAAAGTTGGAAAAGCTTTGTTAATAGCTGATAACACTCAAAATTATATACCGCAACCAATGTACAAGATGAACATGATGGCAACGGCGGAAGTTGCTGGTTCAAGAGAAACGTTGGCGGTTGGTGAAATGGAAGTTAATGTAAATGTCAGTGTAACCTTCGCTTTAGAATAATATTCGGAATTAGAATAAAAATAAAAGCCTCGAAATTAAATTTCGAGGCTTTTTATATTACTGAGAATCTGTTTTGGGTAAAGGGGCTCCGACTGCAACTCCACATTGATGGCCTTCTTGTCCGTGTGGTGGATTCATGCCAGGCGCTGTAGGTGCAGGTGCTGCATTTGGTTTTAAAAGATCAGGTACTCCGGATGATCCTGTTGCGGTTGGGTTTGAAACAGTTGAAGTTGTAAACGATGCTTTTGCAGGATTAATTGTCGTAGCGGCAGGTTTGGTAGCTGGAGAATTCAAGGGTGCACCAACCGCAATATCGCAGCGGTGTCCTGGCTGTCCATGTGCTGGATTCATTCCTGCTTTGGTAACAACGGGTGCTTGAGCTACTGCTTGTGGCATATTCTGAGTAGGCATGTTAACCTGCTGTTGGTTGGGTTGCGCATAGTTTTCCGTTGGAATAGGTTGTACTCTAGGTACTATAAGTGGCTGTGGTGTTTCACTTGCTGTAGCAGTTTCGGTTTCATCCTCTTTTTTACAAGAAGTGAAGGCAATCGAAAGGGCGAATAGTGAACAGAATATTAATTTTGATTTCATAGGGTTAAATTTTAGAAATCAAATATAAGTTTTTAATAATAAATAAAATGTTAAAATAAGCTAAGAGACAGCATTTTGCTTCTCAACGTTACGAAATGAGAGGCTCTGCGAATACATCCAACGGAAAAACTTTCGAGTAAACTAAGCCTATTTTTGTTTGAGATAGCTATACTTTTTGGAAGAGCAGGAGTAACTGCGTTGAGCCTTCAGTGGTAATTTGACACAAAAAAACCTAAAAGCCTACGAAAAGTAGTCTTCTGTTTTTTATTTTGTAAAAATTTTCAAAAGTGAGCTTTTGGCATTTTTACAAAATAAAAAACCGATTAGTTTCCTAATCGGTTTTTTTGTGGGGAGAGCAGGA
>NZ_JAQSDH010000019.1 GCF_029945805.1 Flavobacterium sp.
TGGTAAGCACTTGCTTTTCCATTGGAATATCTAAACCAAGTTTTTTATTCATTCTGTAACGACCTACTTCACCTAAGTTGTAACGTTGGTCAGAGAAGAACAATTTATCAATAATACCACGAGCAGTTTCTTCATCAGGCGGTTCTGCATTACGCAATTGTCTGTAGATATGCTCAACGGCTTCTTTTTCAGAGTTTGTTGGATCTTTTTGTAACGTATTATGAATGATGGCGTAATCACCTTGATTAGCATCTTCTTTATGTAACAAAATAGATTTAACGTTAGAATCGATGATTTCTTCCACATTATCTTTGTCGATAATGGTATCTCTGTCAAGGATAATCTCGTTACGTTCGATAGAAACTACTTCACCAGTATCTTCATCTACGAAATCTTCATGCCAAGTATTTAATACTCTGGCTGCTAATTTTCTACCGATGTATTTTTTAAGTCCTGTTTTTGAAACTTTAATTTCTTCAGCAAGGTCGAAAATCTCAAGGATATCCTTGTCTCTTTCGAAACCGATTGCACGGAATAAAGTAGTTACAGGTAATTTTTTCTTTCTGTCGATATACGCATACATTACGCTATTGATATCGGTAGCAAATTCAATCCATGAACCTTTGAAAGGAATAACTCTGGCAGAGTATAACTTCGTTCCGTTTGCGTGGAATGATTGACCAAAGAAAACCCCAGGAGAACGGTGTAATTGCGAAACTACAACACGCTCAGCACCGTTGATTACGAAAGTACCGCTTGGCGTCATGTAAGGAATAGTTCCTAAATAAACATCTTGTACGATAGTTTCAAAATCCTCGTGTTCTGGATCAGTGCAATACAGTTTTAGACGCGCTTTTAAAGGCACGCTATATGTTAAACCTCTTTCGATACACTCTTGAATTGTATAACGTGGTGGGTCAACAAAATAATCTAGAAATTCTAATACAAATTGGTTTCTTGTATCAGTAATTGGAAAGTTTTCCATGAAGGTATTATACAATCCTTCGGTGCCTCTTTCATCTGATTTCGTTTCCAATTGGAAGAAATCTTGAAAAGATTTTACCTGAACATCTAGAAAATCTGGATATTGAGGAATATTCTTTGTAGAAGCAAAATTCAATCTTTCAGTCTGATTTGTTATCATCAATGAGCAAAATTTTGATTAAAAAAAAGTGATTTTTTGTGTAGAAACACGAGCAATCCATACTTTCTTTTTATACCGATACATCTTTGAAAATGAACCAAGTTCGTTCATTATCTTTCTTCGTTATCGATCAAAAGATTTTCGTATTCATAATAAAACTGGATATAATTTTATTATACGAAAAATGGTTTAGGCCCTTGGACGCATTTGTCCAAGGCCTAAACCTAGTTCTAAAACCGGAGTTGAATTATTTTAATTCAACAACAGCTCCAGCTTCTTCTAAAGATTTTTTCAAACCTTCAGCTTCTGCTTTAGTAACTCCTTCTTTGATGTTAGATGGTGCACCATCAACAAGATCTTTAGCTTCTTTCAAACCTAATCCTGTTAATTCTTTAACAGCTTTTACCACTGCTAATTTAGAAGCACCAGCTTCTTTAAGTACTACTGTAAATTCTGTTTGCTCTTCAGCAACTTCAGCTCCACCACCAGCGCTAACTACAACCGCAGCAGCAGCAGGCTCAATACCATACTCATCTTTTAATATTGTAGCTAAATCGTTAACTTCCTTAACTGTCATGTTAACTAATTGTTCTGCGAATTGTTTCAAATCTGCCATTTTTTCTATCGTTTAAAATGTTCTTTAATTATTATTTTTTTTTAGTCTGCTCTAATTATTCTGCTGTTGCGCCTTTTTGCTCTGCATTATTTAATAATGCTGCAATAACACGTTTTGCAGGCGATTGAAGTAATCCAATGATTTCTCCAATAACTTCTTCTTTAGATTTCAATGATGCCAAGCTATCTAAAAGGTTGTCACCGATGTAAATTTCACCGTTGATATACGCTCCTTTGAAAGATGGTTTATCTGATTTTTTTCTGAAATCTTTAATGATTTTCGCTGGTGCATTAGCAATATCTGCAATAAAAATTGAAGAATTCCCTTTTAATACACTTGCTAAATCACCATAATCATTACTTGAAGCTTCCATTGCTTTTCCAAGCAAAGTATTTTTAACCACTTCTAGTTTGATACCTGCTTTAAAACAAGTTCTTCTCAAATTAGAGGTTGTTTCAGCATTCAATCCTGAAGTATCTGCAATATAAATTATATTTGCATTAGCCAACTTTGCAGTTAAATCTTCTATCGCGATTGATTTTTCTTCTCTTGTCATAATAAAATTTGTTTAACTAAATTATACCGCTTTAGGATCTAAAGCAATAGCAGGACTCATTGTACTTGACAAGTGAATAGACTTGATGTAAGTACCTTTAGCTGCAGTTGGTTTTAATTTAAGTAAGGTTTGAATAATTTCGTGAGCGTTATCTACAAGTTTGTCAGCCTCAAAAGAGATTCTTCCAATTCCTGCGTGAACGATACCAGTTTTATCAACTTTAAAGTCGATTTTACCAGCTTTTACTTCTGCAACTGCTTTACCAATATCCATGGTTACCGTTCCAGTTTTAGGGTTTGGCATTAAACCTCTTGGACCTAAAATACGTCCTAATGGTCCTAATTTACCCATGATAGCCGGCATCGTGATGATAACATCAACATCTGTCCAACCGTCTTTAATTTTTTGAAGGTAATCATCCAATCCTACATAGTCAGCACCAGCAGCTTTCGCTTCTGCTTCTTTATCTGGAGTTACTAAAGCTAATACTTTAGTATCTTTTCCAGTTCCATGAGGAAGGGTAACTACACCTCTTACCATTTGATTTGCTTTTCTTGGATCAACTCCTAGACGAACAGCAATGTCAACAGACTCGTCAAATTTTGCTGAAGCAACCACTTTCAATAAAGACGAAGCGTCTTTTAAAGAATACAGTTTGTTTTTTTCAATTTTTGAAGCAGCCTCTTTTTGTTTTTTTGTCAATTTTGCCATTTCTTACTTTTTTAGAGGAGAATCTCCAGTTACAGTTATTCCCATAGATCTAGCTGTTCCAGCAATCATGCTCATCGCCTTTTCAGGTGTGAAAGCATTTAAATCAACCATCTTGTCTTCGGCGATAGCTTTAATTTGATCCCAAGTCACATTCGCAACTTTCTTTCTATTAGGCTCGCCTGAACCAGATTTTAATTTAGCAGCATCCAATAACTGAATTGCAGCAGGTGGAGTTTTTACAACAAAATCAAACGATTTGTCTTTATACACGGTAATTTGTACCGGTAATACTTTGCCAGGTTGATCTTGTGTTCTAGCATTAAATTGCTTACAGAACTCCATGATATTAACACCAGCAGCTCCCAGAGCAGGTCCAACCGGTGGCGACGGGTTCGCAGCACCTCCCTTAACTTGTAGTTTAACTACTTTACTAATCTCTTTAGCCATTGTTTAAAAAAAAATGCAATTGTCTGTGGAAGCAGACGTTTGCGGTTTATAATAGTGTAACGAATTATACTTTTTCTACTTGCATAAAGGCTAACTCTAATGGTGTTTTTCTTCCGAAAATCTTCACCATTACTTCTAGTTTGCGCTTATCTTCATTAATTTTCTCAATCGTTCCATTGAAACCATTGAAAGGACCATCTACAACTTTAATCGTTTCACCGATAGTAAATGGTATATTTTGGGTATCCGTATTAACCGCTAATTCATCTACTTTTCCAAGCATTCTGTTAACTTCAGATATTCTTAATGGCACAGGATCTCCGCCTTTTACTTCACCTAAAAATCCTATTACACTAGTGATTGATTTGATAATATGTGGTATTTCACCAACTAAATTAGCCTCAATCATTACATATCCCGGAAAATAGACTTTATCTTTAGCGACTTTTTTTCCATCTCGAACCGTTACCACTTTTTCAGTTGGAACGAGAACCTGAGAAATGTAATCGGACATTCCTAATCTATTGATTTCAGTTTCGATGTAAGCTTTGACTTTATTTTCTTGTCCGCTTACCGCTCTAACTACGTACCATTTTTTTACATTATTATCAGCCATTTCGGAGAAATTATGATTTTATCAAATTAAAAATTCCTTCGATTGCTTTTGCACACATTTCGTCAACGCCCCATGTAGCCAAAGCGAAAACAATTGAAAATACAGCAACTATAATAGTCAAACGCTGAGTTTCAGCCCATTCTGGCCAAGTAACATTTGATTTCAATTCTTCAAATGCTTCTGATATATAATTAACAACTTTTGTCATTGTGTTTTATTTTTGCACGGGCGGAGGGATTCGAACCCCCATCAACGGTTTTGGAGACCGCTATTCTACCCTTGAACTACGCCCGTCGATTAGTATTAAAAAACAGCAGAGTACCAAAATGGTTCTCTGCTGGATTTCTATTTTATTTAAATTATGCTATGATCTCAGTAACCTGACCTGCACCAACTGTTCTACCACCTTCACGGATAGCGAAACGCAAACCTACGTTCATTGCAATTGGGCTTAACAAAGCAACATTGATTGTTAAGTTATCTCCTGGCATAACCATTTCAACTCCATCAGGCAACGTAATAACTCCAGTTACGTCAGTTGTACGTACGTAAAACTGTGGACGGTAATTGTTGTGGAATGGCGTGTGACGACCACCTTCTTCTTTTTTCAAGATGTAAACTTCAGCTTTGAAAGTAGCGTGTGGTTTAACTGAACCTGGCTTAATAATAACCATACCTCTTTTGATATCCGCTTTATCAATACCTCTTAACAACAAACCTACGTTATCTCCAGCTTCACCTCTATCAAGAATTTTTCGGAACATCTCAACTCCTGTAATAGTAGAAGTTAATTTTTCAGCTCCCATACCAATAATTTCAACTGGATCTCCTGTATTAGCAATTCCTGTTTCGATACGACCTGTAGCAACAGTTCCACGACCCGTAATTGTAAATGAATCTTCAACTGGCATCAAGAATGGTTTCGAAATATCACGCACTGGCTCTTCAATCCAAGCATCAACAGCAGCCATTAATTCAATGATTTTTGGTACCCAAGCAGGGTCGTTATTCAATCCACCTAAAGCAGACCCTTGAATAACTGGACTGTTGTCTCCATCATAATCGTAGAAAGACAATAAGTCTCTGATTTCCATCTCAACTAGCTCTAAAAGCTCAGCATCATCAACCATATCCACTTTGTTCATGAAAACTACCATTCTAGGAATACCAACTTGACGACCTAGAAGGATGTGCTCACGTGTTTGTGGCATTGGTCCGTCTGTAGCAGCTACTACTAAGATAGCACCGTCCATTTGAGCAGCACCAGTAACCATGTTCTTAACGTAATCCGCGTGACCTGGACAGTCAACGTGTGCGTAGTGACGGTTAGCAGTTTCATACTCAACGTGTGAAGTGTTGATAGTAATACCTCTTTCTTTTTCTTCTGGAGCATTATCAATTTGATCAAATGATTTTGCTTGACAGTATCCTGCATCAGACAATACTTTAGTAATTGCAGCAGTTAATGTAGTTTTTCCGTGATCCACGTGCCCAATCGTACCAATATTAAGGTGTGGTTTGTTACGATTAAAATTTTCTTTTGCCATTTTAATTAATTTTAAACTTAGTTATATTTATTTATTAGTGTTCAATTTTCAATTCAATTTGAGCCAACTACGGGAATTGAACCCGTGACCTCTTCCTTACCAAGGAAGCACTCTACCCCTGAGCTAAGTCGGCAGTTTCCTTGGTTTGCAGACTATCAACAAAAGCTTAACAATCCAATAAGGCCATCCACTTTCAAGATTACAAGCAAAGCTTGTGATCTGCAAAGGTGAACCCTTACGAAGTTTTTGAAACACAATTTTATTCAAGCGAGCTTGATAAAATTCCTTATCCAAAAACTTTGTGGGGAGAGCAGGATTCGAACCTGCGAAGTTCACACAGCAGATTTACAGTCTGCCCTCGTTGGCCGCTTGAGTATCTCCCCAACTTTTTCTATTACAATACCTTATATTTAGAGCCGGCGGAGGGACTCGAACCCACGACCTGCTGATTACAAATCAGCTGCTCTAGCCAACTGAGCTACGCTGGCATATATAATAAAAAAAGTCCGCTATTTCTAACGGACTGCAAATGTATATCTTTTTGTTATTTATTCAAAACATTTTTTAAAAAAAATTATATTAAATATGTGTTCTGATTTTTTCTTTTCTTTTAATCAATAATCGCTCTAATGATTCTGCCGAAACCTCAATCGCTTCCTCAAAAGTTTTACATTGTTTTTTGACCATAAAATCATCTCCCGGCACATGAATCTTAATCTCTACAATTTTATTTTCTTTCTCACTAGTCTTTTCAACTTTCAAAAAGACGTCAGATGAAACTACTTTGTCGTAAAACTTTTCAAGTTTATCCATTCGTTCTTGAATAAAATCCACCAACTTTCTGTCAACAGTAAAGTTAACCGCATGAACATTTACCTTCATAATATTTATTTTATTGATTTAACATTTGAAACTATTCTTTATTCCTTGGATGCGCACTGTTATACACTTTTTGGAGCTCGGCCAAACTGTTATGTGTATAAACCTGTGTTGAAGCCAAACTAGAATGTCCTAATAATTCCTTTACCGAATTTATGTCTGCTCCATTGTTTAAAAGGTGAGTCGCAAATGTATGTCTAAGTATATGCGGACTCTTTTTTACTTTCTCGGAGACATTACTAAAGTAATAATTTATTAATCGATAAACAAACGAATCGTTTAATTTATCGCCATTTAACATTTGGAAAAAATAGCCCTCATCTTTAAGTTCTTGGATTCGTGATCTTTCCACTAAATATTTTGTTGCTTGCTCCACAATGATAGGTAAAATAGGAATAATTCGTTCTTTATTTCTTTTGCCTAAAACTTTTATTGTATGATTTGACAAATCGAAATTTGTTGTCTTTAAATGAATCAGCTCAGTTCTTCTTATACCAGTTGTATAAAACAAATCTATAATCAGTTTATCTCTCATTCCTTCAAAACCTTCTTTATAAAGTATCTGATGCAATACCATATCCACTTCTTTTTCTGAAAAAGGAATCTGGATTTTCTTTGGTGATTTTAAAGCTTTGTGTTTTAAGAGCGGACTAGAACTGAGCTGCTTGGTTTTAAGCAAAAACTTATAAAAAGATTTTAAAGACGAAATTTTCCTGTTAATACTTGCATTCGATATTCCGTTATCAGACAGCGAAACAATCCAAGAACGGATTTGGCTATAATTGATAGCTAAAAGATTATCATCATCATATTCACTCAACAAAAAAATCTGAAAAAAACTAATGTCATTAACATAAGCGGTAACGGTATGCTGAGAATAGTTTTTCTCTAACAATAGATAATCCTGAAACTTATTTATAAAATTCTCCATAAAAAAAACCGTTAGCATCAAAGTTATGAAACTTTAATAACTAACGGTTAGTATATTTTTAGAAAATTATGGACTAACTTTCTAAACCGTCTTTCATGTTTTGTATGTAAGCCGCTTTTTGAATTTGAGCTCTCTTAACAACTGAAGGTTTAATAAAAGCAGTACGTGCTCTTAATTGACGAACAGTTCCTGTTTTATCAAATTTTCTTTTATAGCGCTTTAATGCTCTATCGATATTTTCTCCGTCTTTAATTGGTATAATTAACATAATATAGACACCTCCTCTCGTTAAGGGTGTAAAAGTAATCAATATTATGAATTCTGACCCAAAAAAAATATTTTATTTTTGAACTGACGAAGTAATTATAAATTTTAAATTATTTTTAAGGCGTGCCGGTGGTCACCTAATCCCATTAAAATCATACTCTGTTAAACCACCGTCGGGCTGTCCGCAGTGCACGGCACTTTGCTCCCATCCCTCACGCAAAAGAAAATCGCACAAAAGAAAAAACCAAGGAACTATTTCTTGATTCTTGCTCTTTTCTCTATTTTCTTAAGATATTATTTCACTGCCGGCTTATAATTCTGTTTGTCAATAATCATTTTTGACAAAATTTCTCTAAGAATTTCAGAAGTTCCTCCGCCTATTGGCCCTAAACGACTGTCCCTTAACAAACGGGCTAATGGATATTCTTCCATATAACCATAACCTCCAAGCATCTGTAAACAACTATAAATAGCTTCATCAGCCACTTTTGTAGATTTTAATTTAGCCATTGTAGCCTCTTTAACTACGTATTCTCCTTTATCTAATCGGGCTACTGCAGCATAATTGAATATTTTACAATGCTCTACTTCAGTAGCGTGGTCAACCATGGTATGTCTTAATGCTTGAAACTTATTGATTGTAGTTCCAAACGCCTGACGCTGCGCCATATAATCGATTGTGTATTCTATCGCATATTCAGCCCTTGCGTGCGCATTAACTGCCATAATCAATCGCTCTAGGGCGAAATGTTGCATTATATAAGGAAAGCCTTTCCCTTCTTCACCCATTAAATTTTCTTCAGGAATTTCAACATTATCAAAAGCAATCTCGGCTGTATCTGAAGCTCTCCATCCTAATTTATCTAATTTGGTAGCCGAAATTCCTTTTAGATTTGTATCGATCAGAAATATACTTATGCCTTTATTGCCTAAATCCGGACTTGTTTTTGCAGCTACTACATAATAATCGGCGTAAACTCCGTTCGTAATGAATGTTTTAGATCCATTAATAATGTATTTATTTCCTTTTTTCACAGCAGTTGTTCGCATACCTGCAACATCACTACCTCCAAAAGGCTCGGAAATACACATAGCCCCAATTTTATCTCCAGAAATACTAGGCGCTAAATACTCTTGCTTAATACGCTCATCACCTTCCGCATTTAAATGAGTCATTGCTAAATAAGCATGAGCCCACATAGCAGCAGCAAAACCAGCAGACTTTACTTTTTGAAGTTCTTCTAAGAATATTACCGTATAGAACAAATCAAGATTCAATCCGCCATAAGCTTCAGGATAGGCGATTCCGAAAAAACCCATATCTCCAAACTTTTTCCAAATGAATCGTTCAATGGTTCCGGTCTTTTCCCATTTTTCAATATGAGGCACAACTTCAATAAAAAGAAAATTTCTAAAACTTTCTCTAAATAATTCGTGTTCTTCTGTAAAATATATTGAATTCATATAACTACGCTGTTTTTTTTATGTCATTTTTTTAGAATTCCAAATATAAGGCAATTATTCTAATTTTTTCAATCGGAAAACCTTTAATTTTTGCTAAATCCTCAATTTTAACATCACCATTCATTGTTCTGTAAATTACAATATCTTTAGCTAATTGGTATCTAAAAAAAGGAAACTGACTTAACTCTTTAACTGAAGCATTATTAATATTAATCTTTTTGGTATTCGCAACAGATTTAACGACAAAAGCCGTTTTCAGCTTCTCAATAACTTCTGGCGATAAACCCCAAATAGCATTCATTTGTTCCATCGAAACGAAAGCACCAAATTTTTGTTTTTCCGCTAAAATCCGATCCGAAATTTTATCTCCAATTCCGTAAACTTTCATTAAATCTTCTTTAGTCGCTTCGTTGATATCCATGACATCAATCTTTTCAGCCTTTGAAAAATCCTTTTTATCGAATGGTTTATAGTTGCTCTTTTTGTTAGATACCCAATCGGGAAATTTGAAATAAGGCGAAATGGCGTTCAGTAGAGAATCCGAAACCTTGGTTATTGCCTGAAATTCTTCTGCAGAATTGACAAACATATTTTGTTTTCGGTACGCAAGCAATCGGTCAATTTCTTCCACTTTCATTCCGAGTTTGTACCCTTTGAAATCAGTAATAAAATTGGGATTGAAGGGATAAATTGCTGGCTTATAATTTTTATTTTCTAGTTTTAAACTGTCAATAACGCTTTGATTTGCTAACCATTTTCCTTTAGCAGCATCATCCTTTCGGAGCGAAGTAAAATCATAAAAATAATAAATACCTTGCGTGAAAATTATAATAAGAAAAAATAATACAATTCCGATTCGCTGGCTTTTCGAATAACTTAAAACGGATTTTATGAAGGAATTCTTATTGGTCATAAGAGTTATAAATCAAAAACAGAAGTTCTTTTTCCACGGATTAAATCTTTAAGTTTAATCCAGAAAGCCAAAGTCAAATAAACGCCAAACCATAAACCAGCAGTCACAAATGTGATGTAAATAAAAAAAAGACGCACATCGGAAGCGCGCATCCCAAGCCTATCTGCCAGTCGCGAAGACACGTGAAAACCGTGTTTTTCAAAAAAATATTTCAACTGAATTACCGGTGACATTTTTGTCTTGATTTAAAATATTAAATTTACGCTTTTAAAAGCTGAATTCCAACAGCACACTGCAAACATTTTCCTCGATTACAGTATTCATTTTTCAACTGCAATAATGACTGTGTTTCGAAAGCATTCTTGGATTTGATTCCAAAATTGGAAAACTTCTCAACTATTACATTTTTCTCTGCTGCAATTTCCCTAAGCAATTCCACTACGGCCTCTGCCAGTTCTTTTCCCTGACTTTTCGCGTATGCAAATTGAAGCGGAGCAATAGTATTGAGCACTAGCAAATCGATAAAAGATTTTGAAAATCGCTTCTGCCGTTTCGGACTCACTTTGTCAAATTGATAATGAGAGCACCAATAATCCGAGGTCGAAATTTCAAACAATTGATATAATTCATTTAAGGTTGTCGCGGCAATAATTTTTGAAAACAAATTTTGTTCTTTGTGATACAACAGCGCCAATTGTGCTAATCGAATCGTTGGAAAATTATCCGGACGATGTTTGAAAAACTGGACGGGCTCAACAATTATTTTCTTCAATTGATGCTTCTGCGAAATATACTCAAATCGACTTTTTAACGCTTTGGTGTAATTATCCTGAACCTCTACCGGAAACAAATCTGCCATTCCAAAAAGTACACTTTCCAAATTCTCAACTTCAAAACTTTCTTTCCGTACAACCGAGAACGGAATTGATTTGGCTATCTTCAAAAAAATTTCTCCGTTCGTATTCAATCCAAAATTTTTTGCCAATACACAAAACAAAACTGCTTCCCAATCGTTTTCTGTATCTAATAAAAATTGGGCAATCGGAATTGCTTTTCGTTCTAATCGTTCAAAAAAAAGACGTTCCCGCCAATTCGTAACTATAAAATTATCAACGGTAGCAATCTGATTTTCACAATTAATCCATGATTTTGGTGAAGTCAGTGAATTATAATTTTCTAATATATCGTTCGGTACAAATTTTTTTAATTCTAAAGTCGGAATCTCCGTATTGTCTTTTCTGAAAATCGGCGAATCGTGTTCCCAAACTACATGAAGAACTACACTATCATAATTTGAATCTTTTTCATGATGATGCAAATACCAATCGGAAGACTTTATATGAATCTCAATATTTCCTGCCCATTTTTGATTATCGATAACTATTTGGGCATTAAAGAAATCAGGTCCAGCTTGCTGTAAATAGCTTCCACTGTTTGTTATTGTTAGTAATTCTCCGGCCACAGTTGTTAGGTTTGAAAAGTCAAACTTCTTATATTGCCATACATAATGAAGAAAATCTTCTTTCACGACCTCTAATTTTTAACTAAAGTAAGAATTTTACTTTTAATAACAATACATTTGTAATGAAAAAATTACTTTTATGCGTTTTATTTGCCTTTTACTGGAGTTTGTTTTCCCAAAATTATAAAATCACTTATCTAAAAAGTTCAAACGGAACACTAATCGAAAATCAAGATCCGATTTTTGTTTTTACAAATTTACAGCAGACATTTTTGACTTCGGAAGCTATTGTAAACCAAAAATCCTCCTTTCCTTATGAGCAAACTTTACTAATCAGAACTTCGAATTCATTGATCCAAATTGCGAATCTGAATCAAAAAGAAATCATCAGTATGAGAGACAGTCTTTCATTGGCAAAACAAACTTTTGAACTGCTACCAGAAACAAAAACTATTGTGGGATACAGATGCAAAAAAGCAAAAGCCATTGTCAATTCGAATACAATTGAATTTTGGTATACCGACGATTTAAAAGTAAAAGGATCTCCAACCGTGTTAGGGCAGAATTTAGGATTGGTTCTCGAAATGGTGCGCAACGGAAATTTTGTAATCACAGCAACCAAAATTGAAAAAGTAAAAGCCTTTCCGGCACTGACAGAAGTTAAGAAATCAATTGATGCACTTACTTACAAAGATTTGCTTTGGAAAAGCCGCTTCACAACAATTCCTATTTTCAAAGATCAAATCATCAATTTTTCAGATGCATCAAAATCTAACGACAGCATTTTGCGATTTGCAAACGGCACTATAGCAGTCAGAAAAATCAAGATTCCGGAAATAAAAGTTGGAAGTCAAATTTTTGTTGATGTTACCGAACAATCTAATGGCGATGCTTATGATAGAACGGGTTCATTTTTCATTATTCCGACCAATAAAAAGCAATCCTTTATGGATGGTTTGCAGAATGGTGCTAAAACATTACCGATTTACACTAACGGAAACGGCAAAGAATATCAAGGGATTGTTTCTACTAACGACTATAATCCGGTTGTAGAATTGATGCGCTTTTTCACACCCTTTGGCGTAAAGCAATACAACACGCTTCAACTGAAAGATAAAACTTGGGCAGATAATGTTTTGTACCGTCAGGATGTTTCTGATTTGAGAAGTTTGTTGAGCAATCAGGAAGTTTGGATTGGCATCAACATTGGAAATTATGATAAAGGCGGACACAAAGTTTCGGCAAACATTACGATTCATGACGAGGAAGAAAGCACTGTTGTTCCAACGCAGATTCTTCCGCTTTTTTGCACTAACAATATTATGGAAATGGCCGGTCAAGAATATGGTACTATGTTTAATTCTGATAAAGGTTTGGAAGTGACCTTCACATTAGACAAACCCGTGAAAAACTGCAAACTTCGTTACATCACGACAGGTCACGGTGGCTGGGGAAATGGCGATGAATTTGTACCAAAGAAGAATTCGATTTTCCTTGACGAAAAAGAAGCATTCAGTTTTATACCATGGCGACAAGATTGTGGCTCGTATCGATTGTCCAATCCGGCATCGGGGAATTTCCCAAACGGATTATCATCCTCGGATTACAGCCGATCCAATTGGTGCCCTGGAACTGTAACCAATCCAATCTTTATTGATTTAGGCAATTTAGCAGCAGGAACGCATTCGATACAAATTAAAATTCCACAAGGCTTACCTGAAGGCGGAAGTTTTAGCTCTTGGAATGTTTCGGGAGTATTGATTGGGGAATAAAAAAAAGGGAAAAGACTTTTACTTTTGCCTTATCCCTTTTCACTATTTACTTATTTTATCGAACCAATAATATCATATTTTGTAATTATATGATGTTTTCCGTTTTCTAAATCTACCAAAACAGCTTGGTTTTCTTTAGTAAATAATTTAGAGACTTCTTCAATTGGCGTATTTCTTTTAACGATAGGATAAGGTTTTCCCATTACTTCTTTTATGGGTTTGTCCGCTACGTTTTTATCTGATACATAGCTTTGGAACAAATCGCTTTCATCAACAGAACCAACAAAGCCAGTTATGTCAATTACCGGAATCTGTGAAATCTTGAATTTACGCATTCTGTCAATAGCGTGTGACACTAACTCTTCTGTACGAACAATGGCTAAAGGTTTATCTAAATGGTCTTTGATAACATCTTCTGCTGTTGTAATTTCTTCATCCAAAAATCCTCTTTCACGCATCCAATCATCATTGAACATTTTTCCAACATAACGACTTCCTGAATCGTGGAATAAAACCACAACTACGTCGTCCTTTGTAAAATGCTCTTTTAATTGGTGCAACCCTTTAACACAAGATCCAGCGGAGTTTCCAACAAAAATTCCTTCTTCTAAAGCAATTTTTCTGGTATATACTGCAGCATCTTTATCGGTTACTTTAGTAAAACCATCAATAAGTGAAAAGTCAACATTTTTTGGAAGAATGTCTTCCCCAATTCCTTCTGTGATATAAGAATAGATTTCATTCTCATCAAAAATTCCTGTTTCGTGGTATTTTTTGAATACCGAACCATAGGTGTCAATTCCCCAAATTTTAATATTTGGATTCTTTTCTTTTAAGTATTTTCCAATTCCAGAGATTGTTCCGCCTGTTCCTACTCCAACTACGAAATGCGTAATCTTACCGTCAGTTTGTTCCCAAATTTCAGGACCTGTTTGTTCATAATGTGCTTGAGCATTTGACGGATTGTCATATTGATTTACGTACCAAGAATTTGGAATTTCGGTACCTAATCTTTTTGAAACAGAATAATACGAACGCGGATCTGTTGGTTCTACGTCGGTTGGGCAAACGATAACTTTGGCACCAACAGCGCGAAGAATGTCCATTTTTTCCTTAGACTGTTTGTCTGTAATTACAAAAATACATTTATAGCCTTTCACAATAGCGGCAAGCGCCAATCCCATCCCCGTATTTCCAGACGTTCCTTCGATGATGGTTCCGCCTGGCTGTAATCTTCCATCTGCTTCGGCATCTTCTACCATTTTAAGCGCCATTCGGTCTTTGGTAGAATTTCCTGGATTAAATGTTTCTACTTTGGCTAAAACCAAGGCATCAATTCCTTCTATTACTTTGTTAAGTTTTACTAATGGTGTGTTACCAATAGTTCCTAATATATTTTCTGCGTATTTCATTCGTGTTATTATTTGTTTGAAGTCATGCCTTTACAAGCACAAGTCATTATGATTTTTTGCTTTTGTTGAATTTTTGACAAAGATATTGAATCTAGAAATTCTAGTACATTTTATTGAAAGAAATTCCAAACCAATCCAAATCGGATCATAAAATCACGGTACGGATAATTTGGTGCCGTATAGTAATTGTTTCCAGTTATTTTTGAGTTGAAATGTTCTAATTTCAAAAAGATTCTTGTTTGACGAATTCGAGCATTGACAAAGAAATCGATCATCGGAAAATTACCAATTTTAGTATCATTTTGAACAAATGCTTCTGTTATAACTGGATTGTAATCGTTGATGTAATACTTTGTAAAATAATTAACTGTAAATCCGGTTTGTAAATACAATGCCTTTTTGAAGAGATAATCCGTATAATATAATGAGTTTCTAGTCACAAATTGGGGTACATTTAGAACCTCGTCTTCTTGATCAACCTTTTGATAAAGTACCGTATTATCTAAAGCCAATTTCCACCATTTAAATTCTCGACTTACTTTAATCGACAAATAATTTATGGTTTTATCATATTGCTTTGGACTAATAATTTGTTGCTGAGCATTGGTTGCATCGTTTCTAAAAAACAAATGATCTTGAATCGAACTGAGTTGTAATGAAGCATCGAACCATTGCGTTTTAGCGGTAGCTTCAATGTTGTTTATTTTTTCGTTTTTAAAATCATTAGCCCAATTGTAACCTACATAACTACTCTGATGCAAATTATAAATATGGTCTGGAACTTTACTTAACATTTGGTACTGAAAAACAAATTCATTCTTCTCATTCAGTTTGTAATTCAACTTCGCATCCAAATTCGACATGGGTTGATTGGAAATAGAATTGGAATACATAAAAGTACCGTTCCATTTATCTTTTCTGTATTCATATTGGCCACCAACGGTATTGATTTCATCACTAAGCGCACTTGGAACGGTTACCGAATTAAGGATCAGTACTTTATCAAAATAATAATTGTATCTGAAATCCTCTGCAAAGAATTGGAATTTTCCAAGGGTAGCATTTTCGTATATAGCACCTACTTTATTATACATTCTGTTGTAACGATTTTGGTCATTGATATTCGATGTGACATACGAATCTCCAAAACGTTTTACTGATAGGGTACCTACAGTTGATAAAATGGTTTTTTGGTTATATTCAAAGAATTTGTTTTCGTAATTGAATTGATGTGTCAGGTATAAATTGTTTTCACCTTTCTTAGAATTAATTAGAAAATTATGGTCAAAGAAAACTCGTTTCCCTTTCAAAAAACTTTTTGCATCTAGGAGATAAACTTGTAGTCTGGCACGATTATCAAAATTTGGATCTCCGTTCTCAAAGTCTGTTAAGGTTGTAATTCCGCCATTCTCGCCGTTTAGTAAATCTTGACCCGTGAAATGAAAATTAATAAAATATCTTTTATTTAGCGTGTTGTAACTCGATGTAAAACGAAAGTTACCATTGCTAGACAGCTGATTAATATATTTTCCTAAAGACCTAAGTCCTTTAAAAGCAAGAGAAATATTAAATCGCTCCGAAGTATTTACAGTTACGAACGCATCTACAGATTGTCCTTGTTCCATTGTGGTTTTGAAATACAATTCGGTTACTGGAGTTGCTACTGAATAATACTTGATATCATTTACTCCCAAAAAACTAAAATGTTTTCCGGAATATCCAATTTCAGGAAATGAATTATCTTTTTTCAATCCGAAATCCAAAACGGAATACGTTTGACCTTCGTTCGCAAAAGGAAGAAGCCCAAAAATATCTTTACGTAGATAATTGAATTGGTATTCTTTTTCTATCGTGAGCGACGTGTCAACATAAGTTGTATCTTTTTGCAAGGTGATAATTCTATACTGATTGTAGGCAGCCTTTGGCGCTTTCTTTTCAATAGTATCTGCAGCACTTTCATTTAATTTCTCTGTCCGCTGAGAAAAACCAAATGAAAAATTTAATAAAAAAAGTACAAGTAATAAGTATTTCATCTTAAAATATTTCGGAACAAAAATACATAAAACAATCTGTAATAAAATCATAAAAAAACCACCATAAAGGTGGTTTTAGAATAATAGGAAGAAAGTTTATCGTTTTATAAATTTCTTAGTGATTGAATTACTATCTGATTTGAATGTAATAAAGTAAACCCCTGATGATAGATTTGAAACATCGATTGAGTTACCGATTGCATTTGTAGATTTATAAATTTGTTTACCTGAAATATCACTTAATGAAATGTCAGATAAAATTACATCGCTTTTAATTTCAAAGTTCAAAACATCCTGGGCAGGATTTGGATAAATAAAAACGCTGTTGTCATAATCTCTTGAATTCAAACCTAAACCATTTGTTGAAGTTGCTACTAAAGAATAATTTTGCGAACCTCCAACCAAGGTACCTTTATGGGTAACTTGAATTGTATAAACACCAGGTTGTGCGTTACTAATATTAACACGCTCACTATTATCTACATCATTATCAGAGTTATTAGTCGCTCCTGCTTCTGGATCTTCTGGATCTAATTTCCAAGGATAGTATGTCGTTCCGTCTTTCAACACTTTTAAATCCAAGTTATTAACTAAGACAGGGGTACGGTTATCGATATCTCCACTGTTATTCGCAATACCAATTCTTTCTGTCCAAGCAATATCGACACTTAAGTTCTGAACGGAATTGATAGTAATTGTTTTAGTATAAACTTGCGAATTGTTTAAAGTATTCTCTTCCAAAATTGAAGATATATTTTTGTTCGTAATAATTTGTGCAGCTGCACTCCCGTCCGGTAAACCCCAACCAAATCGATAATCAGGGCCTGGATTATCACCAGCCTCTCTAGCTGACTGAAAAAGTAAGGCTCTTACAGTAGCAGATCTCATGAAGGTTCCTGGGTTTAAATTGTTATAGTGCTTTTGTAGAAGTGTTATTAGTCCAGTAATACATGGTGCTGACATTGACGTTCCTTGCAGTTCCGAATAAGCATTATCAGAAACGGAAATACATGAAGAAACCGCTACTCCTTTAGCTGACAGGTCAGGTTTAATTCTTCCATCATCAGTGGGACCCCAGTTACTAAAGTTTGACATTACAAAAGAATTATCGTTTCCATTTGTCATGATTCCCTCAACTGCAGCTACCACAATGGCATTTTTCGAATTTCCAACTCCAGTTAATAAATCATAACCGCCTTTACCGGTTGCTTGATCTAAAGTTGTATCATTTCTGTCGTTTCCAGCAGATTTCACCATTTGATAAAACGGATAAGTAACCATTATATTATCTGCCGATACGGATTGAGAATTGTAGGCTCCAAAACTACTTTGAGGTAAATTAGTTGCAATATTTCCATAAGAATGATTTGAAACAACATAGCCCTGACTTGCAAAAGTAGCTATTTCACTTGAATCGTTTCCAAAATCGTAGGCGATTGCCGATGCCTGATAAGCAAAACCTCTTCGTGTTGGACTAATTCCTGCAGCGATCATCGTTCCTAAAACATGCGTCGAGTGAGTGGATAACGTTACTACTGCATCCCCTAAGGTTAGTCTTCCTGTAGCAAATTCGACGTGAGTTTCTCTAACTCTTCCGCCATCCCACATTCCAATAGTCATTCCTTGACCTGTAACCGATAAACCTAGAGAACCAGATGGATACATTGAATTAGCTCTCAAAGTTTGAACGCAAAGAGCATTACTATCTTCCTGATAAAAAATGGGAACACCATCAATAATTTTTTGAAGATTAGTAGCATTCTTTGTATTAGGATGTTGTAACAGATAATCACGAACTTCCTTTTGATCCTTCAAGTACTCTTGTTGTAAAGATTGCTTTAATTTGAAAGACTCAACCGGATCAGATTTACTTATAATAAAATCACGTTCTTTCTGTGTTTGAGAAAAGACATTGCAAAAAACAAACGAAAAAAGTAAAATATATTTCATAACAATAATTTTTTTATAAAGATAAAAAAAAACCTCTCGAAAAGAGAGGTTTTTAAAAAATTAATTAAAATACAGATTAACCACCGTATCCTTCATTTGGCACAAGAGGATTGATATTTATTTCACCTTGTGGTATAGGTAATGTAAATCTATAATCTCCTAAAAGTATATTTAAAGGACTAGTTGCACTTGAATTTACACCGTCTGTTGCATCTCTGTCTGTTCCAGTAACACCAGCGTCAGCTCCTAATCTTTTTAAGTCAATGTATCTGTGACCTTCAAAAGCTAATTCTTTTCTTCTTTCAGTAAGAATATCATTCAAAGCAGCAGTTGGATTAGCATATACAGGAGTTGGTACAACTGCACCAATAATGTAGTTTCTAGCTTGTCTAACTTGTTGAATTAAACCAGCTGCACCTAGTAAATCATTACTTCTAACTAAGCACTCCGCTTTGATGAAATAAATCTCCGAAGCACGGAAAACTTTTAGATCATTGGCAGTATGTGAACCAGCTTTTCCTGGATATTTATCAATTACAATTTGCTCAGTAACTCTAGTTGCCGTAGCAGGTGTAGCAGAAATAGTAGCAGAACGATCAATAAACGACCATCTTCTAAAATCCTCAGCACCACCACCTAGAGGCTGTGTATACAAATTAAATAAATTTCTACCCATATCAAATAATGGACCTCCCGTTAAATACGAACCATTTGTATTGTAACGGCTACTAAAGTTTGTTCTATTATTTTGTCTATCAACAGCCCATAAAACTTCTCCTTGAACTGCATCAACCCAAATTTTTCTGTATTCTGGTGAGGTAGTTGATGTCCATTGGTCAATTGTATACAAAGCTCTTTGAACAGCTTGTGCTGGATTTGTCGCACTAGGAGCAGTATTAATAGTTGTTGAACCTGATGCTGCTCCTACTGCTGGAATTACTGCAGAAGTAAGAGGGTAAGCAGCTGTAGCGCCTGTAAATGCAAATGTAGACTGAGATAATGGTCTAGCATTAATTACTGCATTAGCATATGTTAAAGCTTGAGGATAATCTTTTCTGTACAAGTACATTCTAGCTCTTAGTGCATTAATCATATTAACACTAACATACTTATATGCGTTCGCAGCTGTTACCGGAGTAGCTCCTGCATTTGGTGTACCTAAATTAGCCTCAGCATACGTCAAATCCCCTTCAATAAAAGTATACAAAGCACCATTTGTAGATCTTGGAATATCTTCATTAATTGAAGGTACTCTATCAACTAACATAACCCCTAATGCACTGCTATCGCTAAGATCTTTTGAAAAATAAACCATCAACTCAAAATGAGCAAAAGCTCTCAGTGCTCTAGCTTGAGCAAGGATTGAATTGTACTGCGCAATATCTGCCGCAGTAGTAGGAGTAAAGAAAGTAGCTCCTCTAATCACTCTGTTACAATAATTGATTAACTGATAGTGATTACTCCATATTGCGTCAGCTTCACCGTTTGTTGTAACAACAAAGAAACGTTGCGTATCATCTACAGTTAAACCTGAAGCGATAGCAATTTCATCCGACAGCTTTGAAGAAACAATTATATCAGTTTCCGTATTTAGTCGGTCATAGGTTTCATTCATAAATAATTGCAAATTAGCAACATTCGTAAATAACCTAGCATCATTTAACTCTCCTTTTTGTATAATATCCGTTGCATCATTACATGAAAACAACACTGCAAAAAGACTTAAAAATAAGATTCCTTTTTTCATTTTTTTTTTATTAGAAATTAATATCTACACCAAAAGTATACACTTTAGGAGTTGGGAAATATCCAGTACCACTAGTAGTAAACGTTTCTGGATCAAATCCTTTCCATTTAGTCCATGTTAGAATGTTTTCACCTTGTAATCTGAAACGACATCCTTTGATAAAGGTCTGTTTCAAAAATTTAGCAGGAACATCATAACCTACTGTAAGATTTCTCAATCTTATGAATGAAGCATCACGCAAAAATCTATCAGAGATATCTCCAGAATCAATGTTCGTTGCATCCCATGATGGAATACTTGAACTAGTATTTGTTGGAGTCCAAGCATTTGCTAAATCATTTGAAACTGGGAATGGGTTTACATTTCTGATATCCATTAAACTTGTATAGTCTGAATCAAATTTATAAAAATCTTTAGAGTATACAAAAGATGCGTCTAAGAAGAATCCTTCATAAGAAGAATTGAAACCAAAACCACCTTGATATCTCGGCAAACTATTTCTATTTGTTCCTCTTCTATCGCCATCATTTGGAGACTCCGTTGGATTTCCATCAGCACCAAGGAAAAGTAAGTTACCATTCACTGGATTAACACCTAGGTAAGGAACGTTATAGTACTGATTAGCTGTTTGACCTACAACCAAAGCAAAATCTGCTCCTTGTCTAAGGAAATGAGTACCGTCATCTAAAACCCCTAGACTACTCATTTCATTATCATTGAATGCTCCGTTGGCAAAAACGGATAATTTAAGCTTAGTATCTTTTAAGATATCATATTTTAAAGACAACTCATATCCTTGATTTCTTAATGCACCATTGTTACCAGCTAGTGAATTTCCAGGAATACCATTAGCATAAGAAACAGGTATAGCTATATACAAGTCTGTTGTTTCTTTTGAATACCAATCAAACGAACCGCTAAGTCTTGCCTTAATATTAAAGTCAATACCAACGTTTAACTGAGAGGTTGTCTCCCAAAGCAAATCCTGATTACCATAAGTTTGGACACCGAAAGAGGAAGAATTATTATATCCAGGAGTACCTTGTAAGGCATTCAAAGAACGAACATCCCTTGCATTGTAAAAAATTGTACTCTGAGTATCGTCAACACCTCTAGCAGAAATATTCTGATTACCCGTTGTTCCATAAGAAGCTCTTAATTTTAGGTCTTTGATGAAAGAATTATCCTTTAAGAAATTTTCTTTAGAAATATTCCATCTTCCAGCAACAGACCAAAATGTTCCCCATTTGTTGTCTCCAGCAAATTTATACGATGAATCACGTCTTATCGAAGCCGCAAAACCGTATTTAGAATCATAATCATAATCTAATGTACCAAAGTAAGAGAACATACCCGCTTCAACTTCAGCAGCGCCATTTGTAGGAATATAACCTTGAGGCAAAGCAGGAGTGTAAGGAATATATCCTGTACCAGCTCCAGGCTCCCAAGTAAGTGGATTCAATCCAATTTGTTGGTACAAAAATACTTTTCTATGTGCTTTCAAATACTCGGTATATCCTGAAATATCTAATGTATGTTTTTCAGCAAATATTTTTCTGTAATTAAGTCTATTTACAAAATCAAACATAAATTCTTTTTGACTTCTTTGTGTTTCTAATCCGTGGAAAGGCTGACCAGCTCCAACTGCTCGAACTACAGAAAGATAAGCTTCTGGTCCGATAGCGAAAACTCTTTTATCTTCTGTATAATCAGCTCCAGCTGTAACAGAGTACGTCAAGTCTTTTGTTAATTTGTAACCCATTGTTGCACTGATTAGTGTTTTGTACTCATCAAAGAAACTTGGAGCATTTCTATCATCTAATAAACCTAACAACATAAAAGGAACAATATCCAAAGAAGGAGAACCAAAATCATCAAATAACTGCTGACCACTAACATAAGTTGATGGACTGTAGTAAGCTGCCGACGTAAGGTATCCTTGTAGTGGATTTTGAAGAACGTTATTGTCAATACCACCTCTTGTTTCTTGTTCCAACTGATTTCTTCTTGAATAAGTCAAACCAATATTAAGACCGTAGTTAAACTTGTCATTGTTAGATTTTCCAGTGAAATTACTTCTTATAGTAAATCTTTTGAACTGTGTAGTTGGAACAATACCTTGTTGATCATAGTAACCAACAGAAGTAAAGTTTGACATGTTTTTACCCCCTGAAGTGATGCTTAAATCGTGACTTTGAGTAGTCCCAATTCTGAAAAATACATCTTTCCAATTTGTATCCACAGTATAAGCTGCAAGATTATTTGGATCAACCGTAATAATACCTAAATTATCAGAACCTGTAGCTCCAGGACCATCTCCACGTAAATTTTGAATTCTTAAATGTTGCTGAGCATTGGTAATATTATATTTATCACCTCTGAATTCAGATGTTCCATAAGAAGACGAATAATTAATCCCTAGAGATTCTTCGTAACCTGCTCTTTTAGTTGTTATTAAGATAACACCGTTCGTACCTCTGTTTCCATAAACCGCTGTAGCAGAAGCATCTTTCAATACTGTAACACTTTCAACATCATTTGGATTCAAGTTTCTAAAGAATGCCTGAGTTAACGGAATACCATCAATAACATATAATGGATCAGTACTCGCATTTAATGAACTTTCCCCTCTAATGATTACATCAATTTTATTAGTTCCTGGTTGACCAGAACCCATTGCGATGTTAGTACCCGCCAATTGACCTTGTAAAGACTGAAGAACGTTTACGTTTGGTCTGTTTGCAATAGTTTTCGAAGAAACAGTCTGAACTGCTCCGATTGTTCTTGCTCTTGTTTCTGTTTTACCATAACCTTGAACTACAACTTCATTAAGTAATAGCGAATCCGGTTGTAAAACAACATTTACAGTGTTAGCCGCACTAACAGTTACTCTTGCATCTTTCATTCCAACAAAAGACACAACAAGAACTTCTCCTTGTTTTGCTTTGATAGAAAATTTACCATCAAAATCCGCCTGGGCAGAACGATTGGTTCCTTTAACAATTACATTAGCACCTGGTAGCGGTCCAGACTTATCTGAAATAACACCTGTTACAGTTTTCTCTTGTGCAAACGAAAACTGCATTGATAACGCTAATAATAGCGTAAAAATCCATTTGAACTTCGATCTCATATTAATTTTATTTGAGTTAGTTATTCTGCAAACTTCTTAATTATTTCTTAATTAACCAAATATTAACCATAAATAATGTTTTCTTAATGTGTTAAAGTCCGAATAATTTTTTTCGCAGATTAACAATGACACGATTACCTGTAAATAGTTGCATCATTATTTATATTTTTAACAAAAAAATATTTTTAAATGTTACAATTTAAGTTTTCTAATTTTGAATTGGAATGCGGAACTGATGAAGCAGGTCGCGGCTGTCTTGCCGGTCCCGTTACGGCGGCAGCCGTTATATTACCTGAAAATTTTGAATTAGATTTATTAAACGACTCTAAACAACTCTCTGAAAAGATACGAGAAAAACTAAAACCTTTAATTGAGGAAAAAGCCATTTGTTTTTCGATAACACATCTGGAACCCAATATTATTGATGAGATCAATATTTTAAATGCATCCATACAAGCCATGCAGTTGTGCGTTACCAAATTGTTACCAAAACCAAATTATATCATAGTGGACGGGAATAGATTTAAACCTACTGATGACATTCCGTTTTCGACTATAATAAAAGGAGATAGTAAATTTATGAGTATCGCTGCTGCTTCTGTATTAGCTAAAACGTACCGAGATGAATATATGGCGAGAATTCACAAAGAATTTCCAATGTATAATTGGAAAAAGAATAAAGGCTATCCTACGATTGAACATCGCGAAGCCATAAGAAAATATGGGATTACTAAATACCACCGCCTAACTTTTCGCTTATTACCAGAACCACTGCAATTAGATTTTAGATTCCCGAATGTTGATTCCTGATTTCAGAATATTCCATGACGGCTTCGAACAAAACAGCGAAATGTTTTAAGATTTTAGCTTTCACTTCAGCCGCATCAATTTCTTGACCCAGCTCAACATGCATTGAAGTCACTGCCTTACCTTTTATGCCACACGGGATGATATTATCAAAGTATCCTAAATTAGCATTTACATTTAACGCAAATCCATGCATAGTTACCCATCTACTGGCTCTAACTCCCATCGCACAAATTTTTCTTGCAAATGGCGTACCAACATCAAGCCACACGCCGGTTTCTCCTTCGCTTCTTGTTCCTTTTATATGGTATTCTGCTAATGTTAGGATAATAGTTTCTTCAAGCAGTCGCAGATACTTGTGAATATCTGTAAAGAAATTTTCTAAATCCACTATAGGATAACCTACTGTTTGACCTGGTCCGTGATAGGTAATATCTCCGCCTCGGTTGATTTTATAAAAAGTAGCGCCTTTTGCTTCTAATTGTTTTTCGGATAAAAGCAAATTACTTATATCACCACTTTTACCTAAAGTATAAACATGCGGATGCTCCACAAAAACAAAGAAATTTGGCGTTACTAATTCGGGAACGGTTCTTTTTTCTAATTTAAGATCAACGATTTTTTTAAAAAGTTGTTCCTGATAATCCCAAGTATCTTTGTAATCTTTGTGACCTAAGTCCTGAACTTGAATGTTTTTATTCATTTTGATTGAAGTTGCAAAGCCGCAAAGTTACAAAGTTTAAAAGTATGCCCCTAGTTTATTTTTAGCCCCGATTGTAGCGGAAATCCTTTTGTGTTTTCGTATAGCAAAGCGGAAGGGAAATACAAAAGATTGTAACGGAAAGCGGGAAAATGCTCCGCCGACAAAGCCCAAACCATTCGCTTCAGAAAAAAGCAATCCGCAGACAGTAGCAGTTGGCAGTTTTTTATTTTATAACTACATTTGCACGCTTAAATACACTAATATGCAACTTTCAGAACAAGAAATCATTAGAAGAGACAAACTGAACGCCTTGCGCGGACTTGGCATCAATCCTTATCCAGCGGATTTATTTCCGGTTAACCATACTTCAAAGCAGGTTAAGGAAAATTTTCAAGACGGCAAGAAGGTGATTGTTGCGGGTCGTTTGATGAGCGTTCGTGATCAAGGAAAAGCATGTTTTGCGGAACTACAAGATAGCGAAGGCAGAATTCAATTGTATTTAAACCGTGATATGCTTTGCCCAGGCGAAGACAAAACGATGTACAATCAGGTTTTTAAAAAATTAACCGATTTAGGAGATTTTATTGGCATTGAAGGTGAATTATTTACTACCCAGGTTGGTGCTCAATGCATTCGTGTCGACAATTTTACTTTTCTAAGTAAAACACTTCGCCCATTACCATTGCCTAAAACAGATGAAGAGGGAAATGTTCACGACGCTTTTAACGATCCTGAATTGCGCTACAGAATGCGTTATGTAGATCTAGTAGTAAATCCGCACGTGAAAGAAGTGTTCCTGAAAAGAACAAAATTATTCACAGCCATGCGAACTTTTTTCAATACTGCTGGATATATCGAAGTTGAAACTCCTGTTTTGCAATCCATTCCTGGCGGAGCAGCGGCTAGACCTTTTATTTCGCATCACAATGCACTAGACATTCCTTTGTATTTAAGAATTGCAAACGAATTGTATCTGAAAAGATTAATCGTTGGGGGTTTTGATGGCGTGTATGAGTTTTCAAAAAACTTTAGAAACGAAGGGATGGACCGAACGCACAATCCGGAATTTACCGCTATGGAGATTTATGTAGCCTATAAAGACTATAACTGGATGATGGAAATGACTGAAAACTTACTTGAATATTGCGCTAAGGAAGTAAACGGAACGACAGAAGCTATTTTTGGCGAACACCAAGTAAACTTTAAAGCGCCCTATGCTCGAATTACTATGACGGATGCTATTAAACAATTTACGGGTTTTGATATTTCAGGTAAAACGGAGGCCGAATTATTTGATGCTGCAAAATCAATGCATATTGAAGTGAACGAAACCATGGGTAAAGGAAAATTGATTGATGAGATTTTCGGAGCAAAATGCGAAGGGAACTTTATTCAGCCAACTTTTATAACAGATTACCCAAAAGAAATGTCGCCTTTATGCAAAGAACACCGCGATAATCCAGAATTAACGGAGCGCTTTGAGTTAATGGTCTGCGGAAAAGAAATTGCCAATGCGTATTCAGAATTAAACGATCCAATTGACCAAAGAGCGCGTTTTGAAAATCAAATGGCCTTAGCAGAAAAAGGCGATGACGAGGCAAACGGTATCATTGACGAAGATTTTTTACGTGCATTAGAATACGGAATGCCACCAACTTCAGGATTAGGAATTGGCATGGATCGATTAGTAATGTTTTTAACTAATAATCCATCTATTCAGGAAGTATTGTTTTTCCCGCAAATGCGTCCGGAGAAAAAACAATTGGAATTAACCGCAGATGAAAAACACATTATTGAAATTTTGAAAGCTAACGAAGGAATTTCTATTGGTGATCTCAAAATAAAAGCTGATTTAAGTGGAAAAAAATGGGATGCGGCTAGCAAAGGAATAGCGAAACACGGTTTGATGAAAATTGTTGTGGATGGCGAAAACAAAATCGTTGAGTATTTAGGGAAATAATTTAGAAATCATAAATAATCGAATATACAAGGAACTCCATTGAGTTCCTTTTTTTTATAAAATTTTGTTACGAATTAAACCTTTTAAAAGTCTTACTGTCCAATTGGCAAATCATTTAAAAAATTATAACATGAAAAAATTATTTATCGCTGCATTACTAGTTGTTGGATTGACAACTTTTGCACAACAAAGAGATGGAAAAAGAGCCGGAAGAGAAAAATTAACTACCGAGCAAAAAGTAGAACTTCAGGTCAAAAAAATGGGCAAGGAATTAGACTTGAATGAAAAACAAACCGAACAAGTAAAAGTTTTAGTAACCAAACAAGTTCAAAAAAGAGAAGTGAAAAAAGCAGAAATGCAACAAGTCAAAGATAAAAACAGAGCGGAAATGAAAGCGCAAATGCAAACGGAACAAGCTGCTTTGACTTCTGAAATGAAAAAAATTCTAACTCCAGCGCAATTTACCAAATGGGAAAAAAATCGGGAAGAGAAAATTGAGCAAATGAAAGAAAATAGAGCAGAAAGAAAAGGAAAAAGAAATTAAAAACACTTTCCTTAAAAGTTAGATAAAAATAAATTTTGAGTTTCGACCAAAATAAATTAGTTTTGGAGTTATTATTCCACTAAAAACTTTAAAAAATGAAAAAAATAATTGCAGCTTTCATGTTACTATTGGCATTTTCAATAAATGCAAATGCACAAGATACTAAAGGCTATATTGGCTTAAATTCTACTGAAAAAGGTAAAAAACAGGCTGCTGAATTGTCAGAGTATCTTCAATTGGACGAGACAACGAATCAAAATTTCGCGATGCTTTTTGAATATAAATTTCAAGTTATTGACGATAAAAATGTAGCGGCAGAGCGAAAATCTGAAATGTTGAAAAGTGTTGATGCTAAAATTAGAGCTACATTAGATGGAAATCAAATGGAAAAATTAGAGAAAAATCCAGAGTTATTAAAGAAATTAACAAACTAGTTTATCTACTGTTAGATATAAAAGTCCTCTCGTTTAAAAATGAGAGGACTTTTTTATTTATAAACTTTTAGAAACTTTAGCAACGGCATTGATTGTGAAATCTAAATCTTCATACGTTAATGCATCCGTGATAAACCAAGTTTCATAAGCAGATGGCGCGATATAAACTCCTTCTTGCAACAATCCATGAAAGAACTTCTTAAACGTATCATTATCACCATTCTTAGCCGTTTGAAAATCATAAACCGGATTAGCATCAAAATGAACGGAAATCATTGAACCTACTCTATTAATGGTAAACAAAATCTTATTGGCAGTTAATACTTTCTCTATTCCTTGATGCAAATAAGCCGTTTTCTCTTCTAATCTTTTGAAAATAGTGGTATCATTATTTAAAGCCTGCAGCATTGCATATCCAGCAGCCATTGCCAGTGGATTTCCTGATAAAGTTCCCGCCTGATAAACCGGTCCTATTGGCGAGAGATAATTCATAATTTCATTTCGCGCTGCAAAAGCACCGACAGGCAAACCGCCACCAATTACTTTTCCGAAACAAACAATATCTGCTTTTACATTGTATAATTCCTGAACACCGCCTTTTGCCATACGAAATCCGGTCATTACTTCGTCAAAAATCAGTAACGTAGTATGCGCGTCGCAAATTTGTCTTAAGGCTTGTAAAAAACCTTCGTTTGGTGGCACACAACCCATATTTCCCGCAACAGGCTCAATAATTATTGCGGCAATTTCATTTTGATTGGCTTCAAACAATGCTTTCACACTGTCCAAATCATTATAATTTGCAAGAAGAGTGTCTTTTGCAGTACCCTGAGTAACTCCTGGAGAATTTGGTGTGCCAAAAGTACTGGCTCCGCTTCCAGCCTGAATCAAGAAAGAATCAGAATGTCCGTGATAGCATCCAGCGAATTTTATAATTTTATCTCTTTGGGTAAAACCTCTTGCCAAACGGATAGCGCTCATACAAGCTTCTGTACCCGAATTAACAAAACGGATTTTATCAATATTCGGAACCATAGAAACGGCTAGTTCTGCAATCTTTGTCTCCAATTCTGTTGGCATACCAAAGGAAGTTCCTTTTTGCGCTTTTTCGATTATAGCATCAACGACAGGCTGAAATGCATGACCTAAAATCATTGGTCCCCATGAATTGATGTAATCAATTAAACGGTTGTCATCTTCATCATAAACATAAGCACCTTTTGCGCTTTTGGCAAATATTGGAGTTCCACCAACACCCTTGAATGCTCTGACTGGTGAATTTACTCCACCTGGTATTACTTTTTCGGCCTCAGCAAATAGCTGACTGCTTCGTTGATAAATCATAGTTGAATTTTATTATTTGACAATTATACTTTGTCCTAAAGAAATAGTATTATCTGTTAAATTATTTTTCTTCTTCAAATCATCAATTGAAATATTGAATCTTTTAGAAATTGAATATAGCGAATCACCTTTGATTACGGTATATTTCTGAAAATCCTGAGCATATACGTTCGTCTTAGTTGTTGCGACCGGAACATATTCTGTACCTAAAACTTCTGCATCAAATTTACCCAATTGATACCGCTCAATCAATCCGATAAGTTTGTCTGGATATTTCGTATCGGTGGCATAACCTGCCGCTTTTAAACCATAAGCCCAACTTCTATAATCATCTTTTTTAAATTCAAAAAGCTCAGCATATCTTGGTCTGCTCGTTAAAAAATAAGAGTGGTCTTTGAATGAAAGACTAGGATCATCATATTTTCTAAAACATTCATTTTCTTCATCATCCGTATATTTAATACTCGGTCCTGTCCATTCCTTGTGGCATTTTATTCCGAAATGATTATTCGCTTGAACGCTTAATGGCCCCGTTCCTGCACCCGACTCCAAAATGGCTTGACCCAAAGTTATGCTAGCAGGAATTCCCGTTTTGGTCATATTCTCTTTGGCTACTTCTTTATATCTTTCGATATAAGCTACCACCATTGCTGTAGTAACCTTTACTCGTGTTGTAGCTTCTAAAACAACCTCCGACGAGGTCAAAGGACCATCTACGTTTCCTGGCGACTCTTTTACGCTTACTGCACTAACTGCTACTGGATTTTTTGCAGTCGCTGGTCTGTAAATAGGCTTCTTTACTCTTTGAACTACTGGATTTCCTGACTTTCTTGGATCTGGTTTCGAGGTTCTGACCGCAGAATGATTGGCGCTACACGAAGCAACAAAAATCATAAGCAGCAGTAAAATGGTTTTCTTAATCATTGATATGTATTTCTAATTGTTTTTTTTGTTTCAAGACTTTATTCATTCCGGCTATTCCTTGCAATCCACCTGTGTGTATCATTAGGATTTTTGAGTTCTCAGGAAAATAATTTTTGCTAATTAAATCCAAAACTCCAAATGCCATTTTCCCAGTGTAAACGGGATCTAATGGAATTTTATACTGCTGATAAAACGCGTTAATGAATCGTATGAGTTCTTCCGAAACTTTCCCATAACCTTCAAAATGATAGTCTGTAATCAAGCCCCAATTTGATTTGGATGCAAATTTACAAATATCTTCTCTTAAAAAGTCACCTTTTAACGCAGGAAAACCCAAAACTTGTTGACTACTTTTTGAACAATTTATAATGCCAGAAATAGTGCCTCCAGTTCCAACTGAACAGCATATATAATCGAACATGTCGTCATTGGATGTGAGTATTTCTTCGCATCCTTTTATGGCTAAATTGTTCGTGCCGCCTTCCGGAATGAGATAAAAATCGCCAAACGTTTCAGTTAGTTTAGCCCTGAATTTTGCAGTATGCTTTTCGCGATAGGTCTCTCGAGAAGTAAACTCAAAGATCATCCCTAATTCCTGAGCTTTTTTAAGTGTTGGATTGTCCAGAATTTTGTCTGTCAACTCTTCTCCACGAATGATTCCGATAGTTTTAAAACCGTATTCATTTCCGGCTGCAGCCACGGCTAAGATGTTATTGGAAAATGCACCGCCAAAAGTTAACAAGGTTTCCTTATTTTCTTTTTTGGCTTGGGCCAGATTGTACTTTAATTTTCTAAATTTATTTCCTGAAATTAAGGGATGCAACAAATCTTCCCGCTTTACGTACAGCGAAACCGTACTGCTTTTAATAGTGATTTTTTGATTACTGCTTTCTGGAAAATTCATACCTCAAAAGTAGTATATTGGAAGAATTAAACAAGACTAAAAATTACAATTTTCTGCTCATTTACCGAATGTCCACTAGACATTCTTCTGTTAATAGTGAATAAAAAAAAGCGATCATACAATCACTTTTTTTATGTTTATTATTTGGAAGAAATTATAATTTTTTGTCCAACGGCTTGTCCGTCTTCGGTTTGAATTTTGACTAAATACACCGCCTCGGGTAAGGAAGCCGTAGTAAACTCGTAGCTGGTTTTTGAACCTAACTTCGTTTTATTCAATAATAATTTCCCAGTAATATCAAACAATAGTACTGATTTTATCTCCAGTAAATTTGGATTTAAAACGGTCAAAAGTTGATTAGTATTATTCTGAACAATTGTTACATTTTCCTTTATTGGATTGGCAACTCCAAGAGCATTTGAATCTTTAAATGTAACTTCAAAACGATTGGTATAGAGACCAGCCGGAAGTGTCACTTCAAAAAAACCATCTTTTATACTTTGATATACTCCAGTTAAACCGTCGTATAGGTACACATTTTGTGCGTCGCTGAAATTAATAACAGCAGCAACTGCTATTTTAAATGTAGCCTGATTGTCTGATTTTAGAGTGAACGGAACTCTTGTATCGACATTAAAGGGAAGCGTAGTAATTACATATTTTCCGATATTATCAGAAATAGAAAAATAAGCATCATTTGTAAAATCAGATTCATACGAATTAACATCCATAGCGGGATCAAATCCATCCGTTGTATTAGGATTGAAAGCCATCGTTACTTCTTTCGTAAATTGATTATTGAAGATGGTATGAATTTTTATTTGTGGCGTTGGCGCGGTAGAGAATTGTGTATAATCTGTACCCGCAACATTCTGAATTTGTCCCCAATTCTCATAAACTTCATTATTTGATGTATTTGTACTAGAAAATCTTTCGAATTGCGAATTGGTAGCGACACCTTCTTTAATAAAAACGCGGTATAAATTTTTCATTTGAGCCGTTCCGTTACCTTTGCCTTCGATCATAAATCCTTGTCCAACAGGAGAGAACATTCTTTTATAAACCGAACCTGAGTTGCCACCGGTAGTATTGATTGATCCATCAATATTGTACGTACTCCAACTAGCACTATTATAAGTCCCTGGACTAAATGCATCAATATTATTTGGTGCATAGTAACCATAACCACCAATATACTGAAGCAATATATGCGAAGTTGCTGGTTTTTCATGTTCCCAAAAATAAGCAGTACCATTAATAATACCGCTTGCGGGCAATGGAAATGATAGGTTTGTTACTGCACCACTTGAATAATTAATAGAATATCCACTATTTTCCAATAAAAATAAATTCAGATTTATAGCTGACGGATAGGGATTTCCAGTCAATGTACTATTTGGGTATTGACCTGCAAGACCAGCTACTGTTATACCAATAGTTCCGTCATTTGCTTTTCCTCTAAAATCATACCGCTGATAATCATGTAAAGGATTATAAGGACCCACGTTAGTTGGATTATTAACGGTAGTTTCTCCTATTCCAGCTAATGTATCATCGCCAGAAACTCCTTTCAGTGTAAATCCTAAGCCGCTCGTAATTGTTCCAGATTGTCCAATATTCACCCAATTGGAATAATTATTTTGAGCCGTAAATGCATAAATCCACCTGTTAGAAACAGTTAAAAGTGAATTAGTTGATGTTCCGTTGACTGAAGATGTAAAAGATGGATTTTGTGATGTTATATTAGCTATGGGTCGTTTTAGAACCTGATCTAATTGAAAACTATTATTTCCAGCGCCAGCTGCCGCAACTCCTACTGGAGAACACCAATAATTGTAACCAAAGTTATTAGCCGTTCCTTCCTGAAAAACAGACAAAGCACCTACTCCCCGATTTACACCATTGGCAACTGTACTTCCTTGTAAAAGCTGCCCTTCATTTCTTAGATAGATATAACTTGTTGCTGTATTTAATTCAACATAATCTTTAACATAAACCATTGAACCTTGGTTAAAAACATAGCTATCTTTAACATACAACTGTCCGAAAACGGAATTTAGTGAAAACATAAATCCACAAATAAATAAAGCTATTTTCATAAGTCAATCAATTTAGATTTCAAAAATACGAATTTTTTTTATATGTGGCTCATTTTCAAACTCAATTCAAAAAATATTATCAAAATTGAAGCAAGCTACTATTCAAATTATTTAAAATTATTTCACTATTTAATCTCAAACGAAAACTAGTGACTTTTTGTTTAGGGCAAGTAGGAATATCTAAAAAATGTAAATTACTACCTTTTACGATCCGATAAAAAAACTATTATTTAAGATAAGATTTCCCGTTGAAAACTATTTTAAAATTAAACACAGTTTAAAAAAAATGTAATTCATCGTCATAATTTGTAATTCATCGATTTTTATAGTGTTATAACAAATATGCTGTCATATTATTACAAATAATGTTAATTTTATTGTAAAGTTGCGCACAAATTTCAAAGAAAGATATATGAAAAAGAACTACTCAATAAAAAAATACCTCAATACATCTCATACTATTTTTTTAAAAACTGAAAACCTTTTTAAAAAAATAGGACTACTGCTTTTACTAGTTTTTGCCCCTTTTGAGAGTTTTGGGCAAACTACGCTTATTTCACCAATTGGAGATGGCGGGTTTGAAAGCGGAACAACGTTTAGTTCAAACAATTGGTCCAACACATTGGGAATCGCCACTCAAAATCAATGGGTTCTAAATACTGGCGCTACTGCAGGATTTTCTGGAACAAGATGTGCTTATATTTCTCAAAACACTAGCAATACTCCTCCTCCTTATACTTATGATATAGGCACTACAAGAGCAACTCATTTTTATAGAAATATAACAATTCCAGCAGGAGAAACAGACATCACGCTATCTTTTAATTGGTTAGGCCAAGGAGAAAGCACGTTTGACAGAATGAGAGTCTGGGTTGTTCCAACTACTTATACACCTTTGTATGGAACGGAAATAACAACAACAGGTACAGCACCAACAGGAAGAATTCAGGTAGGAGCTACAAATTATAGCGCTCAAGCAACTTGGACGTCAACTTCCTTTAAATTGCCCATTGCCTATGCAGGTACTACGGTAAGATTAGTTTTTGAATGGCGAAATGATGGTAGTCTAGGAACACAGCCACCTACTGCTATTGACAATATCTCTTTAATCTCTAAAATCTTAACTGCACCAGCAAATGATCTTTGTGCAAATGCGACGCCTTTGCCTTGTGGCACCGCGAATTTAGCAGGAACTACTGTAGCAACAACCAACATTGCAAATGTTTCAGGTTGTCCCATGTCAAACTATGGCGTTTGGTACACGTTTGTCGGAAATGGGCAACAAACTACTATTTCTACAAATCCAGCATTTGATATTAAATTATCGGTATCAACAGGCACCTGTGGGGCATTAACTAATATTGGCTGTACTGATGCAGCACCAGAAACAGCTACATTTACCACAGTAAACGGAACCACATATTATGTTTATGTAGCCCATTGGTCATCAGGGTCAGCCACAACAGGCACATTTACAATTTCAAGAAGCTGCACAGCTGCACCAGTCCCACCAGTCCCACCAGTCCCACCAGTAAATGATCTTTGTGCTAATGCAACAAACTTACCTTGCGGTACTACAAATTTAGCAGGAACTACAGTAAACACAACAAACATTGCAAATGTATCCGGTTGTTCCATGTCTAATTATGGCGTTTGGTATACGTTTGTGGGTAATGGGCAACAAACTACTATTACAACAAATCCAGCATTTGATATTAAATTATCGGTGTCGACAGGCACCTGTGGATCATTAACTAATATAGTCTGTACTGATACAGCACCAGAAACGGCCACATTTACCACAGTAAATGGTACCACTTATTATGTGTATGTAGCGTATTGGTTAACTTTTGGAACTACAACAGGAACATTTACCATCTCGCGAAGTTGCACTGCTCCACCACCAAGCCCGTGTATCTCCATAACCAATATTGCAACTTGTGGAACCGCACTAAATAAAACTATAGTATCAGGAAATGGGGTTTATAGTCCTTCCGCTTGTGGCTGGACTACACCTGGACTGGAAGTTATATACAGTTTTACGCCAGCAGCCACAGGAGTTTATTCTATTAATCAAACTAGTTCATACACAACTATAGACTATCAATTCATGGCAGCAAGCACTGGATGTGGACCAACGGGTTGGACTTGTATTGATGATTTATTTGGATCATCGATCAGCGCCGGATTTACACTAACAGCTGGAATTCAATATTATATTTTATTAGATCCTGAAAGCTCCGTCGGTGGAAATGTAAGTTTTATGATTTCATGTCCGCTCCCTCCGCTTACTAATGATGAATGTGCAGGGGCTATTTCATTGCCTGTAAATTCTCTGTGTTCTTACAGTACATATACCAATACCGGAGCAACCCCGAGCATTGGAATGACAGCTCCTGCTTGCGGTAACTATTCTGGAGGCGATGTCTGGTTTTCAGTCGTTGTTCCTGCGACAGGTGAAATAACGGTTGATTTGCAAGGTGGAGGCATAACTGATAGCGGCATGGCTTTCTATTCTGGCACTTGTGGTTCATTAACTTTATTAGAATGTAATGATGATGACCCCATTATTTTCTCCCTAATGTCAAATATTAATTTAACTGGTTTAACACCAGGCCAAATAATTTATGTCAGAGTTTGGGGTTACGGTGGTAGTAGTGGAACATTTGGTATTTGCGCCTCGACCCCTAGTTGCCCGTCTCCTTCTGATCTTTACACTAATATTTTATCCGCCACAAGCGTTACTGTTGGATGGACGGCTTCCGTAGCGGCTTCTGGTGGCTATCAATACTTTATTAACACGACTGGCACAGCTCCAACTGCAGGCACAACACCAACGGGTTCAACATCTGCAGGAGTAACGACAGTAACTTTACTTGGATTAACACCAGGTCTTAAATATTACTTTTGGGTGCGCTCGTATTGCGGTGGCTCTGATGTAAGCAGTTGGTTTGGACCAACTAATTATACGCCTTGCGCAGTTGGTTCGGGAACTGGTACAACTGCACTTGCCTGTATTACTCCAGTAGCTGCAGGACAAGGTTTAAGTGGCGTAGATCCGGCCGCATTACTTTGTTCAGGATCGACCTGTACCAATTTAGAAGTAACGTACTTGCCCATCAAACAGACAACAGATTATGCGGTTTCCTCTATACCATATGCTCCACCTTATCAGTTTACTTGCTTACAAAACCCAGTAAGTGTTAACATCGATGATGTTTGGTCATCAACTATTAATCTTCCTTTTAATTTTTGTTTTTACGGAAACAACTACAATAAATGTTTAATGGGATCGAATGGTGTAATAACATTTGACACAACAACCAATAGTCCTGGCGGCTATTCTACTTGGTCATTCAGTAACAATTTACCCAACAATACACTTTTTAAAAATACTATTTTTGGAGTGTATCACGATATTGACCCAAGTAAAGGAGGCCAAGTTGGATGGGAATTAATTACGCTTAACTCAGGCTGTAGAGCACTTGTCGCATCTTGGAACGAAATCCCGATGTTTTCTGCAGCATGTAACTCTAGTTACTACACAGGCATGATGGTACTCTACGAAAACACCAACATAATTGAAGTTTATATTAAAGAAAAGAATATTTGTGCAACTTGGAATGATGGAAATGCAATCATAGGAGTTCAAAATACAACCGGAACAGCAGCCGTCGTAGCCCCAAGCAGAAATGGATTAGACACCAATTGGACAGTAGCAAACGGCACTGGGGAAGCTTGGCGATTTACTCCAAATGGTCCTTCCGTAAATCCAACTGTACAATGGTATCAGGGAACGGTTGCTACAGGAACTCCAATTGCAGCACCTGCGGGAACGGCGGATGTTATAAATGTTTGTCCATCAGCAACTACAACATATACGGCCGAAGTTACTTATCCACTTTGTACCGGGAATTTAAAAGTAAGCGATATTACAGTGGTAACTATTACTGGAAATAAAGTATGGAACGGCAACACAAATAACAATTGGAATATAGGGACAAACTGGACTCCTAATGGTGTTCCTACCAATGCTGATTGTGTCATAGTTCCTGTGGTAAATTCTCCTCGTCCTTATCCAATAATATCAAACACACCTAATGCTGTTGGTTATAACCTTGCGGTGTATAATAATGCTTCGCTTACTATTAACTCAAATCAAAACTTGACTATTACAGATAAAGTCACAGTTCAACCCGCTGGTATTTTTACTATTAATAACAGTGCAAGTTTGATTCAGATAAACAATATCCTAAACTCTGGAAATATCATCTACAAACGCGATTCACCAAATATAAGAATGTTAGACTATTCCTATTGGTCGTCTCCAGTTGTCGGATTTAATGTGAGCAACATAGTATCACCTCTTACTTTTGGTCCAATTTACAGATGGAATACGACTATTGCCAATGGAAACGGTGGCCAAGGGACATGGCAAAATGCTCCAGGCAGCATTATGGTTGCGGGAAAAGGATATATTGCGAGAGCTCCAAACGCGGCTCCCTACAATAGCGGATCAGGAACGTTGAGCGGAACGTTTACAGGAGTTCCACAAAATGGAATTATAACGATTCCAATTGAAAGGGGAAATGACCAAAATACAACTACTCATTATGGTACAAACGGAATCGAAATATCGTATTTAAGCGACAACTGGAATTTACTTGGAAACCCGTATCCATCAGCGATTCGCGGGAGCCAGTTCTTATTTGATAACCGTACAAAAATTCTAGGAAATATAAGACTATGGACTCACGGAACTCTTCCATCGAATTTAATAGCTAATCCTTTTTATTCCTCTTTCGTATACAATTATACGGCTGGAGATTATTACACCTTTAATTTTACTGGAACCAGCTGTTGTCCTGCGGCAGCGGCTGATTTATATGTTGGATCTGGTCAAGGCTTTTTTGTTCAGATGATTGATGGACCGGCGGTTTCTGCAGCAGATAACATTACAGTTGAATTTAACAATGGATTAAGAAACGCTTCATTAAGTAATAGTAGTTTTTATCGAACATCAAATGTTACAACAACTTCAGCAATTGATATTACTAATATTGAAAGAAACAGAATATGGTTAGATTTTATCAATCCTAATGGGCAGTCCGATAGAACACTTTTTGGATATATTGAAAACGCAACAATGGGTGTAGACAATTTCTATGATTGTATCACGCAAAATACAGGAGGAACTTTACTGTTTTCAGAAATTGGAGATACAAAATTCAATATTCAAGGCAGAAGTTTACCGTTTGACGTAAATGATGAAGTTCCTCTTGGAATTAATGCTCCTACACAAGGGGATTACACTATCGGAATTGCTGCAGTTGATGGATTATTTAACAACCAAAATATTTATTTAAAAGATAATCTGTTAAATATTACCCATGACCTTAAAGTAAGTCCATACCATTTTAACACAACTCAATCTGGTGGAATTAGTAATCGTTTTAAAGTAGTATATGTAAATAATACGCTGGGAGTCCCAACTAATACATTTGATGAGAACACTATAAAAGTATTGGTTAATAACGAAGTTGCTGTTAGCTCGAATAACTTCGAAATGGAAACTATTGAAGTTTTTAATCTTTTAGGACAGAAATTAGACATGTATACTACCATAAATTCAAATTATATAATACTTTCCAATCTGCGCAAAAACAACACGACATTATTGTTGAAAATAAAATTACAAACAGGGGGAACAGTTACTCGCAAAATTATTTACTAATTATAATCGCCTCAAGCTTTAAAAAAACCTTTACAAAAAAAGTAAAGGTTTTTTTAGTTTATACACAAATTAACTTGCTTAAAATTAGACAATTAAATAGTATATACTTATATTTATAGTCCTTAAAATTTAAATCTTGTAAGATGAAAAAACTTTACATATTATTCTTATTAAGCACATTCCTTGGACATTCGCAAGTTGGAATAGGGACAACAACGCCTCAGGGAGCTTTAGATATAACCTCAACTACAAACGGCATGTTAGTGCCAAGAGTCATATTAACTGCGACCAACGTTTCAGCGCCTGTTGTGAATCCGCAGGGCGGAGCTTTGCCTAGTGGAACTTTAGTTTGGAATACCGCCACTGCAGGAGTTTTTCCAAACAATGTAATTCCGGGATTTTATTATTGGAATGGAACTATTTGGAGATCCGTAACGGGCGCTGAAGCAAATGCATGGTCACTAACCGGTAATGGTGGAACTAATGGCGGGAATACAACAACCGCCGGGACTAATTTTCTTGGAACCACAGATGCTCAAAATATCGATTTCAGAACCAACAATAATTTCGTGGGAAGATTTAGTTCTTTAGGAGAATTTTTTGTGGGTACTTTGAACACCACTTTGCCTGGAGACTTAATGAATGCTGTTGGTAATAACACATTCCCGTGGGCCGTAAATGGTTACACTTCCTTTACTGGAGGTGCTGTATATGGTGGAGTTATCGGAGGAGCTACAAACTTCGCAGCAGTGCAAGGCGAATATAGCGGATCAGGTATCAATGGTAATGGTGTTAGAGGATTATCATCATCCACAGCATCTGGTTCAAATTTCACAAATTTAGTTTCCGCTGGAGTTAACGGTTCGTATGTAGTACCAACTCCAAGAAACTATGCCTTTGGGGTTTTTGGTTCAGTTGGTTCAAATGCATATGTTGGCAGTATTCGCTCTGGAGGTGTTTTAGGAACTGACCTTTTTGCCTCTGGCGCACTAGGCTATTATGCTGCCAATGGAAATGATTATTCAGTATATGGATTCGGACAAGGTCATACTACTGGAGGTCTTACTGGTAGATTTAGCGGGAATTCAAACAGTCAAAATTCAAATTCCGTAAACACCCTAATAGGGTTAGGAATATATGGCGGAGTTATTGGCGGCTGGATAAAAGGAGATGAATATGGAACCGTATTTTCAGGCAATCGATTTGGTAATTATACTATCGGCAAAACCATAACAAACGAAAACTTTATCGTTTTATCCGGAAAAGAAAATAAAATAGCCACTTATGCTTCCACTTCTTTAAATGTAGATGTCAATGCCAAAGGAATTGGAAATTTAGTCGATGGTAATGCTAGTATTCGCTTTGATAAAAATTTTGTATCACTTTTATCCACAGAAAAACCCATTATAGTTACAGTTACTCCAATTGGCCAAAGTAATGGATTATATTTAGTTTCGTTGGATTCGCAAGGGTTTACCATAAAAGAAAACAATAACGGAAATTCAAACATCGCTTTTACTTGGATTGCGATAGGAGAAAAATCAGGATACGAGAACCCGAAAATTTCTGAAGAAATTTTGGATAAAAACTTTGAACATAATTTAACCGAAGTAATGCACGATGAAACTATTGATGGCGGAAAAGCAATTTGGTCTGAAAACGGAATTGTAAAATTTGGAAATAAAGCACCTTTTCAAACTGTAAAAGAAACTTTATCAGAAGAAGCAAAAAAACTTGCCCGAGATAAAACGAAATCAAAATAAATTAGTTCAAATAATTTAAAAATTTCCAATAAGATCTTTGCTTTAAATAGTTAAGGTCTTTTTCGTTTTCATAAGCCTCGCGTTCAAATGAAATACTGTGGTAAGCTTTGTCTTTGTTTTTACAAATTATAAATCGAGCCAAAAACTCCACTCCATACCATATAAAAAAGGGCAGAATCAACATTTCCAATTGTTGTCTTATATGAATTCTTTCATGATTAATCAGTATCCTATTTTGCTTCAAATCCGGTTCTGAAACAACGATAAAAGGAAATAAAGTGATTCCACGAAACCCTTTTGGAATTAAATATCTGGAAACGATTACAAACATTTATGATAAAGCTTTAAATTTGTACCTATGAATGAGCAAAATAATGAAAATAAATTAATCGAAGGCGAAGATTTTTACATTACACCCGAAGGTTATCGATGTTTCACCGAAAAATACCACTTAAAACGTGGCTATTGTTGCCGAAGTGGTTGCAGGCATTGTCCGTACGGTTTTGACAAAAAAACAGGAACTATAAAAAAATAATTAGGGCGTTACCACAAGGGTCGGGCTTTCCGCAGTACACGGTACTTGCTACAATCCCTAACGCAGGCAATAATAACGACAAGTTATAAAAATCTAACAAGTCTAAAAATCTAACACTTTAAGAAGTCTAAAAAAATGACATTTCAAGAACAAATACAACAAGGAATTCCATCCGTTTTACCCAATCCGAAACCGTACGAAACCGAAATCAACCATGCTCCTAAACGAAAAGAGATTCTTTCAGAAGAAGAGAAAAAACTGGCTTTAAAAAATGCTTTACGCTACTTTGAACCGCAACATCATGCCTTATTACTAGGCGAATTCAAAGAAGAATTAGAAAAATATGGCCGCATTTACATGTACCGTTTTCGCCCGGACTACAAAATATTCGCCCGACCAATTTCAGAATATCCAGGAAAATCAGAACAAGCAAAAGCCATTATGCTAATGATTCAAAACAATTTGGATTATGCCGTGGCACAACATCCACACGAATTGATTACGTACGGCGGAAATGGAGCGGTATTTCAAAATTGGGCGCAATACCTGCTCACAATGAAATACCTATCGGAAATGACTGACGAGCAAACCTTAACAATGTATTCGGGTCATCCCATGGGATTGTTTCCTTCACACAAAGAGGCACCAAGAGTTGTGGTTACAAACGGAATGGTAATTCCAAATTACTCCAAACCGGATGATTGGGAAAAAATGAATGCGTTAGGCGTTTCACAATACGGACAAATGACCGCAGGAAGCTATATGTACATTGGTCCTCAGGGAATCGTACACGGAACCACAATTACAGTTTTAAATGGATTTCGAAAAATTAAAAAAGCACCAAAAGGTGGTTTGTTTGTTACCTCAGGACTCGGCGGTATGTCAGGAGCACAACCCAAAGCGGGCAATATTGCTGGTTGTGTAACGGTTTGCGCCGAAGTAAATCCAAAAATAACCCACATCCGACATTCACAAGGCTGGATTAACGAGGTGATTGAAGATATCGAAGACCTAGTACCAAGAGTCAAAAAAGCACTTCATGATCAAGAAGTTGTTTCAATTGCCTATCTCGGAAACATTGTTGATGTTTGGGAACGATTCGATCAAGAAAACGTCCATGTCGATTTGGGTTCTGACCAAACTTCATTACACAATCCATGGGCTGGCGGCTATTATCCCGTTGGAATTTCGTTTGAAGATGCTAATGAGATGATGGCCAACAATCCAGCAAAGTTTAAAGAGGAAGTCCAAAAAACATTACGCCGTCACTCCAAAGCAATTAATAAACACACTGCTAAAGGAACGTATTTCTTTGATTATGGCAATGCCTTTTTACTAGAAGCTTCTCGTGCCGGAGCGGATGTATTTGCTGAAAATCATATCGATTTTAAATACAATAGTTATGTGCAAGACATCATGGGACCCATGTGTTTTGATTATGGTTTCGGTCCGTTTCGATGGGTTTGTGCTACTGGAAATCCGGAAGATTTAGCCAAAACAGATAAAATTGCTTGTGATGTTTTGGAAGAAATGATGAAAAATTCGCCTCACGAAATCAAACAGCAAATGGCCGATAACATTCAATGGATTAAAGGTGCTCAAGAAAATAAATTAGTCGTAGGTTCACAAGCCCGAATTTTATATGCTGACGCTGAAGGTCGGATTAAAATTGCCGAAGCCTTTAATCAAGCTATCGCGCGAGGTGAAATTGGAACTGTAATTTTGGGTCGTGACCACCATGACGTATCTGGTACCGATTCGCCCTATAGAGAAACTTCAAACATTTATGACGGCTCTCGGTTTACTGCCGATATGGCAATCCAAAATGTGATTGGAGACAGTTTCCGCGGTGCCACTTGGGTTTCTATTCATAACGGCGGTGGCGTGGGTTGGGGCGAAGTTATAAATGGCGGATTCGGTATGGTTCTTGATGGTTCAGCAGACGCTTCACGGCGCTTAGAGTCAATGCTTTTCTGGGATGTCAATAACGGAATTTCAAGAAGAAACTGGGCTCGAAATGAAGGGGCTATTTTTGCAATTAAAAGAGCTATGGAGACGCAACCTTTATTAAAAGTTACCATCCCTAACGTAGTTGATGATTCTTTGTTAGATTATTAAACTTCCTATATGGTTAGACACTGTAAAGAAGATAGTAATTTTACACTATAAGAAGTCTAAAATACTTAAAAAATAAAAATATGAAAACAGTTAAAATTTTACCGTTACTACTACTCTTCCTTGTCGTTTCATCCTGTTCTTCTGTAAAAGTTAACGCAGATTACGATAAGAAAGTAGATTTTACTTCGTACAAAACCTATGCATTCTACAAAAGTGGTATTGATAAAGTTGAAATATCAGATTTAGACAAAAAAAGAATTCTACGCTCAATTGAAGAAATCATGCTAGCTAAAGGTTTCATGTCAAGTGAAACTCCCGATTTGTTAATCAACATTTTTACCAAAGAAAGAGAACAAGTGGACGTAAACCAATTCAACGTGGGTTGGGGATACGGTTGGGGATGGGGTTGGAATCCATGGATGATGAACGGAAGCTCAGCTGTTTCCAGCTATCCAGTTGGAACACTCTTCATTGATATTATTGATGCCAAGAAAAAAGAATTGATCTGGCAAGGCGAAGGTGAAGGGGTCTTGACAAAAGACACTAACAAAAAGGATGAAAAAATAAAAGAATTTGTGACTAAAATTCTGGAACAATATCCACCGAAGAAAAAGTAATACGTATTCAGAGGGCAGCTTACAAATAATTTAAAATCGCATTCTTGTTAATTGACGAGACTGCGGTTTTTTTTAGCCCAGATTGCAATGGAAATCCTTTTTTATTTAAAAAAGATTGCAATGGAAAGCTGGAAATGGCTCCTCAATCAATATTAGAATAGAATTTTTTTATGATAAATATCACGCTTCTTTAGTCTAAGATTTGTAAATTTACCCTAAACAATACCTAAAAATTTATGGAAGCAGCATTTGAAAGCAACCCCTTGATAGATAGATTACCAAAGCATTTAAAGCAATTTATCAAGCCTCAAGATTATGCAGATTACACACCCATCAACCAAGCGGTTTGGCGTTATGTGATGCGTAAAAATGTTGATTATCTTTCAAAAGTGGCGCACAATTCTTACTTGGACGGTTTGAAAAAGACCGGTTTGGAAGTGGATAATATTCCAAATATGTATGGCATGAACCGAATTTTGAAGGAAATTGGTTGGGCTGCTGTAGCGGTAGATGGTTTTATTCCACCGAATGCTTTTATGGAATTTCAGGCGTACAATGTTTTAGTAATTGCTTCCGACATTCGTCAGTTAGAACATATAGAATATACTCCGGCTCCAGATATTATTCACGAAGGTGCTGGACATGCTCCTATTATTGCCAATCCGGAATATGCGGAATATTTGCGCCGTTTTGGTGAAATTGGATGCAAAGCGATTTCGTCTCATCGTGATTATGAAATGTACGAAGCTGTGCGTTTACTTTCAATTATTAAAGAAGCAGAAGGCACTCCACAAGCCGATATTGATGCCGCCGAAGCACAAGTTGATTTTCTGCAAAACAATATGGGTGAATTATCTGAAATGGCCCGAATTCGCAATCTGCATTGGTGGACCGTAGAATATGGTTTGATTGGAACTGTTGAAAACCCCAAAATATATGGTGCCGGATTGTTATCTTCCATTGGTGAAAGCGCCTGGTGCATGACGGATGAAGTAACCAAAATTCCATATGATATTTCGGCTGCCGATCAAAGTTTTGACATCACAAAACCGCAACCTCAACTATATGTAACTCCAGATTTTGCGTTCCTCAGCCAAGTTTTAGAAGAATTTGCTAATACTATGGCAGTCCGAAAAGGCGGACCAAAAGCAGTTCAGAAACTTATTGATTCCAATTCAATAGGAACCATTGAATTAAGTACTGGTTTGCAAATATCAGGTATTTTTACTAACGTTATTGAACACAACGGAAAATCTATTTATATTCAAACAACAGGAAAAACAGCGTTATCCTATCGTGAAAAAGAATTAGTGGGGCACGGAACCAGTCAACACAAAGATGGTTTTGGAAGTCCTCTAGGTATGTTAAAGGGAATTAATTTGGCCATTGAAGACATGAGTCCACGTGATTTACGTGCGTATGATATTTATGAAGCCGAAAAAGTAACACTTGAATTTGAAGGTGGCATTACAGTTACTGGAGAAATCATCACAGGTTCTAGAAATCTGCAGGGCGAAATTATTATTATCAGTTTTAAAAATTGCACCGTTACTCATAACGAAACCATTTTATTTCAACCAGAATGGGGTATTTACGATATGGCTGTGGGTAAAAAAGTGATTTCAGCATTTTCGGGTCCAGCAGATGTAAATAGTTTTGACATGATTAATCATGTTCCGTCAAGCCATACCATAAAAGCTAAAAAATCAGTACAGCGAGAAGAATTAGAAGGTTTATATAAAGCCGTTAGAGCAATGCGTGAAAGAAAAGAAAGCAAATCTTTAGCACAAATTTTTGAAACTTTGAAATCAAATCACCCAAATGATTGGTTGTTGTCGATTGAAATTGTTGAGATTTTAAAAGATGAAAATCAACCCGAATTACTGGAACAAGTACTCATTCATTTAGAACAACTAAAAGAGAACCGAACTGAAGTTGCCAAATTAATTAGCAACGGTTTAGAATTAATTTTTAAAAACGAATTGGTTTAGATTAATAGTTTAAACAAATAGTAAAATGCCTTTTGAAAAATTTCAAAAGGCATTTTTTGTACTATAATGTTTAGCGGATTGAAATTACTTTTGCAAAACACAATACTAAACTAATAATCTGGAAAAATGTAACATTTGTTAAAGCATAAAAGTTCCCCACATTTTATCTTTGTCAAAAAAAATATTGTGGGAATTTTAAGCATGTTAGGTTTAGACAGTAAATCGGAAAGTATAAAAGACTTTACATACAAAGGCGCCATTATTATTGATGTTCGAACCGCTGGTGAATTCTGTGAACGACATTTCAAAAACTCCAAAAATATTCCATTGGACAATACTGCTGTAAAATTTTAGAAATACAAAAACTAAACAAACCAGTTATTGTTTGTTGTCGTTCGGGAATGAGAAGCGCTCAGGCGGCATCAATTCTTAAATCAAATGGTATCGAAGTTATCAATGGCGGCAGATGGCAGAACTTGGGAAGCAAATTTTAAAAAATATTCCGCAAAAAGTAGCGGTTGAAAAATAACATACAAAAATTTAAAAAATTTTAAGAGCATATAAAAGTAACTATTTGAGGGTTCGAAAATATTTTGCTTTGGACCTAAATTTGCTTACTAGATAAAAACGCCCTTTTTAGGGCGTTTTGTTTTTAATTTTTTAGTAAAAGTGTACTTGACTGCGGAAGCTAAGCTCTTTAATCAATTTATACTTTAATTGTTTGCTAAAGTAAATAAAATAGGTCGTGGCAGACCTCCTTCAACGATTTCTGCTAATTTTCCTTTGTAATTTCCATCAGCATAGTAAATTTTATTTCCCTCTTTTACAAACGCTAATTTGCCTTTGTAGTTTCCATCCGCAAAATATGCTTTTTCTGCTACTATAACCATATACAGATTGCCTTTGTAATTTCCGACAGCATTGTATATTTTTTCTCCTTCAAAAAGCCATGCTAATTTACCTTTATAATTACCTTGAGCATAAAAGAGCTTATTGCCTTCATTTATAAAAGCAAGTTTGCCTTTATAATTTCCGTCTGCATAATAAATTTTTGTTCCCTCAACAACGTATTTTAATTTTCCCTTATAGTTGCCATCGGCATAGAAAATTTTTGTTTGAGCCATAGTGGCAAGAAATGTTAGGAAAATAAATAATGTGAGGACTATTTTTGTAAGTTTCATTTTTTAAGTTTATTGTTTTCATAAATAGTTAAACCGATGCACATGAGATTAATTCGAATAACTTAATTTTCTTAAATATTACAATAGATCAAATGAGTTATTCATGATGAGCTTAATGTGGGGCATTTACTGAAAACACTTTGCAGAGCTGGGTTTTACTTAATTAGTTAATTCCTTTAAATGCTCATAAATCATGACCATTGCAAGCGTATCCAATTCACAATATTTTAAAAGTCCAGATGTTATTTCGTTTCTTTCTTTTTCTGTCATGTCTTGATATTGCAATTTTGCATAAGCCGTTAGAGCTGCACCACCGTCTGAAATATTTTCCATTTCAGATATATTCTCGTCCAATTCAATATTTTCCCAACCTTCAAAAAGTGGAGGAAGCATTTTGTATGGATTAACAACTTCATTATTTAGTAGCGCAAGCCAAATGTGATTTTCATCAAAGTTTTTACTGCTTAGAGTCAACAGTTTTAAAGGCTGACTATATTTATGTTGTAAAAAACTGCTGTATTTTAATACAGCTGGCAATACTGTCTTTATAGAATTCGATCCCTTAGTATATGGATTGTAATAATACTCCTTTACTATTACATTTAAATCAATCATATTTCGAACACCAGTCCAAATTTGAGCAGAGTTTTTGGTTGAATTTGTTATCGTTTTTAAAAATTCAATCAATTCTAATTTATCAATTTCCGATGAAACTTCTAATTGTTTTATAATAGCATTCAAAATGGAATTTTCGTGTGTTGCGAATCGGAATATGCTGCCTTCGTCATTTTCTAAAGCTTTTTGCAAAGCTCTTGCAAAAATGAAATTCGGAAATTCACCAGGAGTATTACTTATAAATTCAGATTGATGTCCTATAGTCCCATTTTCATTATAAACATGATGTGAAAATTGAAAAGCAACTTGTTCATAAGGACTTCTTCCTGCTGTGAAGGGAAGTGCAACGGTACTTGTTTCAAAATCGATGAAATGCAAGGGAAATTTCCATTTTTCCATTTCAGCTTTTAAACCTTCTTTTTCAACATATATAGTTGAATCATTTTTTCTTGCTTTTTCTACTTGAATCCACTGCCGAGCGCTTGGGGAGATTTTATCTACAGCTGGATTTATTTTGAAGTCATCTTCTACTAAATCATCCATAAACAATCGCTTTTCTTCCATTAGATTCCCACCTCTAAAGTTCCAAATTTCCATTGCATTTGGAGTTGTAAAGTCTTTTGCTGTCCAATTAAATTGTTTGCCAAAACAATGTTCAAAACCAGACAATAAACCTATTTCTTTATCCTCTGGAGAGGTTTTAAATTCACATTTTTTACAAGTGCTAAAATTGGTTGGCCAATTGAGATATTTTTTTTCTTGATAAGCATTTCTGAACAATAACATAGCTTCAGAAAAGTTTAGATTTTCAGAATAGCTATATCTGCCTTCAATAATTGCATTAATAATAGTATCTACATTTTTTTCTGATAATACGGAATCCCCAGCTTCTTCAATTGTGCTGATTTTTTTTACTATATCCGTTCTAGGATTTCCTTCCAGTGGAACCCGAAATAATTGATTTAATCCGTCTATACTTGCTGTTTTAGTTTTGTCTGCCATCATTAGATAGGCATCAACTTCAAAATTTGGGTAAGCCATTTGCACCACTTTCTTTTGAAAGGCTAAGTCAAATAAGTAGGGTTTCCATCCACTAACCAAAGCTCCTTTTTTACCAATAAATAAATTCTCATCAGTTGGGTCAAATGATTTTGCTTTTACTTCGATTAAACGAATACTATTTCCTTTTTTTTCTAAAATATCGGTACGAATGTAAAAACCATCAATTAAAAATGCAGCTTCATAAATAACCGCATTTTCTTGATTTAAAACTTCTTTAGTTAGCTGTACTGCTTTTTCATACTCCTTAGGTTCTGTGTCAATAAAAACACCATTTGGATAATGTAATCTTGCCAATTCCTCCACTTGAAAACCGCCTTGAGCCAATGCTTTCAGAAAAGAGTCCTCATTTTTTTTATTAGCAAATGTGTTATCATTTGTAAAATAGAGTTTATTAGGGCATTCAAGTCCTAATTTGAAACGGGATTTTGAGAGTACTCGCATTAATTTTATAATTTAAATTACTTAAATAAAAATTCCTCCTGTAATTTCATTAATAATTAAATCATTGTTGTCCGATAAAAAAGAAGCCAAAAAGATGGCTTCTTTAAATGA